>DATEQM010000094.1:0-2559 GCA_035272605.1 Candidatus Acidiferrales bacterium | reverse complement strand
GGGGATTTGGTATTCGTAGATCTTGCCGTGCAGAAACTTGGTCACCTTGTCCGCTTCGGGCAACTTTTCATCGAGCGCGCGGGCTACAGCCCAGAAGCCATCCACGCTCTGGGGGGGCGTCTCGTCGAAATCGGCCCTGCCCAGGCTGTAGTAGATGGCCGGCTGTTGCGCGTTCTCGGCCAGAGACTTGGCGAAGTAGTCTGCGGCGGGCTTGGAGTCCTTGAGGTACAGTGAGGCAATGCCCGCGGTATTGTAGAACTGTACGGTGAATTGGGTTTTCTTCGTCGCCCAATCCTGGTCCGACATCTGCTCGGGCTTTTGGAAGGCCTCGAGCACCTTGAGTCCGGCGAACGCCGCGTCCCGGGCCTTGGCGGCCTGCTCTTTGGCATCGGGAGCTTTCGCGTTGTACGCGGCCTCAAAGAGGGCGGCGCGCTGAAACTCGGCTGCCAGCCGGGCCCCTTCGTTGATGTCACTCAGGGTCAGAAACTTGTCCAGATATTCGATGTCCTTGGACCACTGGTGCAGTTGGTAGTAGTCCGTGACGTACTCGTTGTAGACGAAAGCCAGCAGGGCGGAGGTTGGATATTTGGCCACGAAATCATCGAGCAGCTTGATCTTCTGTTGCGGGTTCTTTTCCGCTGCCGCGGCCTGATAGGCATCGTATTCGGCGCGCGTATATTTCGGCTGCTGGGCCTGTGGTTCGGCCGCATGTGCGGCCGCGGCACCGGCTCCCGCAATCCCCAGCAACAGAGCCAGCGACGCCACCAGCGCCGCCATCCGAGTTCGCTTCGTCTTCATGATGCGGTGCTGCCTCCTGTGCGCTCGCCTGCCAACTCTGCTGTCCGGGGCAACTCCGGGGAGCTGCGCTCCTGCGGCCGGAACGGCGTGAAGGCGCGAATTATATGGAAAGCTTCCGGCGCGTGCAAGAAAATCCGCCCCACCCCTCACCGCTCCGGCCGACCGGCCCGAACGGTCGCGTTCTGGCATGCTACGATGCCCGGCGCGTATTCTATGTTGCCCGGAGGTGACCGATGCATGACGATTCACCCTTGTCGCAGGAAATCGCCATCGTGACCGGAGGCAGCCGCGGCATCGGATTTGCCATCGCCCGCCGGCTCGGCCAGTTGGGAGCGCAAGTGGCCCTGTGCGCCCGTACCGGGGAAGCTGCGGAGCGCGCCGCCGCCGCGCTCCGCGGCCAGGGGATCAGGGCGATGGGCGCCGCCGCAGACGTGAGCGCCGCCGATTCCGTTCGCCACTTCGTGGCCCGCGTCCGCGAAGCGATCGGCGAAGCCTCCATCCTGGTGAACAATGCCGGCGTGGGCCTGTTCCGCCCGGCGCACGAAATCGAAGAGCCGGAGTGGGACCGCGTGCTGGACACGAACCTGAAGGGCGCCTACCTGATGAGCCGCGAGGTGATCCCGCAAATGATCCGGCAAAAACGCGGCCACATTATCCACATGGCCTCCCTGGCGGGCAAGAACACCTTCGCGGGCGGGGCGGCGTATTGCGCCTCGAAGTGGGGACTGCGCGGCCTGGCCGGCGCGATGGGCGAGGACCTGCGCGGCTACGGGATTCGCGTGAGCGTGGTCTGTCCGGGAACGGTGCATACCGATTTCTCGCCGCACGCGGGCAAAGATCCCCAGCGCATGCTGCAGCCCGACGACGTGGCCCACGTCGTGGAAATGCTCGTCCGGCAGGCTCCGGGAAGTTTTGTGAGCGAGGTGGACCTGCGGCCCACCCAGAAGCCCTGAGGCAGCGCGGGCCCGTCGGCTCAACACTCCTCTTGACAATATTCCTCACAACGAGTATTATCCGTTCATGCCGGGACGCATCCTCGCCGAGCTCAAGCAGTCGCGGCCCTTCCCCTCCCTCGAGGCGGAGGCCGCCGTCAACCTGATCCGCACCGCGGAGACCGTCCTGCGCGGCATGGAGGAGGCCCTCAAACCCTGGACCATCTCCATGGAGCAATTCAACGTGCTGCGCATCCTCCGCGGGACCGGGCCCGCCGGCCTCCCTTGCGGAGAAATCGCCGCGCGCATGGTCACCCGCGACCCGGACATGACCCGGCTGCTCGACCGGCTCGAAGCCCGCGCGCTGATCGAACGGGAGCGCGAGACAAGAGACCGCCGCGTGGTCATCAGCCGCATCCTCCCCGCCGGCCGCAGGCTTCTTGCCGCCGTGGACGGGCCGCTCGAATCGGCCAACCTGCGGCGCCTGGGCCCCCTGGGCCGCAAGCGGCTGCGTCAATTGGTCACCCTGCTCGAAGCCGTGCGGGAGCAGCCTCATTGAGCGCGATGCCCGATTTTCGGTTTTCTTTTTTCGAATTTCGTTTTTTTGATTTGATGCAACCGGGAGGATGTGCCGCGGCTCTAACACGTCATCCGGGAATTGACAGAAAAAGGAGACACACATGAAGCAGTTGCTTTCCGTTGCCGCCCTGCTCGCCTTCGCTTCCCTTCCCTGCCTGGCGCAGACCACCACCTGGCAGGTAGACCCGGCGCATACTAACTCGCAATTCGCCGTGAAGCATCTGGGCATTTCCACGGTCCGGGGCCAATT
>DATEQM010000093.1:0-4345 GCA_035272605.1 Candidatus Acidiferrales bacterium | reverse complement strand
CGCTGAGCGCCTTGATGAACTCGTCTTCCTGCTTCTCGTCGGGAACGATGGTTTTCAGCGTTTCCAGCTCCTTCTGCATGGCCTCGATATCGGCACGGAGCTGCCCGCTCTGGCGTTCGTAGACCTGGAGCGCCTGGACGTCCTTCTGCACGCTGGCGAGCTTTTCTTGAGAATTGTTGCGGTCCAGCCGAACGGCCGTTATGGGGAGGCCGGGCACGTACTCGCCCACCAAGATGATCGCCGCGGCCAAGGCGAGAAGCAGCACCGCCTGAACCGGGGCCGGATATTCGCGGACTGAGGTGGCCATCGCGCCTGCTCCCTTTCAGCTCTTTCCCGTCTTTGCCGGGGCTTGCTGGGCGGCAGCCCCCTGGTTCGGCAGCGTAAAGTCCGCCGACAGAGTAAACACGAAAGTGGTGACGCCAGGGTGCATATCGTCCTGCTTGGTTTCCTTGATTTCAACCTTGTCGTAATAGCCGGAGCGCTTGAGCTCGGTGATAAAATTGGCCACGGCGTTGAGAGAATCGGCGGCACCCTCCATCTCGAGGGAATTGCCTTTTTTGGTCACCTTGGTCATCCAGAGCTCATCCACGCGGTTTACGGTATTGGCCAGGGCGTCCAGAAATTCCTGGCCGCCGGTGCGGCTGCGCTGCAACTGTTCGATGACGTCAATGCGCTGCTTGAGCGCCGCCTTCTCCTGCTGGCGGCGGTCCACTTCCGACTTGACGCTCTGGAGGCGGGTGCGCTCGGTGGTCATGCTGTTGATCTGTTCCTGGAGTTTGGTCTGTTGCGACTTCATCTGATAATAATGAGCCGCGAGGAATCCGAATCCGACCACCAGCGCGATGATGACAAAGATGGCCTGGAAGGTGCCTTCCATGGGCGCACCACCGGTGCGCGTCTTTCGCGGCCGCGGTTGTCCGAGCAGGTTAATGCGTATCATGGTGTGTCGAAGCTCCTCAGGGCCAGCCCCACGGAAATGGCCAGGCGCGGCGCCATCTCCCGCAACAACTCTTCGTTGTGCTTCGCGGGATTGATTGCGATTTTCCGGAACGGATACAGCTCTTCCACGGGCATCGCAAATTCCTCCCGGAGCAGGTCCACCAGACCGGGAACCCGGGCCGTCCCCCCCGCCAGGTAAATCCTCTGGATATTCTCGCCGCTGGCGGTGGCCCGGAAGAAGTCAAAAGTCTTTTGGATTTCCAGAATCAGAATGTCGGAGACGGAGCGAAGGATGGAGGCTTTTTGCTCGTCGCTGACGCCGGAGAGGGCTTCTCCCTTCTTGAGCTTTTCGGCGTCGTCGAAGTTGAGGTCCAGCTCCTTCTGCAGGGCGTCGGTGTACTGGTTGCCGCCGACGGAGACGTCGCGGGTGAAGAGGGGAATCTGGCTGCGCACGATGTTGATGCTCATGACGCCGGCGCCGATATTGAGAAGGGCGATGGTCTGCCCCGGATCGGGTTCGTAGTTCACCTCGAAACAGTTCTGGAGGGCGAAGGCGTCAATGTCCACCACCACGGGGGTGCGCCCGGCCTGCGCGAGGACGTTGGTGTGGTTCAGGATCTTGTCCTTCTTCACGGCCACGAGGAGCACGTCCATTTGCGTATCCAGGGCTTCGAGCACCTGGTGGCTGAGGTTCACGTCGGCGATGTCGAAGGGAATGTGCTGGCCGGCCTCGACTTGGATGCGGTCGTAAAGTTCCTCCTCGCTCATAAACGGCAGGGTCACGCGCTTCACGATCACGGAGTGGCCGGAAACGGAGGTGGCCACGTTCTTGGTCTTGATCTTCTGTCCCTCGAAAATGTCGCCGATGGCTTTGGCTACCGACGGGGCATCCATGATGGCGCCGTCCACGACGGTGTCCTGCGGAAGGGCTTCGAGGCCATAGCTGGTGAGCTCGTACGCGCCCTTGACTTGCTTCAGCTCGACGGCTTTCACAGAACTCGAGCCGATATCCAGCCCGACGAGTTCCTTCGCTTTGTTCATCCCGAACATGGCTCGCCTCTCTCCCGCTTGCCTCAGCCGCGGCGCGCGCGGCGCGCGCGAAGCATCTTGCGATCCATCCAGCGATCCAGCGCCGTCTTCTTGAATTTCCAGCGGTTGCCCAGTTTGAACGCGGGGATGCGGTCCGCGTAAATGTAACGATACAACGTGTCGGGAGAAACCCCCAGATACCGCGAGGCTTCGCGGATGTTCATAACTTCCCGAGACTCCAGGGTCTCCACCGGCATCCCACCGCCCCCTCTGGACAGTCCCCCAACGGGCCACCAAACACAGGAAATGCTGAGCCGCGTTATGGCATCCGGCGGGCAGGGGTGTCAAGGGATGGATTCGGCAGATGTGCGGGGAATCTTGGTTTTCTTAGGCATAACGGGGGCAGGATTCGGGGCCGGGCACAACCCGTTGTAGGAGTGCTGGGTCAGCTCTACCAGCGGTTGATGTAATCCGGCGGGCGCGGCAGGGCTTACTTTTTGTGTACCAACCCCAGCCCCAACCGGCTCCACATCGCGTCAATTCTCTCCTCGACCGCGCGAGTCATGCGCGCCTCGCCCGGCCATTTCCGGTCGTAGCCTTCCCCGGAAAGTTTTCTGGTAGCGTCCACGCCCATTTTCGAACCGAAGTCCTGACGGCGGGCCGCGTGGTCCAGCGTGTCCACGGGACCGAGAACAAATTGGATGTCGCGTTCGGGATCAATGGCGCACAGCGCCTTCCAGAGAACTTCGCGGTGGTTCTGCACGTTCACGTCGTCGTCCACCACCACGATCACTTTCGTGAACATGGCCTGGCCCAGCGACCAGATGGCGCTCATGATCTTGCGCGCCTGTCCGGGATAGGATTTGCGGATGGAGACGAGCATGAGGTTGTGAAAAATGCCCTCGGCGGGCATGGAGATGTCCGCGATTTCCGGGTACTGCATCTTCATCACCGGCAAAAAAATGCGCTCGACCGCGTGGCCCATCCAGAAATCTTCCTGGGGCGGCGGCCCCACGATGGTGGTCAGGTACACGGGGTCCTTGCGCTGCGTGATGCAGGTGACGTGGAAGACGGGGAAATCGCCCTCCTGGGAGTAGAAGCCGGTGTGATCGCCGAATGGCCCCTCCAGGCGCAGGTCGTTCACATCCACGTAGCCTTCCAGCACGATTTCGGAATTCGCAGGCACCTCCAGGTCCACGGTTTCGCAGGCCACCACTTCCACGGGTTCGCGGCGCAGGAATCCCGCGAACATGAATTCGTCCAGATCCGGCGGCACGGGCAGGATGCCGGAGAGGCAGGTGGCCGGATCGCTTCCGATGGCCACGGCGACCTCGAGCTTCCCTTCCCCGTGGCGGGACCGGGCGCGGCGGAAATGCTCCGCGCCGTGTTTTTGCGTCTGCCAATGCATGCCCGTGGAGCAGCCGTCAAACACCTGCATGCGGTAGACGCCCACGTTGCGTTTGCCGGTCTCAGGATTTTTGGTGATCACCAGCGGCCAGGTGATGTAGCGGCCGCCGTCCTCGGGCCAGCACTGCAGGATGGGGAACTCCGAAAGAGCGAAGTCTTCGCGGCGCACCACTTCCTTGCAGGGGCCGCTCTTCACGGTCTTGGGGAAAAATGCGCCGAGCTCGGCGAGCTTGGGAAGCATTTTCAATTTGTCGAGCAGGCCCTGGGGGGATTGAAAATCCATGTAGGAGCGGATGCGCGCGGCCACTTCGTCGAGTTCATCCACTTCGAGCGCCAGGTTTACGCGCCTTTCGGTGCCCAGCATGTTGATGAGCAGGGGATGCCGCGAGCCTTTGGGGCGTTCAAACAGAAGAGCGGGCCCGCCGGACTTGGTCACGCGATCGGTGATCTCGGTGATTTCGAGGACGGGGTCGACTTCGGCGGTGATGCGCTTCAGTTCGCCCTCTTTCTCCAATTTGTCGATGAATGCGCGCAGATCGCGATAGGCCACAGCGGTCCCCTTCGACGGCGCATCAATTTAGCACGGAAGGTGGTGCTTGGTGACTCGTCCCGATGGAATCGGGGCCCCGAAAACAGGTCGGGGCGCAAAAGGCGCGTCTCCGCCCCGCAGTGGGGCTCCGATGACTGGTGGCGGAGGTACCCCGCCATCTACCATCCGAGGAAACTTTGTGCTACCGTTTTCTCCAGAGCGGGCGTCGTACAATGGCAGTATAGAAGCTTCCCAAGCTTCGGACGTGGGTTCGATTCCCATCGCCCGCTCCAGAAACTCTTCGCCTGAGCAACCTGCCTGGTATCTGATCTCCTCCACCGTTTGTGGACAGTAGGGGACGAAGGTTTCTGGGAGTTATAATCACGGTCGCTCATGCCTATCGTTCCAGGTACGCAACTTGGGCCCTATGAAATCGCTTCA
>DATEQM010000092.1:0-10906 GCA_035272605.1 Candidatus Acidiferrales bacterium | reverse complement strand
ATGTCGCCGGAATACGGGGCGACCATGGGCTTTTTCCCCGTGGACGCGGAGACGCTGGCCTACCTGCGGTTTTCCGGGCGCGAAGAGGAGCACGTGAAACTGGTGGAAGCCTACACCAAGGAGCAGGGGATTTTCCGTACGGACGCGACGCCCGACCCGGTGTTCACGGATACCCTGGAACTCGACCTGGCGAGCGTGGAGCCGACTCTGGCGGGGCCCAAACGCCCGCAGGACCGCGTGCTGCTGCGCGAGGCGAAGCCAACCTTCCTGAAATCGCTGGAGGGCACGCCGGCGAAGCAGGCCAAGGTGAAATCGAACGGCGACCTCTACGAGCTGGGGCACGGGGCGGTGGTGATCGCGGCGATCACCAGTTGCACGAACACCTCGAACCCCTCGCTGATGATCGGGGCGGGCCTGGTGGCGAAAAAGGCGGTGGAACGCGGGCTGACCACGAAGCCCTGGGTGAAAACGAGCCTCGCGCCGGGCTCGAAAGTGGTGACAGATTATCTGGAGGCGGCGGGGCTGACGAAATACCTGGACGCGCTGCGATTCAACCTGGTGGCCTACGGCTGCACGACTTGCATCGGCAACAGCGGGCCGCTGCCGGAGCCGGTGGCTGCAGCGATCAAAGAGAATGGATTGGTGGCCGTCAGTGTGCTGAGCGGCAACCGGAATTTCGAGGGGCGGATCAATCCGCTGGTGCGAGCGAATTATCTGGCCTCGCCGCCGCTGGTGGTGGCCTACGCGCTGGCCGGCCGCATGGATTTCGATATGGCCACGGAGCCGCTGGGGCGCGACGCGAAGGGCCAGCCCGTGTACCTGCGCGAAATCTGGCCGACGCCCGCAGAGGTGGAACAGGCGGTGCGCGCCGCGGTCACCACGGGAATGTTCCGGAAGGAATACGGCGACGTGTTCACCGGGCCGGAGGAGTGGCGCAAAGTGCCGGTGCCGGAGGGCGAGCTGTACGCGTGGGACGCGGCATCGTCTTACATCCAGAATCCGCCGTACTTTGAAGGCATTTCGCGAACGGCGGGCGCGGTGAGCGACATTCGCGGGGCGCGCGTGCTCGCGGTGCTGGGCGACAGCGTGACCACGGACCACATCTCTCCCGCGGGCAGCATCGCCGTGGATTCGCCTGCCGGAAAATATCTGATTTCCCTGGGCGTGAAGCCCGGGGATTTCAATTCCTACGGCTCGCGGCGCGGAAATCATCAGGTAATGATGCGCGGGACGTTTGCAAATATCCGACTGAAGAATGCGCTGGCGCCGGGGACGGAAGGCTGGTGGACGGTGCACGTGCCGTCGGGCGAGAAGATGAGCATCTACGACGCGGCCATGCGCTACAAACAGGAGAAAACGCCCCTGGTGGTGATCGGCGGAAAGGAATACGGATCGGGGTCGTCGCGCGACTGGGCGGCCAAGGGAACGCTGCTGCTGGGCGTGCGCGCAGTGCTGGCGGAGAGTTTCGAACGCATTCACCGGTCGAATCTGGTGGGGATGGGAGTGCTGCCCCTGGAGTTTATGCCCGGCGAGAATCCCGAATCGCTCGGGCTCACCGGCTTCGAAACGTTTGAGGTGACCGGCCTCGCCGAGGGGATTACGCCGCGGAAGAAAGTCACGGTGCATGCAAAGGACGCGAAAGGCGCGGAAAAAAAGTTTACGGCGGTGGCCCGGATCGATACGCCGGAAGAGGTGGAATATTACCGGCACGGGGGCATATTGCCGTTTGTGCTCAGGAAGATGATCTGACCCCAGGAGAAAGCCTCCAATCAAAAGCGCCGCGGCCAGATGATGCGCAGGTCGAAGAAAGCTGTGGACTGGGCAGTTTTCTTCTCAAGGCCTTCGCCGTTTCCGCCGGACTTTCTCGCCAAACGAAAAGACCTGAAGCCGCAGAAGCGGAAGATCTTCTGAATTGGATGCTCTCTGCGGATCCTTGCCCTCACATCCTGCGGCCTATGCTCACGAAGACAGGCAACAAGAGTCACTTATGAGCAAGGCGCACAGGCTGAAAGCCCGCGCTACCGGCGGTCGAGGGCGGGATGGCGGACGTCGCGGCCCACGACCATAAAGATGACGTCTTCGGCGATGTTGGTGGCGTGGTCGGCGATGCGCTCGAGGTTTTTGGCCACCAGGATGAGCTCGAACGCCGGGAAGACCACGGCGGAATTCTCCATCATGTAGGTCAGCAGCTCGCGGAAGATCTGGTTGCGCAGCGAATCCACCACGTCGTCGCGGGCCAGGACGTTGCGCGCCAGCTCGGCGTCGCGGCGAACCAGGGCGTTCAAGCTGTCGCGGACCATCTCCTCGGCGATCTCGCTCATGCGAGGCAGATCCACGTAGGGCTTCACGCGCGGGTGGCGCAGGATGCGCAGGGCGGACTGGGCGATATTGACGGCCTGGTCGCCGATGCGTTCCAGGTCGCCATTGATGCGGGACACGGCAATGGCAAAACGCAAGTCGCCGGCCATGAATTGCTGGGTGGCGAGGAGTTTGACGACCCGCTCGTCCACCTCGATCTGCATCTCGTTGATGGCCGACTCTTCCTCGATCACGCGGTTGGCGAGATCCTTCTCGCCGTCCAGGACGGCCTGCACGGCCTGATGGACGGCGCGCTCGGCGAGCGAACCCATCCAGACGAGGCGGTCCTTCAGTTCCTCCAGCTCTTTCTCAAAGTGGCGTTCCATCGCGCGGCTCCTTAACCGAACCGGCCAGTGATATACGCCTCGGTCCGTGGATCGGAGGGCGTGGTGAAGAGCTGCTCGGTGGACTGGAATTCCACCAGGTGGCCTTCCAGCATGAAGGCGGTCAAGTCGCTCGACCGCGCCGCCTGCTGCATGTTGTGAGTCACGATGACCAGCGTGCAGATGTCCTTTAGGTTGAACAGCAGCTCTTCAATCTTGGCGGTGCTGACGGGATCGAGGGCGGAGCACGGCTCGTCGAGCAGGAGCACCTCGGGATCCACGGCCAGTGCCCGGGCGATGCACAGGCGCTGCTGCTGGCCGCCGGAGAGGGCATACGCGGATTTGTGAAGCGAGTCCTTCACCTCGTCCCACAGCGCGGCGCGGTGCAGGCTGCGCTCGACAGCTTCGGGAATCGAGCCCTTGTAGCCGTTGACGCGCAGGCCGTAGGCGATGTTATCGAAAATGGATTTAGGGAACGGGTTGGGGCGCTGGAAAACCATGCCCACTCGCCGCCGCAGCCGGGTCACGTCCTGGTCCAGCACGCTCTCGCCGTCCAGCAATATCTGGCCATCGAGCCGTGCCACTTTCACCGTTTCATGCATGCGATTCAGGGTGCGCAGGAGCGTGGATTTGCCGCAGCCGGAGGGGCCGATGAGCGCGGTGACGTGCTGGGTGGGGACGGAGAACGAGACGTCGAAGAGCGCCTGCTTGGGGCCGTAATAGAAATTGAGGTTGCGAACCTCCAGGCGGATGTCCTTACCGGCCAGGGGAGCGCGGGCCGCGGCGGGCGCGGAATCCGGCGCCGGTTTCTGCGCTGCGCCGAGGGCGGCATTCATGCGGATATCCACAAATTTACCTCGGGGCCGAGATTCCGCGCGAGAGGATAGCACGCGCGATGATGTTCGTCAGCAGGACCATGCCCAGCAGCACCAGCCCCGCGGCCCAAGCCTGGCGGTGCCAATCTTCATACGCCGAAATTCCATATGTGTAGACCACCACCGGCAGCGAGGCGATCGGCTGGTTCCACCCCGGGCTCCAGAACCGGTTGTTGAACGCCGTAAACAGCAGCGGCGCCGTCTCCCCGGCCACGCGAGCCAGCGAGAGCAGGATCGCGGTGAGGATGCCGCGGTAGGCCGCGGGCACCACCACGCTCACGATGGTCTTCCATTTGCTCGCCCCCAGGGCCATGGCGGCCTCGCGCATGGCCACCGGAACGCTGCGCAGGAACTGCTCCGTGCTGCGCAGCGTCACCGGAATCATCATGATCCCCAGCGCGAAGCCCCCCGCGATCGCCGAAAAATGCTTCATGCGCAGCACGATCAGGCTGTAGGCGAAGATCCCGATCACGATCGAGGGGACGCCGTTGAGCAGGTCCGCGGTGTACTGGAGCACGAAGGCGCTCACTTTCCCCCCGAACTCCGCCATGTAAATCCCGCCAACCACGCCGAAGGGTATGCCGATCAGCGAGGCCAGCAGCAACAGCTTCATGCTGCCCACGATCGCGTTGGCCATGCCGCCGCCGGTCACACCCACCGGCGTGGGGAGCTTGGTGAAGAAATTGAGATTGATGTCCGAGCCGCCCTTCCACACCAGGCTGCCGAGGATGAAAAAGAGCACGCCCACGACCAACAGCGCGCACAGCGCCGTCCCGCCCAGCATCAGGTAACTAACCACCTTGCGATACCGCCCGTGCCCCGATCCCGCCCAGCCGCTCATGTCGTCCCCCCGCGTTGCGACGTGACCAGGATTAACAGCCGCGCCAGACCGTTGAGGATGAAGGTCACCAGGAACAGCACCAGGCCCAGCTCAATCAGCGCCTGCAGGTAGAGGTCCCCGGTCGCCTCGGTAAACTCATTGGCGATGACGGCGGCAATCGAGTAACCGGGCGCGAGCAGTGACGCCTTGATGTCCGGGACGTTGCCCACCACCATGGTCACCGCCATGGTCTCCCCGAGCGCGCGCGCCATGGCCAGAAACACGGAACCCAGCACCCCGGGCAGCGCGAACGGTACGACTACCTTCCAGGTGGACTCCCACCGCGTGGACCCCAGCGACAGCGCCGCTTCCCGCTGGTCCGTCGGAACGGCCAGCAGCACTTCGCGAGACACGCTCACGATGAACGGCACGATCATGATCGCCAGCACCAGCCCCGCGGCCAGAAAACTGACTCCGTAGCAAGGCCCCTGGAACAGCGGGAGGAATCCCAGGGTGTGCTTGAGAGCGGGAGCCAGCGTGGTTCGCACGAAGGGCACCACCAAGAAGATTCCCAGCAATCCGTAAATCACGCTGGGCACGGCGGCAAGCAGCTCGATCACAAACGTCAGCGAGTCCGAGATCTTGGGCGGCGCCAGCTCGGCCAGAAAAATCGCCGCACCCAGCCCCAGCGGGACTCCGAGCACGAGCGACACCGCCGTGGTCACCAGCGTTCCATACACGAACGGCAAGGCCCCAAATTGTCCAGAAACGGGGTCCCAGACCCTGCCGATAAAAAACGACAGGCCAAACTTGGCCCGCGGCAGCGCGGAATTGTTCCACAGTACGACCACCAGCATGGTGGTAATCAGCAGGATCGTCGCCGCCGCAACGAACGTGATCGCGTGCGCCACCTGGTCGCCTTGCAGCAACCGGGCGAAAAACGAGCGCGAGGCCGGCTTCGGCCCCGCGCCCATCTCCGCGGTGGCGGCTGTAGTCATGTTCCGGGCGGCTATTGGATCTTGCTGATGGCCTTCAATTCCTGCTCGACCACTTGTTTGGGCAACGGTGCATAGTACAACGCTTCGGTGTCTTTCTGCCCCTCGGCGAGCATCCAGCGCAGGAAACCCTTCAGCGTTTCCCGTTTGCCGGCGTCCGCGATTTTCCCGGGGATCAGCAGCCAGGTAAAGCTGCAGATGGGGTAGGCGGTCTTGCCGGAAGGATTGGTGATGGACACGCGGAAGTCGGCAGGCATATCCTTCGCCGCGGCCGCAGCCGCCGCCGTGGTCGTCTCCAGGCTGGCCCGGACGAAGGCGCCCGACGAATTTTGCACGTCGCCGAACGGCTGCTTGGTCTGCAGCGCGTAGATCAGTTCCACATAGCCGATCGCGTCCGGGGTCTGCTGCACCAGCCCGGAAACCCCCTCATTTCCCTTTCCGCCCAGGCCCACCGGCCAATTCACCGATGTGTTCTTGCCCACCTTCGACTTCCACTCCTCGCTGACTTTCGAGAGAAAGTCGGTGAAGATGTATGTCGTGCCGCTGCCGTCGGACCGGTGCACCACCACGATGTCGTCCCCCGGCAGATTGACCCCGGGATTGGCCTTGCTTATCTCCCCGTCGTTCCACTTCGTGATTTTGCCCAGGTAGATGTCCGCGATCGCCTTTTGAGTAAATTTCAAAGAGGCATTGACCCCGGGAATGTTGTAAGTCGGCACCACTGCCCCGAGCACCGTGGGGAAATGGTAGATAGCGGTCCCGCGGCCCTTCTCAAACGTGGCGATTTGTTCGTCCGTCATGGGACCGTCGGAGGCGCCGAAGTCCACCGTGCCGGCAGTCACCTGCCGGATCCCGGCGCCCGAGCCCACCGACTGGTAGTTGATCTGCACATTCTTCATCTTGCTGTAGACGTCGAACCATTTCGAATAGATGGGGTACGGAAACGTAGCCCCGGCGCCGGTGAGCTGCCCCTGAGCCGCGATCGCAATCGCGAACACAAAGACCATCCCCAGCACCAAGAGACCTGTCAGGATTTTCTTCATTCCTCTCTCCTCTCCAGTTTTCTGAAGGACTTCTCCGGCACAGTCCAAAGACGTGGCGATGAGGATTCGGGCAGCGATCGGCCGGAAATCCCCCCTCCCCGGCGGTGTCCAACGCCAGTTGCCCGCCGTGCCCGCAGACCGCTCTGGCCCCCGGAGATTGGAGGACATAGAAGGCAAGCCAGACCAAGCAAGGTCCACCGGTCGGGGGGATTCTGGCGGCAGATTGTTACATCTCTGTTACAAGGCCGGGAAATTGAGGTGAATGAGGGCGCGGCGCGCCACCAACGCATCTTATGACTCCCACCCACGTGCCGGGAGCCGGACCGAGCAGGGATGATCTTTGCCCACCCTCCAAGTCGTCAGGAGATGACGGAAACGCACATCCGCAGGGCCATTCCTTGATTTTGACTGCTCGGTGCCGCTATCATCCAGGGCAGATGGCAACCCGGAAGGCTTCTGCCCACTTCCTAGGTAACCAGGGACCCCGGAAGAGCCAATCAAGACCCGCGATGCGAACTGAACCTCGACGACGGAAGAATGGCCTGCGCAACAGACCGGCTCTTCGGATGCTTGCCGTCCTTGCGCTTGCCGGCGTGGTGTTATTCGGAGCGTCCTGGGCAAAGGCTTCGCGCTACGATTTGCGCGCCGTACCCTCGCCGCACTTTTCGACGTCCGTGAAGATCGCCCGGGTTCTGTTCCTCAATGGGCTTGGCGACGAACCTTTGGCGTTGGTGGTCGCAAATTCGCCGTTGCCTGTGCCGGAATGGAGCGGAGTCGCGCCGCTGCCTGCGCCGGTGACGGCCATTGGGGCGGCACCTCTTCCCTTCCAGCGTTTCCGCGCCCCTCCTACTGCTGTTTAGTCCCTGCCCGCTCTGCGTCGCGGCCGGGATGCTTCCGCCGCGGGCCGAGGCTTTCGCGAGTTTCCCTTGACGTCCGAAAGCCAACCGGGCCGGAGCCAAGAATGAAATGGCCGGAATGAATCCCATATCGCCAGGGCAGGAACTTCTTGTCCTGAGAAAGGGCCGTTCAGCCGCGACCTCAGCGGAAGTCCGCAAGGCTCGACAGGAGGTAAAGAGTGAACGGCCGTCAGGCAGGGAGAAGTGAGGACGGGAATCCAAATGGATCTATCTCTCGATGCCGGAGGGGTATTATCCCTCCAAAGGAGAAGCTCATGAGAACCGAGACATGCGGAATTCGGGCCGGTCTGGTGATAGTGATCTCTCTTCTTGCCATCGTGCTGGGTGCACCTGCGAATGGAGCGGCGCAATCCAGCACGGGAGCTGCCGAGGAGCAAGTGAAAGTGGTAGGCCATCTGGCGCTGCCGGGAATTCACGTGAATCAGATGTTTACGCAAAGCCGCGACGGCAAGCATTACCTCTATCTCCATCGTCCCGCCAGGCAAGCGTTTGCGGTGGTGGATGTGAGCAAGCCGGAGAAGCCGGTGCTGGTGGAGAAAGCCACGTTGCGGGAGCCTCCGCAAGCGCGCCTGGACGTGAACTCGGACAACCCCTCGCTGGCCATCGCTGTGTCTCCCGAGGGAAATGGAGGCGCGAGCGAGGTGCAGGCGAAGTCCGAGGCGAGCGCTCCCGCACTCGTACTGCCGACGGAAACGGTCCGGCTCATGGATCTGAGCGACCCCAAGCATCCCAAGACGTTGAAGACGTTTACGGGAGTGACCAGCATGCTCCCGGACGACAACCGAAAGTTGATTTATATCGTGAATAACGAGGGGTTATGGCTCGTGCGCCGTCGTCAATCGCGCCCCATGCCTATGTGTAGTTCCGAAGACTCGCTGATCCAGGATCCGAATTGCCAGTAAGGAAGGAAGTCTTTCCCTGTATTGTCCGGTGGCCCGGCGCGCTCGGTAGCCTGCACGGCCGTTAAGCGCGCGGCCCGCGCGGACGTGGGGCGGGCGGCCGCTGTGTGGTGCGGCCCCATGGCCCGCACGCGCTGCCGAGCAGGTGGCGTCGTTGGCGGATTGCGCCGCTTGCTCGCACGGAGACGGCGCCAGCCGCATCGCGCGATCGTTGGCGGCGAAGGGTCATTCCATTGTATTTTCTGTGCCTGCGCGGAGATTCCGGCAGGTTGGAGGGAGCCCCATGACCTTTGATTCTTTGCCGCCGGCCCTGCTGGAGGAGTTGCGGCGGCTAAGCACGTGCGTGGCCGACAGCGCCATCGAAACGTTCGAACTCCGGCTGCCCAACACGGGCTTCGCCGATTCCCGGGTGCGGTGCATATTCCCCGATTTGCCGACGATCGTGGGCTACGCGGCCACCGCGCGGATTCGCAGCGCGACCCCGCCGATCGAAGGCGGCACGTATTATTGCCGCACGGACTGGTGGCAGGAAATCCTGGCGGTGCCGGCGCCGCGCATCGTGGTGATGGAGGACATTGACAGGCCGGTAGGGCTGGGGGCCTTCGTGGGTGAAGTCAACGCCAACATCCTGAAGGCGCTCGGGTGCGCGGGGCTGGTGACGAATGGGGCCGTGCGCGACCTGCCCGAGGTCCACGCCATCCCGTTTCCCGTGTTCGCGGGCAATATTTCCGTGTCGCACGGCTATGCGCACGTCTCCGGCTTCGGCGAGACGGTCGAGGTCGGCGGATTGAAGATCAGTCCGGGCGACGTGCTGCTGGCCGACGTGCATGGCGTCGTTTCAATTCCCCTGGAGATCGCCGCACGCATCCCGCAGGTGGCCCAGCAGATTATGGAGCGCAGGGAGGAAGTGACCGGGCTGTGCCGCAGCGGGCATTTTACGCTCGAAAAGCTCTCTGAGGTCAGCCAGGGGCACGAACTCATCAGGCACAAGGGACACGTTATGCCGAAATTAAGCTCGGAGCGAGGCGGCTCATGATCCAACGGAACGCAGTGACGTTCGCGCGGCCAGCCGGGCCGTTGCGCGGGATCGTGCTGAGCGCGCTCCTCGCGGGGATGCTGGCGGGCTGCGGGCGCGCCAAACCGGTAAACGCGGAAGACGGCACCAACGCGCCCACCGTATCCGTGGTCAAAGTGGAGCGGCAGAACCTGTCCACCACGCTGGAAATCGCGTCGGAATTCGAGCCGTTCCAGGAAATCAACGTGTACGCAAAAGTCTCCGGCTACGTGCAAACGCTCAACATCGATTGGGGCAAGCACGTTCGTAAGGGGGAAGTCCTGGCCATTTTGGAGATTCCCGAGCTGCAGCAGCAGATCCAGCTCGATGAAGCTATGGTGCGGCGGAGCGGGCACGAGCTGAATCGCGCGCACGACGAGCTGAACCGCGCGCAGTCGGCGTACTCGGTGGCGCACCTGACCTATACCCGGCTGGCCGATGTGCAGAAGTCGCGGCCCGAACTGGTGGCGCAGCAAGATATTGACGTGGCCCAGGGCAAGGAGCAGGAAGCGGACGCGGCGCTCTCCGGCGCGAAAGCGGGGCTTGCGGCGGCCGAGCAGGCGGTGGTTGCTTCGCAGGCGTCACTGGACAAAGACAAAGCCATGTTCTCCTACGCGCGGATCACCGCGCCGTTCGACGGAGTGGTGACGGAGATGGATGCCTTTACCGGGTCGCTGCTGCCCGCAGGCACATCCTCCAACAAGGGCGACCTGGCGCTCTGCCGGCTCTCGCAGAACAACCTGCTGCGGCTGGTGATCCCGGTGCCGGAGCGCGCCGTCTCGGACGTCCACATCGGGCAGACCGTGGGCGTGGCCATCACAAACCCGAACAAGAAATTCGATGGAAAAATCGTCCGGGTTTCCGGACAGATCGATCTGGACACGCGAACCATGCACACCGAGGTCGAGGTGCCGAACTCAACGTACGAACTCGTGCCGGGAATGTACGCGACGGTGGAACTGGCGTTGCACACCGTCCCGAACGCACTGACGCTGGCGGTCCAGGCGGTGCAGGCCAACCGGGGAGGACGAGGCAACGTGCTGGTGGTGAACAAAGACAATCGCATCGAGCAGCGCGAAGTCACCCTGGGCCTGCAGACCGCGAACGCGGTGCAAATCCTCTCCGGGCTGCGCGAGAACGACCTGGTGGTGTTCGGAGAGCAAGGACAGTACCGGGAGGGCGAACTGGTGAAGCCGAAACTGACCGAGCCCTCGAAGGTGGAATAGAAACCCTATGTCCTCCTTCGCCCTCCGGCACCCCTATTTCATCGTTGTGATCTGCCTGTTCGTCTGCGTTTTGGGACTGACGAGCGTGGCGCAGATGCCCGTGGACATGTTCCCGCCCATCAACATCCCCGTCGTGCTGGTGGCCACCTTTTATAGCGGCATGCCCCCCCAGCAGATCGAGGCCGACATCACCGACACCTTCGAGCGTTTCTTCACCCTGGGCAGCGGGATCGACCACATGGAATCGCGCTCCATGACCGGGGTGAGCCTGATCAAGGTCTTTTTCCAGCCGGGCACGGACGCCAACGCGGACGTGACGCAGATCTCGAATCTGGCCATGGCCGACCTGCGCCGCCTGCCGGAAGGGACCCTGCCGCCGGTGGTGCTGAGCACGGG
>DATEQM010000091.1:0-16343 GCA_035272605.1 Candidatus Acidiferrales bacterium | reverse complement strand
AGCGCCGCTGGGATCGGGTTCGGGAGAGAAGGCCGCACCGACTTGGGCGCTCTGCGGGCTGGGGAAATAGACGTTCTGGATGACTTGCGGCCCAGGCTGGGCATTGAGATCGAGAACGGAAATAGACTGCTGCCGAGGGTTGGTTGCGGCGCTGAACTGGATGCCATAGCCGCTGTTGACGCTGATGAGGTAACGCCCGCCGCCATCCTGTGCGGCGTGATCTGGGCTGCGGACGAAGGCAACGGGCAGAGAGCCCACGGCGGGATCGCCCGTGGTGGCGTCGAGCACGAGTGAGCCGGCAGGCGTGACCGGCCGGCCTTCGGAGGCGGGCTCGGACGAGGCAGGGCGATCTTGGGAGAAGGCGAGGCAGACGGCGCAGAGGGCCATCACGGCGAAAGCCGAGAATCCAAGTGCTGAAATTCGGGAAAGGACTTGTTTCACGACGGCACCTCAGAGGGAAACGGTTCCTCTCATAGTCCTGCGCGCAGCCCGGTCGATGGGTGGCGCGTGAGCGTTGCAAGCTGCCCGGCAAGCGGGGGCCGCGGGGCACAGGAGAGGAAGAATCTACCACAGAGGCAAGGAGAACGCCGAGAGGAGAGAGCGAGGGGAAAAAGGGGGAAGAAGATGGCCGCGTTCCCGACACGAAACGTCGGGAGGAAAACGGCGCGAAAGCCGCCGCTACGGCCGGGGGAAGGCGGGGATATCGGGCAAGAACCCGGGGGCCCGCCCCGCCAGGATGCAGGAGGCAGCGTGGCTGGGAGTGACATCGGTCACTAAGGACCGTGACGCCGCCCACAGTTTGCCTCCGGAAGCGACCCTAGTATGCGATTCGAAGTGTCTGTTCGGTCAGCGGATGGCCGGGGGAACGGTGGGGGAACCTATGAACCTCTATGAAATTACCCTGCACGGTACAGAGAGCATCTACCTGCTCGCGGCAACCAAGTACCGCGCGTTGGAGCTGGTGGGAGACTACTTTGCCGACGCCGGCCAGCCGGGCATGCTACCGAAAGGCAAGTTCGTGGTACGCCAGCTCGATTTGAGCGAAGAACAAATCCTGCGACCAGAAAAATGCCGGGCTTGCCCTCTGAATGAATAGGTGGGGTGCGGCTCGACTTGGGCGGAAGGTGGAAGCAAGCTTGGGAGTTCCGTGCCCGTAAACGAAGGGCCGGGCCAGAAGGAAATGTTTGGGCGGGGATAGGAATTGTCTTATCTTACCGAAGGCCGTAAAGGAGACTTTCCCCCTTGGGAAGGACTCCGCTCCGATCCCCGCTCTTTCTATGAGAGTACATGTCGAATTCTGAGAAGCCATGGAGGTGGGTGATGCGGCGAGTAATTTTGGCAATCGCGTTGGTCCTTTTTCTATCGGCACCGGTTTTTTCTCAGACGGTAACCATCGGGTTCACCATCTCGCAGACCGGGAAACTGAACGTAGACTCGCTAGAGCAGTTCCGGGGATTCGAGCTGTGGCGCGACCAAGTGAACGCGGCGGGAGGGATCCGCGTGGGCGACAAGAATTATAAAATCGAGTTCAAGAACTATGACGACGAGTCGAACGGGCAACATGTGCAACAGCTCTACACGCGCATGATCCTGAACGACAAGGCGGAGTTCTTGCTCAGCCCTTACTCCTCCGGATTGACGGCTACGGCGGCGATTGTGTCGGAACAGTACGGAAAGATCATGATCACCACCGGCGCAGCCGAGGATAAGACCTACAAACTGGGGGACAAGTATCTGTTCCAGATGTTCACTCCAGCCAGCGACTATTTGACCAGCGCACTCGACGCGCTGAAGGCGAAGGACGCGACGGCCCGGCTGGCTTTTGTCTATTCCGACGACAGCTTCTCGAATGCCGTAGCGACGGCAGGCAAGGCCTACGCGCAGAAGATCGGATTGAACGTAGTGTTCGATGAGGCGTATAGCCCCGATACCATGGATTTTAGCCCGCTGATCGACAAGGTGATCGCTTCCAAGGCCACGGCACTGGTGGGCGGCGGGCACTACGCGGACGGCGCGACGCTGGCCCGGCAACTCTTTACGCAGAAAGCTGGCGTAAAATTCATCGCCCTGCTGGTGGCGCCGGATAGCCCGAAATTTGAAGAACTGGGTGAGGCGGCATACGGAGTGGCAGTGCCGTCGCAGTGGGAGCCACAAACAACCTTCAAGCCGCAGATCGGACCGACTGGGGCCGAATTCGCCAAGGCCTACGAGGCGAAGTACAAGACACCACCGAGTTACGAGTCCGCGGGAGGCTACGCGGCGGGGTTGGTGCTGCAGCACGCGTTGGAACAGGCGAGGACGGTGGATACGGCCAAGGTGGCGGCGGCCCTGAACGCGACCGACACGGTCACGTTCTTCGGCCAGGTGAAGTTTGCCACGGCACCCGGCGAGCACGGCCTGCAAATCGGCCACACCATGGTGCTGGCGCAATGGCAGAGGGACAAGTCCGGCCAATTGGTGAAGCAGGTGGTCTGGCCCATCGCCGGCAAGACGGCTAACCTCATCTATCCGATCCACTGAGGCCTGTTCAACGAGACCCATGGCTCGGGAGATGCGGGGGAAGAAGTCACCGAAAGGTAGCGCATGTCCGGCGTAACGGCGTCTTTAATTGATGGCGTTCTCCTGGGCGCGGTGTATGGCCTTGCGGCGATGGGCCTGAGCCTGATCTGGGGCGTCATGGACGTGATCAATCTGACGCACGGCGCGATGATTGCGCTGGGAATGTTTGCGTTATACCTGCTGTATGGCAGCTTTACGGTGAGCCCCTACCTCCTGTTGCTGCCGATTCTCGCGGGCGGGTTTCTGCTGGGCGTGATCGTTTATTGGATCGCCGTGCACCGCGTGGTCGGGCAATCGCAGCTCATGAGTCTGCTGTCCACGTTTGCGGTGAACATGGTGATCATCGGACTGGGCACGACGCACTGGGGCACCAGTCCCTACAACGTAAACTTCAGCGTTCCTGGATTCACTCTGGGTCGTTACACGTTCACCGGCAACCACCTGTTGGCCGGGCTGGCTGCGGTCCTCATCGCCGGGGCCCTGCATTTGGTGCTTTACCGCACCCGGATGGGCAAGGCGATCCGCGCGGTGGCCGACAATCGGGATGCGGCGGAGCTGATGGGAATTCCCTCCGCCCTCATCCTGATGGCGGCTTTTGGGATCGGAATCGCGCTGGCGGCGGCCTCGGGCGGGCTGGTGGCGACGCTGTTTCCCTTCACGATACTTTCCGGCGGCGCTTATGAGCTGAAGAGCTTCGTGGTGACCGTCCTGGCTGGTTTGGGGAATCCCTTTGGGGCCCTGCTGGCGGGAATACTGCTGGGGCTGCTGGAAGGCGCGGTTACGCCGTTTATAGCCGTGAGTTGGATACCGGCCATCGAATTCGGTCTCTTCGTGCTGGCGCTCGTACTATTTCCGAGGGGGCTGTTCGGCACGACGAGGTCGGCTTGATCTTCAAGAGACCATTCTTCTGGGTGATCTTGGCGGTTTCCGCGTTGTTCGCCGTGTTGCCGTTGAAGGGGAACAACGTGGATCTCCGTGAAGGTCTGATTCTGGGCGCGGTGTCCATCATCCTGGCCACGAATCTCAACCTGATGATCGGATACACCGGGTACGTCAACTTCGGGAACATCGTGTCCTATGGGCTTGGCGGCTATATCGGAGTATACCTTGTGGCAACACGAGGGTGGCCGCTGGTAGCGGCCGCGGTGGCGGCCGGGGTGGCGGTGAGCCTGTTCACGCTGCTGCTGGGCCTGGCGATTCTGCACCTGCGCGGAGCGTATTTCGCCCTGGCGACGATCGGAGTTCTGGAGGCGATGAAGGCCTTCGTCTCCAATTTCGGCCCTTGGGGCAAGGCCGCCGGGATTTACCTTCCCTTTGATGTTTATCAATCGCTGGGCGGCCCGATGCAGGCCCTGTGGACCACGTACTTTCTTGTAATCGTGGTGATGGGGCTTTCCTTGCTGCTGAGCTACGTCATCAAAACCTCGAAATTCGGCCTCGGCCTGTTTGCGATCCGGGAGGACGAGGACGCTGCGCTTGTGCTGGGAGTCAGGACTTCGCTCTACAAAGCCATGATTTACGGCATCTCCAGCTTCTTCCCTGCGGTGACCGGCGCATTCATCTTTTTCAAGAGCGGAACGATTGAACCGGTGCAGGCGTTTGACCTGACGCTTTCCATCGAAGCCATTGTGATGATGATGCTCGGCGGCCAGGGCACGGTGACCGGCGCGGCGCTGGGCGCCTTTCTCTACGAGGAGCTGCGGGGGTATCTGCTCACCTCGCCGGCGCTCTCCAACTTTCACATGGTGATCGCCGGCGGATTGCTTCTGCTGATCGTGCTGTTCGCACCAGCGGGCCTGATGGGCTGGGTCTACCGCAGCGTGCCTCGGCTTCGCAGGTACCTGGAATGAGCGCGCTCCTAGAGGTGCGGGAAGTCACCAAGCGATTCGGCGGGCTGGTGGCATTGAACGACATCAGTTTCACCATTGCCGAAGGGGAGATCCTGGGACTGATCGGCCCCAACGGCGCAGGGAAAACCACGCTGTTCAATGTAGTGAACGGAGTGTTCAAACCGGATCAGGGTGAAATCACTTTTGCCGGACAGACCATCACCGGATGGTCTCCCGACAAGGTGGTGCGGTTGGGCCTTGCCCGGACGCATCAGATCGTGAAGCCCCTGAACGACATGACCACGATGGAAAACGTGACCGTGGGCGGCTGTTTCGGCCGCGAACAGCTCTCTTTGGAGAAAGCCCGGCAGGTGGCCGACGAAGTGCTCAAATTTGTGGGCCTCTCGCACAGCGCTCACCTACTGGCGCGGGATCTGACCATTGCCGGCAAGAAGCGGCTGGAAACAGCCCGCGCACTGGCCGCCTGGCCAAAATTGCTCCTGCTGGATGAAGTGCTCGCGGGATTGAATCCGACGGAAGTAGCCTCCATGGTGCAACTCATTCGCACCATTCGAGAGCGCGGAGTCTCGATTCTGATGATCGAGCACCTGATGCAGGCGATCATGAACCTCTCCGACCGCATTGTGGTTCTGGATTTCGGGGTAAAAATCGCTGAAGGGCAGCCTGAGGAGGTGACCCACAATCCGCAGGTGATCGAGGCGTACCTCGGCGACCCGAACATCGCCGAAAAGCTGATGGAGAGCGAGTGATGGAGGCGATCTTGCAGCTTGAGAGCCTGGAGTCCGGATACGGCGAGGTCCAAGTGCTGTGGGGAGTCTCCCTGCAGGTGCAGCCGGGAAAAATGACGACGATCATCGGAGCCAACGGAGCCGGCAAGACGACCACACTGCTTACGACGATGGGCCGGCTGCGCGCCTGGGGAGGGCGCGTGATCTTCAAGGGCCAAGACGTGACGCACCTGCCCGCGTACGCCAAGGTGCAACTCGGGTTGGTACTCGTGCCGGAAGGCCGGAAACTGTTCAGCGGCATGACGGTTCGGGAAAATTTGGAAATGGGTGCGTACTGCCCGCGCAGCCGCAAGCTGATCGCTCGAAACGTGGATCGCGTGTATACGCTTTTTCCTAAGCTGAAGGACCGGCTGCGCCAGAAAGCGGGCACACTTTCCGGCGGCGAACAACAGATGCTCGCCATTGCACGCGGGATCATGGAGGAACCGCAGGTGCTGATGATCGACGAGCTTTCCCTGGGGCTCTCGCCGGTATTGGCCCAACAGCTCTTCCTCACTCTCAAGACGCTGAAAGGGCAAGGACTCACCATCGTCCTCATCGAGCAAAATGTCCATCTGGCTCTGGCCTTGGGCGATTACGCCTACGTCCTGGCGGAGGGGCGGGTCCATCTCGAAGGCCCTTCGCACCAGGTAGCCAACCTGGATGAGATACGGAAAGCCTACCTGGGAGTCTGAGCCAGCGTCACGACACGCAGCACCCTGCCGGGCAATCGTCCCACTTCCCCTCCAGATTCAACTTTCGAATGAATGCGCAGGTCGAAAGCCTGAGGTTTACGCACGGTAATTTCTTCCAGCAAACGCAACGGATCAACAAAGCATTTCTCGCTGGGCGGCTGAAGACGACCATCCTGCACGATGGCCCAACTCGAGCAGAACCTGACGGCCAGGAGGATGCTCGGCTGAGAAGGGCGGCGGCGCTGCGGCGTTGACAGGGGCCGCCTAACTATATAGAATCTGCGAATACTTGCATATTCGCATGCCACAACAATTGGCCCAATTCAAAGCGGAGTTCTTCAAGGCCCTGGCGCATCCCCTGCGCATCCGCATCCTGGACTCTCTGCGGGGGGGCGAAAAGGGCGTCAACGAACTTAGCGAGACGCTGGCGGTGGAACCGTCCAACGTCTCGCAACAGTTGGCCGTGCTGCGCATGCGCAACATCGTGATGGGACGAAAGGCAGGGTCAAGCGTCTTCTATTCGGCGGCCGACCCGGCGCTCTTCAAGCTACTGGACGTGGCCAGAGAAATCTTTAACAACCAGCTCGTGGGCGTGCGGGAGATGCTGCAAGAAATGCAGGAAGGGCGGCGCCGGAAATAGGCCCATGTCTGCGGCAGCCACCGGCGCGGCGTTTGTTTTTCTGCTGGCGGTTCTGGGGCTGCTGGTCCCCCTGATCTTGATGGCCGTCCGGGCATCGAGCGCGCGGAAGCTGGCTGTGGCCCTGATCCTCGCGGCCCTGTTTGCGGGCTGTGCGGTGGCCGTGGAGGGCTTCCTGGGGCAGGCTGCACCGGTGCTGGATTTCTCCCGGGCCACGCCCTTCTCTTTCTCGCTTGCCGTGGACCCTCTCAGTGCGTTTTTTCTTCTGCTGGTCAGCGCAGTGGCCATTCCCGTGACACTGTTCGGCGGTTCCTACTTCGAGCTACACCAGCCTGAGCCGCGGCGGCGCTGGACCTGGATCTTTTATTCCTGGTTTCTCCTGTCCATGATCGTAGTGGTCACGGCAGGCACGGGTTTTGCGTTTCTGGCCGGTTGGGAACTGATGACGCTGGTGTCTGCTGCGCTGATCCTCGTGGAGGGAGACTCGGAGGAGCGGCGCCACAACGTATTCATCTATCTGCTGATGATGCAAGCGGGGGCGGCAGCGGTGGCCGCGGCGTTTTTTCTTTTCCTGCCCTTTTCGCACAGTTTGAACCTGAGCGCGATGCGCGCAGCGGGCGCGGCGCTGCCCACGGGGATTCGCGCGGCCATCTTTTTGTCGGCCTTCGTGGGATTCGGAACCAAGGCGGGCCTGATCCCGCTCCACCTCTGGCTTCCGCGGGCGCATCCCCTGGCCCCCAGTCCGGTCTCGGCGCTGATGTCCGGAATCATGCTGAAGACGGCGGTGTACGGCTTTGTTCGCTTCGCTTTCGATTTCCTTGCCGGGGGGCCATCCTGGTTTGGTTACGCGGTTCTTTTAGCCGGTGCGGTCTCGGGACTTCTGGGTGTCCTGTACGCAATCGCTGAACACGACCTCAAGCGGCTGCTGGCTTACCACAGCGTGGAGAACATTGGAATTATCTACCTGGGACTGGGAACATCGTTGCTTTTTCTGTCGAATCACGCACCGCTTTGGGCAAGTTTGGCGCTGATCGCAGCCCTGTTACATACGTTCAATCACGCTTTGTTCAAGAGCCTGCTGTTTCTCGGTGCCGGCGCGATTTCCGGCGCAGCCCACACGATCGATCTGGAGGAACTCGGCGGGTTGCAGCGGCGGATGCCGATTACCGGGACGACCTTCCTGATTGCCTGCTGCTCGATCGTCGGGCTGCCGCTGTTCAATGGTTTCATCAGCGAGTGGCTCACCTTTCGAAGCTTTCTGGCCGGCTCGGTTCTGACGAATACAAAGGCGCAGATTGTATTGCCGCTGATGATAGGCGTTCTTGCCCTGATCGGGGGGCTGGCGGCTGCGTGTTTTGTGAAGGTCTTCGGAGTCGCGTTTCTGGGGCGGCCGCGCAGCGCGGAGGCAGAACACGCAATCGAGGTAGCGGTTCCCATGCGGGCTGGAATGACCCTGCTGGCGGCGGCCTGCGTGCTGATCGG
The DNA here is from genome assembly GCA_035272605.1 of Candidatus Acidiferrales bacterium. Lineage (GTDB taxonomy): Bacteria > Acidobacteriota > Terriglobia > Acidiferrales > UBA7541 > JOPF136. The sequence continues at coordinate 8,353 of DATEQM010000091.1, read as the reverse complement.
AATTCTGCCGGGGATTCTGCTTCATCCACTCGTGTCGCTGGGCCAGGCTCTGATTCCCGGGAGTGGCGTGCCCGAGGAAACTCTGAGCATCGCTCGCGTGATTCCGTGGACCGCAGCGATCATTCTGGGAGCGGTGGTGATCGCGGTACTGCCGAAACGCACGCAGAGGATAGTTCCGACATGGGGTTGCGGCCTTTCGCAGCTAACGAGCCGCATGCAGTACACATCCACGGCATTTTCGAAGCCGATCCGGTTTGTTTTTACGCGGGTTTACCGGCCGGACCGCAAGGTCGAGCGGCTACCGACGGATCAGCCCTACTTTCCCGTCACCATTAGCTATCGTTCGGTGCGGACCACATCGTTTGAGAAGAGCCTGTACCGGCCCTTTGTGGAGAGCGTGGTCTGGCTGGCGCAGGGGCTGCGCCGGATGCAAACGGGAAATATCCAGGCGTATTTGCTGTACATCTTTCTGGCGCTGGTGTCGCTGCTCGCGCTGTTGAGGTTCCAGCCATGAAGATCGTGCTGGACCTCGCGCAGGTGCTGCTGATCGTGCTGTGCGCTCCCCTGGTGCGCGGAATCATCGCGCGAGGGAAGGCCCTGCTGCAAAGGCGGCATGGGGCCAGCATCTGGCGCCCCTACGCGGAACTTATCAAGCTGTTCCGCAAGGAAGAACTGGTGCCTCCCACTTCTTCGGCGATCTTTCGCGTGGCCCCGGCGGCCTTGTTTGGAGCAACGGTGTGCGCGGGAGCGTTTATTCCCGTATTGCACGGTTCAGCGCTCATGGCCTCACGTGGCGACTTCTTCCTGCTGGTCTATCTGCTGGCGCTGGCTCGATTCTTTCTCTGCCTGGGCGCGCTCGACGGAGGAAGCGCTTTCGGGGGTATGGGCGCGAGCCGCGAGGCCCTGGTCTCGAGCTTGGCGGAAGCGCCTTTCCTGCTGGGGCTGGCTGCGGTGGCCATTCTGGCGCATCGCGCCGAGCTCGCGGGCATAGTGGCGTGGACGCTCGAACAGAACGTCTTCGATATTTCCGCCGTGCACATGCTGGCTTTGACTTCGCTCGCGATGGTGACTCTGGCGGAGACGGGGCGCATGCCGGTGGACAATCCGACGACGCATCTCGAGTTGACCATGATCCACGAGGGCATGGTGCTGGAATACTCGGGGCCCAGCCTGGCGCTGGTGGAGTGGTCGGCAGCGATCAAACTGCACCTGATGCTGGCGCTGCTGGTGGCGCTGTTCTTCCCCTGGGGCATGGCTTCCCCAAATTCAGGCTGGGGAATGGCTGCGGCCTTGCTGCTTTATTTCGCAAAGCTTGCCGTGCTGATGGTTCTGGTGAGCTTGATCGAGAGTGCGATGGCCAAGCTGCGAATGTACCTGGTGCCGGACTTCCTGGGGGTGGCCTCTGCGGTGAGCGCGCTGGCGGTGATTTTCACAGTATTGGTGAAGAGGTAGAGGAATGGGCCTGGTGGGAATTGCAACCGGAAAAGTACTGAGCTCGTTCTCCGTTTTCCTGTTTCTGACCATCCTGCTTCTGGCGGTGGCGCGGAGGATTTCCACCAGCGTGCTGCTGTTCAGCCTGCAATCCGCGGTAATCACTGCGGAGGTACTGGCCACGGCCATCCAGGAAAAACTGGCGGAGGCCTGGGTGGTGGGCCTGCTGGTGTTCGCGATCAAGGTAGTGGCCATCCCCCGCGCGTTCTTCGTGGTGACCGGAAGACTCAAGACGGTTCGCGACGTGAAAGCCTCGACGACTCCGACACAGTCGGTGTTTATCGTCGCGCTGATGATCTACCTCTCGTACGCGGGTGTGCATTCCTACGGACAGGCGGTGCACGTGCCCGACGATGCGCTGGCTGCGGCGGTGGCCCTGATTCTGACGGGGGCCTTCCTGATGGTGAGCCGCACGAAGGCGATCATGCAGATGCTGGGCCTGCTGGTGCTGGAGAACGGCATCTTTCTGGCCGCTCTGATCACTACATTCGGCATGCCGCTGGTGATCGAAATCGGAATCTTCTTCGACATCCTGATGGGGCTGCTGCTGATGGGAATCTTTACCTTCCGCATCAGCGACACGTTCGACCATCTGGACGTGTCGAAGCTGCGGCGGCTGCGGGGATGAGGGCATGATCCTGCTGCTGCCGCTCGTCATCCCGGTTGTGGGCGCCGGGCTGCTGCTGCTCTTCCACAACCCTCGCGCAGCCACACGAGCAGCCCTGGTGTTAGGAGCAGTGGAGATCGCCGCAATCAGCGCGGTGATCCGGCAGGTGCACCTGCGCGGCGCGGTGGAAGAGGGGCGCTATCTGCGCGCCGACGGCCTGAGCGCATTTTTCCTGGTGGGCATCGCCTTCATTTCCGCGCTGGTGCTCCTGTACTCGTCCGGGTATTTGCGCCACACGGGAGAAGGGCGTTTCTCCTCACCGCGATGGTTTTACGCGCTGTGCTTTCTCTTCCTGTTTACCATGATCAGCGTATGCCTCTCCGCAAACCTGGGGTTGCTGTGGATCATGATGGAGGGAACGACGCTGGCCTCGGCGCTGCTGGTAGGCTTCTACAACACGGAAGGCGCGGTGGAGGCAGGCTGGAAATACTTGATTGTGTGCACGGTGGGGATCGCTTTCGCGTTGTTTGGCACGATCGTGCTGTACTTGGCCGGCGTCAAAGCGGGAATGAGTCCGGCGGCTGCGCTGGACTGGCTGGCGCTGAAAAATGCCGCGCCGCACGTGGGATTGGACCCGCACCTGGTAAAGCTGGCGTTCGTGTTTGTTCTGGTGGGTTACGGCACGAAGGTGGGTTTCGTGCCCATGCATAGCTGGCTGCCGGATGCCCACGCAGAAGCTCCCACGCCGATCAGCGCGCTGCTCTCCGCGGTTCTGCTGAATTGCGCTGTTTACGCGGTAATCCGTTTCGACGCGATCGTCTCTGCCGCCGCTGGTCCGGGCTTTCCACATTCCCTTCTGCTCTTGTTCGGCGTGATGTCCCTGGTGGTGGCCGGGCTGTTGATTCTGGTGCAGCGGAACCTGAAGCGCCTGATGGCGTACAGCAGCATCGAGCACATGGGAATCATCGCCATCGGGCTGGGTCTGGGAGGGCCTCTGGGATTGTTTGGCGCTCTGCTGCACACGTTCAATCATTCCGTGGCCAAGTCGCTGCTGTTTTTCGGCGCCGGCAACATCCGCCACAATCTGTCCACGCTGCGGATGGAGGGGATCCGGGGCATCTCACGAAGCCTGCCGCAAACTTCGGCGGCCCTGGTGATTGGCGGGCTAGCAATCGTGGGCCTGCCGCCGTTCAGCTTGTTCGTCAGCGAGTTTGCCATTCTTTCGGAAGCGTTCGGAGGTGCGCACTACTTCGTCGCCGTCCTATTCTTGATCATCCTTTCGGTGGTCTTTGGGGGGTTTGCGCACCATCTGCTGGGCATGCTGTGCGGAGAGCCGGACCGGCGCCCGGAAAGCTCCCGGCTGATCCCATCCGAATACACGGCCATGGGGATTGCTGCCGTGTGCCTGGTGTGGTTCGGCGCGCGGATTCCCTCCACATTCGGTGACCTGCTGCGGGATGCGATGGCGGTGCTGCGATGAACGAGAAAGCATCGGAAGGACCACGGCAAAGTCATGGAGGGCCTCCTGCGGTGCTCACGATTCCGCAAACTGCCGAGGGCCGGCCGGCGCGCCTGGTGACTCTTTTTGGAAGCCTTGACGCCCGTGGAAGCAAGCGGGTGCATTACATATTTGATGACGGTAGTCCTGCTTACGCCGAGGCTCTGCTGCCGGCCGATGGCCCGGTGCGGTCCATGACTCTCCAGACGCCTGCGGCGGCGTGGCACGAGCGGGAACTGCATGACAAATTCGGCATCGAGATTGTAGGGCACCCGGACCTGCGGCCGTTGATCTTCCACGAAAACTGGCCGGAGTGCGTGCACCCGATGGTGGATACGGTCAGCGAGGTCCCCTGGGCGAACCGCAAGTACCGCTTCCTCGAAGTGCAGGGCGAGGGGGTGGCCGAAGTTGCTGTCGGTCCGGTTCACGCCGGGATCATCGAGCCGGGGCACTTCCGGTTCAGCGTGGTGGGCGACACGATCCTGCATCTCGAGCTGCGCCACTTCTACACGCATAAAGGCACGGAAAAACTCTTCCAAGGCAGGACGGTGGCCGATGGAGTCATGCTGGCAGAATCGGTTTCCGGGGACAATTGTTTTGCGCACGCCGTGTGCTGCTGCCAGGCGGCGGAACTTGCGCTGGGAATGAGTGTTCCGCCGCGCGCCGCGGCGATCCAGTTGATTGGGTTGGAACTCGAGCGATTGGTCTGCCACATCTCCGACGTGGGAGGATTGTGCACGGACGTGGGATTCGCCGTGGCCGCGGCCTCTGCAACCCGGATCAAAGAGACGCTGCTCGAAGCCTCTGCGCAGTGCTGCGGGACGCGGTACTGGCGCGGCATTGCGGTGCCCGGCGGCCTGCGAAGGGATTTCGAGTCCGCCCGGGTCGCGGAGCTGGCTCGCGCGGTGGCCAGCGCTTCCGCGGAATTCGCCAACCTGGCGAGGATGATTCTGGAAACACCCTCGATCCAGAATCGCTTTGAGGGCGCGGGAATCCTGAGCTCGGAGACGGCGCGAGACCTGGGCGTAGTCGGGCCGGTGGCGCGGGCGAGCGGCGTTGACTATGACGTTCGCCGGGAACATCCCTACGGCGGTTATGGCCAGGGAATAGAGGTTCCGACCACGCACTACGGGGACGTGATGGCGCGGGCACGGATCCGCATAGGCGAGGCGGCGATCTCGGCGCGGTTGATCCAAGAGACTGCCGGAGCTCTATCACCGGGCAGCATCTTCGAGCCGGCGGCCCCGGCGGGAGACGCGCAAGGATTCTCGGCGGTGGAATCGCCGCGAGGAGAACTGCTCTACTGGCTGGAAGTGCGCGGCGGCCGGCTGGCGCGGTGCCACATCCAATCTCCTTCGTTCCAAAACTGGCCGGCCATGCCCTTCGCCGTTGCCGACAACATCATTGCGGATTTCCCGCTGATCAATAAAAGCTTCAACCTGTCCTATTCGGGATGTGACCGATGATTTTTGACGTGATCGAGCAGAGCCTGCGCCAGCCGGATCGGGTGATTCCGCTCGAAGCTTTGCTGGCGAATTGCGGAGGCAGCCGCATGCCGGAGGTGGTGGCCGACCGGCTGACGCCAGCGATCACCGAGAAGCTCGTGGAGATCTGCCCCACCGCGGCCTTCGCGCTGGAGGAATCGGATGGCCGCCGCGCACTGAAATTGGACTATGGGCGGTGCATCGGCTGCGGACGGTGCGCGGAGGCCGGCGAAGGCGCGGTGAGAGTTGCGGAACGGTTTGCGCTGTGTGGCCGAACAAAACAACAGATGGTGCGCCATTGGGATGCCTCCGGCGGAGGGGAGATCGCCCTTCGCATTCCCGGGCCGGAAGACACATGCAGAGAGATTGAATCCCTGCTGCAACGCGCGCTGAACGTTCGTCAACTGGATGGGGGCTCCTGCAACGGATGCGAGGCGGAGATTGCCGCGCTCAGCAACCCTTACTACGATCTGGAACGGTTCGGGATTCACTTCGTGGCCTCTCCGAAACACGCGGACATGCTGCTGGTGACGGGGCCAGTGACGCGCAACATGGCCGGGGCGGTCCGGGCCACCTACGAGGCCGTTCCCTCGCCGAAGCTCGTTGTTGCCGTGGGGGCGTGCGGATGTAGCGGCGGAATTTTCGCGGGCAGTCACGCGATCGTCGGCGCGGTGGACGCGGTGATTCCGGTAGACGGGTACATCCCCGGGTGTCCGCCGACACCGCGGATGCTGGTGAGCGGCATCCTGGAAGTCTTGCGGCGGCGAATCGCGAAGCGGTGAGAGGATGGCGGCGTAAAGCCGCCGCTACATGCCCACGGACTACTGCGCCGAGGCGGAGCGCCAGCTTTCCACCTGGGCGGCAGCGGAGTTGATGAGCGCGGCCTCGCCCTCCAAGACTTTGGCGACGCGGACGATTTGCTGGTCGGCTTCGGACCAACGCTTCTGCTCGATGGCCTCGCGCACGCCGGCGATGGTCTTGGGCGAGTAGCCGGTGTAGACACCGGGTGCATAGAGCACGTGCTTGTACCAGGGACGGCGCGGGAGGCCGGCGGGATCGAGCAAATCGCGTTCGCTCTCGATGAGATGCTGATTGAGCGCCGCGAAGTCGGCGGCGGCCCAGGCCCCACTCGCGCGTGCCTGGCGGATGGCCTTCTGATAACGATCGGCGGCGCGGGTGAGCGCGGTGGCGGCGTTTTCCAGCGGAGCAAAGCCGAGGTGCGGGGGAACATCTTCTTTCGGCGGCGCGATAGTGGGCTTCCGGGGATCGAAGGCGGCACGGAAGGCGCCCTCGTCCAACTCCCGATTCCGCTCGGCCATTTGGTCCTGCTTGTTTTTCAGCAGCGCTTGGAGCTCGTCTGTGTACCTGTGGACGGTGTCGGCGAGATCGGCGAACTCAAAGGGTAACACTTCAGCGTCAGCGAGCCGCATGACGGTAGTGCCCACGGTCTGCGAGAGGGCTCGGCCGTACGCGAAGTCGGTGTCCGAGAAGTGCGTGAACCAGTAGAAGCTGTCGTAGATGGAGTGGTAGATGCCGCCTTCGTCCTCGCCGCCGTAGCCCAGGTTCAGCGAGGCGATGCCCAGATGGTCGATGAAAGCGGTGTAGTCCGTGCCGGAGCCGAGCGCCTCGAGGCGCAGGTCGGGGCGGCTGCGGAGTTCCTTGCGCTCGTCGTCCTTCTTGGTAAAGGCGATGGCCGCGAGGCGGTTGCGGTCAAAGACGGAGAGCTTGCTTTCCGGATCGTCAATATCGCGAATGACGCCATTCATGAAATGCTCGAGGGTATGCGAGCCCTCCATGAAGAAGAAGCCGCGGCCGTTGCTATCGGTGTTGATGTAGGCGGCGGCGTGGCGGCGGAGCTCTGCGGCGTGAGTTTCAGCCCAAGCGGTGGAACCGAGCAGCATGGGCTCCTCACCGTCCCAGGCGCAATAAATGATGGTGCGCCGGGGCTTCCATCCCTGCTGGAGGAGCTGGCCCATGGCGCGGGCTTCCTCGAGCAGCGCCACTTGTCCGGAGATGGGATCCTCCGCGCCGTTGACCCAGCCGTCGTGATGGTTGCCGCGGACAATCCAGGTATCGGGGTCGGCGGCGCCGGGGATTCGGGCGATCACGTTGTGCAATTGCTTGATGTCCCAATTGGATTCGATAGCCAGGTGCACCATGGCCGGGCCGGGACCGACGTGATAGGGAATGGGGAGCGCTCCGCGCCATTCTTGCGGCGCAAGCGGGCCGCCGATGGCGGCGAGAAGCGGCTGGGCATCGCCGTAGGAGATGGGCAGGACGGGAATTTTGGTGATGCTGGGCGCGTCTTTGACGGCGAGACGGGCGATGGATTTGTCTTCCCGGTCTGGGGTGGTGGGGTCGCCGGGCCAGAAGGAAGCGAAATCCAGCATGCTGCCGCGCTGCACGCCATCCTTGTTGCGCAGGCCGCCGGCGGGATAGACGTCGCCTTGGAAATAGCCGTCGTCGCGCGGGTCGGAATAAATCAGACAGCCCACGGCGCCGTGCTCGGCGGCAACTTTGGGCTTGATGCCGCGCCAGGAGTTGCCGTAACGAGCGATGACGATGGCGCCCCTGACGGAGACTCCGAGACGGTCGAGCTGCTCGTAGTCGGAAGGCAGCCCATAGTTGACATAGACGAGCGGGGCGGAGACGTCACCATCGATGGAGTAGGCGTTGTAGGTGGGCAACTGCTCGGCCTGCTGGTTGGAGGTGGGATCAACGGCGACGGGCGGTTCCTGCAGCCTGGCTACAAAGTGCGTGGGCGCGAGCAGCTCTACGATGCGGCGTTTCGGTGTGGGGAAGAGCACGTCAAAGTCCTCGATGTGCGCGTCCCAGCCCCACTCCCTGAACCGGGCCAGGATCCACTCGGCGTTTTCCCGGTCGTAAGCGGAGCCCACGTGATGCGGGCGCGCGCTGAGGCGTTGCATATAGTCGCGCTGGTTCTGCGCGCTGGGAATGGCGCGGAATTTGCCCTCCCAGTCGCGCTCGGCCTGGGAGGCGGCAGCGGAGTAGCCATCCAGAGGAGCAGGGTCGCCGGCGACGGCGGGAAGAAAGAGAGCGCTAACGGTGAGGATGGCGAACACAAGATGAAGGCGCATGGGGCTCCTGAGATTGCTGGCAATGCCGGAAATCGAGGAGCGAAGGTTACATGCGAGAGAAGAAAAAAGGCAAGCGGGGAGAAGAAGGCGGCCCGCTGCGGCGGGCCGCCTCCACAGAATTCCGCGCCCGCCGAACATTGACCCGGCGTGTCCGCACCGATATCATTCGCGCGCT
>DATEQM010000090.1:0-20193 GCA_035272605.1 Candidatus Acidiferrales bacterium | reverse complement strand
TAGGCCGGGGGCGCGCCGGGCAGGTTGGGCTTGCCGGTGAGCATATCCAGCGTCTTGCGCGCTTCCTGGGAGGCCACGGGATTCGAGGGATCAATCGCCATGGCTTTTTCGAACTCGGCCATGGCGATTTTGAGCTCGCCCTTGTCGCGCTGTTTCTGGCCCTCTTTGACGTGCGCAATACCAGCCTGAAAACGAATCTGCGTGACTTTCAGCTTGTATTCGATGTTGGCAGGATCTGCTGTGAGAGCACGCTGGTAGTGAACGAGCGCGGTGTCCCAATCCTGGATGTATTCGGCCTTCTGACCCTGCGAGTATTCGCTGTGGGCCTTGGGACAGCCAATGAGCAACATAGTCGCCGGGATCAGCAATGCCATCCGCAGGCTACGAGACATCACACCTCCGCCAGTCCGCATCAATTCTCCACTCTAGCATCCGGGTAAGGGTGCAGCAAGCAACGTGGCGGGACTTGCCGCATGAGGAAACGCCCGGCTATCATGGTTCGGTTGTGCCCACACCCCGAAAATCTGCCGAGGGAGGCGGCGAACGGACGCTGGCGTCGAATCGCCAGGCCTCGTTCCATTACGAGCTCTTGGATCGGTACGAGTGTGGGATCGCGTTGAGCGGCACGGAAGTGAAATCGGTGCGGGCGGGAAAGGCCGGCCTGCGCGATTCCTATGTGCTGGTGCGCGCCAACGAGTGCTGGCTGGTGAACTGCCACATCCCGGAATACTCCCCGGGCGGGCATTGGAACCACGCGCCCCTGCGCGAGCGCAAATTGCTGCTGCACCGCCGGGAGATCGAGAAACTGGCGGTGAAAGTCCAACAGAAAGGGCTGGCGCTGGTGGCGCTGCGCCTGTATATGAAAGGGGCGCGGGTGAAGTGCGAAATCGCGCTGGCCCGGGGGAAGAAGGAATGGGACCGCCGCGCTACCATCCGCGAGCGCGAGGAGAAGCGAGAAGTGGCGAAAGCGATTCATGAGCACAAAACCCGATTCTGAGGAGAGGGCCAACCCCTATGCAATTTTCGTTTAATTCCCACCCGGCGGCGCAAATCGACTCGCCCGCGCTGGTCACCTACGTATTCGAGAAGGACAACCGCATCGAGGGGTCGCTGGCGCAGCTCGACCAGGCCACCGGGGGCAGGCTGAAGCGCCTGGCGGACTGCGGAGAATTGACCGGCAAAACGCTGGAGGCGACGATGTTGCATGATCCCCCGGGACTGGCCGCGGGGCGGCTCCTTTTGGTGGGCGCCGGGAAGCCCGAAAAGTTTGACGGCACAATCCTCCGCAGGGTTGCCGGGATGGCGCTGCGGTTGCTCCGCGCGAAGTCCGTCACTCGTATGACGTTTCTGCTGCGGGAAGGTGAGCGGAACGCGGAGGGAGCGGAGGCGGCGGTGGAGGGGCTGTTGCTGGCGTCGTTCGAGTCCGACTTCTACAAAACCGAGAAGAAAAATGGGAAGGCTATGGAAGCAGCGGCGTTGGCAGGCGCGGAGGGCGCTTCCACGGCGGAGATCGAGCGAGGGATGGCACGGGGGCGCGTTATTGGCGAGGCGCAGAATTTTACGCGCACGCTGGCCAACGAGCCTTCCAACCGGCTGACGCCGCGCATGCTGGCCGATCGCGGCGAAGAAATGGCGCGCGAGGCCGGTCTCGCCGTGGACGTGCTGGATGAAAAACGCATCGCCGAGCTGAAAATGGGTGCGCTGCTCAGCGTGGCGCAGGGATCCAGTGAGCCGCCGCGGGTGATTGTGGTCACCTACACTCCGGCGCATCCCGCCAGCGGCGGGACCGGCGCTCCGGTACTCGGCCTGGTGGGCAAAGCGGTGACGTTTGACACCGGGGGAATCTCCATCAAACCTTCCGAGGGCATGGAAAAAATGAAATACGACATGGCAGGCGGAGCAGCCATGCTGGGAGTGATGAAGGCGCTGGCCGCCCTGAAGCCTGCGGTCAAGGTAGTGGCCGTGATTCCGTCGACAGAGAACATGCCCGGGGGAAAAGCGCAGAAGCCCGGGGACGTGCAGTTCGCCATGTCCGGCAAATCCATTGAGGTGATCAATACGGACGCGGAGGGCCGCCTGATCCTGGCCGATGGGATCGCCTACGCGAAAAAGCTGGGCTGCACTCACTTGGTGGACGCGGCGACTCTGACCGGCGCGATCGTCGTGGCACTCTCCCATATCAATACCGGTGTGTTTACCAACAATCCGGGGTTCCAGGAACAGGTGCTGGCCAGCGCGCGGCGCGCTGGGGAGAAAATGTGGCCGATGCCGCTGGACGACGATTATCGGGAGCTGATCAAGAGCACCATCGCGGACATTCAGAACATCGCCGGCGCCGGCCGTGGCGGCGGCGCCAGCGTGGGCGCGGCATTCCTTCGCGAATTCACCGACGAGACTCCGTGGGTGCACCTGGACATCGCAGGTACGGCGTGGCTCGACGAACAAAAGCCGTGGGCCGCGAAGGGGCCGACGGGGATTGCCGTGCGCACGCTGGTAGATTTGGCGATGAGTTTTTCTTAACAGACGAATCGCGCCGACTGCCGGCGGGCCTTTGGGGTTCCTGGAGCGACGCCTCGAAGCCGCCTGGAAGGCGGCTCCGCCCTATATCGCCATGAGCCAACTCAAACTTTCCGGGCAGGTGGCGCTGGTGACCGGGGCCGGAAAGCGCATCGGGCGTTCCATCGCCCTGGCGCTGGGGCGCGAAGGCGCGGACGTCGCCGTGAATTACAACCGCTCGAAGCCCGAGGCGGATGTCTTGTCCGGCGAGATTGCGGCCATGGGACGGCGCAGCGCGGCGTTGCAGGCGGACGTTTCGCGCCGGAACGAAGTGGAGCGCCTCTTCGCCGCGGTCGAGGCGGAATTCGGCCGGCTCGATATCCTGGTGAACAATGCCGGAACTTTCTTTCACGCCCCTTTCGAGAAGCTGACGGACGAGCAGTGGGATTCCATCCTGGACATCAACCTGAAGTCGCAGTTCCTGTGTGCGCAGGCGGCGGCGCCCCTGATGAAGCGGCTGGGGCGCGGACGCATCATCAACATCTCCTCTTTGGGAGGCCTGCTGGCCTGGCCGGCCTACACGCACTACTGCGTCTCGAAGGCGGGTTCGATCATGCTGACGCGCTGCCTGGCGCGCGCTCTCGCTCCGGAGATTCTGGTGAACAGCGTGGCCCCGGGCACCATCCAGTTCGCGGGCGAAGCGCCGGATGAGGACTATATCCGCAGGGTGCCGCTGCATCGCACGGGGACGGGTGACGAGATTGCCGACGCTGTGCTCTACCTGGCTACCGCGGATTTTGTGACCGGGCAGGTACTGGTGGTGGATGGGGGCAGGGCGCTGGTGTGAAAAGGACGAAATGCGAAAATCGAAAATCGGTAAGAACCCAAACTGCGAAGCTCTGGCTGGCTTTGAGCCGGTTTTCGTTTTTCGAGTTTCGATTTTCCGCGCTACTCATCGGCTGCGCGATAGACGGAACACGAGTTCACGATCGGCGGGCAGAAAATCAGAATCGGTCAGGCGGGCCCTCTCGGCCCACACTACCTGTTCGAACGCAAGATTCATCAGAGGCTCCGGGCCGAGCGTGGCGGCAAAGAACAGTAACTCGAGCTCGCGGTCGAGCTCGGGGTAGCGGTGGCGCGTTCGGTACATTTCCCCGCCGATTTGGGCGCTGACCCCCAGTTCTTCTCGTAATTCACGCACCAGCGCCTGCTGCGGCGTCTCGCCCGCCTGCACCTTTCCGCCGGGGAATTCCCACTGCAACTCAAACCGGTCGCCGCGGCGCCGCTGGCAGATGAGGATGCGGCCGTCCTTCTCGATGACGGCAGCAACGACGGTGATTGGAGCGCTCATGGCTGGAGGCGAAAGGCGACGATGGCGCGGCGAAGTTCGCGGGCGCCACGCACGAGCACGGGCGACGGCGTATTCAACAGCTCGTCGCGCACCACGAGCACCCGGCGGTTGCGCACCGCCGGCACCTCTTGCCATGCGGGATTTTCCAGCGCGCGGCGGGGGTCGGATTTCGCGCCGGTGGCGGCCCAGGCGAGGACGATGATATCCGGCTGGGCTGCGGCCACTTGCTCGTCGGTCACTTTCTGGCCGGCCGAGACCACGGGCTCGCCCCCGGCGATCTCGACAAGTTCGCTGACCCAGGGAGGGGAACTGATGCGCGGATGGGGCCAGGCTTCGCAGTAAACGCGCGGCCGGGCGGCGCGCGGGGAGGCGGCGGGGGAGTGCTGCTTCACGCGCACAGCGATTTGCTGGAGATCGCGCTGCATCTTGCGGACGACGCGTTCGCCGGCCGCGGCGAGCCCTGTGAGGCGGCCGAGCAAATGGATATCGGCATAAACGTCGGCGAGGGAGCGCGGGTTCAGGGCCAGGAGCGGAGCGCCAATCTCCAGCAGCCGAGTGAGCATTTCGGTCTTGAAGGGCACGGAGCCGATAAGGAGCGTGGGGCGGAGCCGTGCGATTGCCGCCGCATCCGCGGACCAGCAGTCGCCCACGCGCGGCAGGCGGCCTACCGGCGCCACGTCGGCGCACCATTTGGTGACTCCGGCCAGACGGCGCTGCGCGCCAATGGCCCACAGGATGGACGTAACGCTGGGAGCGAGCGATACGATGCGCAAATTCGCGCCGGGCCGGCTTTTCCGAAGAGCCATGGCAGCACGGATTGTACCGCGCGCGGTTGAATGCCGCGCGCGGGTCTGAAATACTGCCGAGCGGAAAATGGAATCACTCTACAGTTCGGCAGTTCTCGACCATTTCCAGAATCCGCGGAACGCGGGCGACTTGGCCGCGGCCACGGCACAGGTGGAGGTGACGAACCCGGCGTGCGGAGACGTGCTGCGGCTGGCAGCGCGAATGGAGAATGGACGGGTGGCGGAGGCGCGCTTCAAAACGCGCGGCTGCGTGGCCTCGATTGCCTGCAGTTCATGGCTGACGGAATGGATGCGGGGCAAATCGGCGGTGGAGCTGAGGTTGCTGACGGCGGAGCAGGTTGCGAGCAGGCTCGGGGGACTGGCGCCGGCTTCGTTTCACGCTGCGGAGCTGGCCTGCGATGCGCTGCGTGCCATTCTGGAGAAATTGTAAATCGGCGCCTGCCGGTCAGGATGGGCTTCCGGCCGCGCGGCCCAGCGATTCCGGGTCATTCAGATTTTGCACCACTCCCTCTTCCTCAGTAGGCACTTCCAGAAGATCGGATTGATGCGCCCAGACCACGGCTCGAGCGCCCACGTCGGCCGGGGCGGCCAGAAGCTCGGGATAGAGACTGGCGGCGAAGATCACGGGATGTCCGCGGTGCCCCTGCCAGGTGGGCATGACGATCGGCCGGCCTTGCGCGCGGAACGCCTTAATGAGCTGAACCACGAGCTGCGAGGAGATCAGCGGGTGGTCCACGGGGCAGACCAGGATTCCGTCGGTAGAGCCCTCGGGCAAACTGCGCAGCGCCGCTTGCAGCGAGGAGAGTTGGCCCTTCTGCCACTCGTTGTTGATGACCACGATTTCCGGCGCCAGCGCGGCTGCGTGCTGAATCTCGTCTGCAGCCGCGCCGAGCACAACCCGCCGGATGCCGATGGAGGGCTGTGCCGTGACGCGCAGCAGGTGGCCCAGGAACGTAGTGCTAGTCCCCTGGCAGGCGAGCAGGGCTTTGGGCCGCCCCATGCGGCGCGATTCCCCGGCCGCCAGAATGATGGCTGCGAGCGCTTTCATATCAGGAGTGAGCGGCCGTGGCCGCTTCTGTCTGCACGGACTTGTGCTGGGCGCCGGCGGCGTTGCGGCGCACGGCCACCAGCTCCGCGGCGATGCTCACGGCGATTTCTTCCGGCGTCAGCGCGCCGATCTCGAGGCCGATGGGCGCATAGACGCGCGAAAACTTGTCCGGCGGCACGCCTTCTTTTTCGAGCGCCCGGTACACGGAGATGACTTTGCGCCGGCTGCCGATCATGCCGATGTAGCGGGCCTCGGTGTTTACGGCCCAGCGGAGAACGTCCATGTCGTCCTTGTGGCCGCGCGTGACGATGACCAGGAAAGTGGCGGCGTGCGGGTGAATCTTCTCAAACGCCGATTCGTAGCTCGTGTAGATCTCCTGCGCCATGGGGAAACGCTCGGCATTGGCAAAGGATTCGCGGTCGTCCACCACGCCGATAGCGAATCCGGCGAGCTGGGCGGCGCGGGCGAGAGCGGTGGATACGTGCCCGCCGCCGAAGAGATACAGCATGGGCTGCGGCAGGATAGGCTCCACGTAAACCTCCAGAGTGCCTCCACAGATCAGGCCGCTGTCGTTTCCGGCTTCGTGGTTCAGGCTGAAGGTAAGCTTCCGCGGCGTTTCCGTGCGCAGGACTTCCTTGGCCGCGGCCCACACGTCTGCTTCGACGCATCCGCCGCCCACGGTGCCGGCGATGGAGCCGTCCTCGCGGACCAGCATGCGCGAGCTCTCGTAGCTGGGGATGGAGCCGTTCGTGTGCACGATCGTGGCGAGCGCTGCCCGCAGGCCGGCGCGGCGCATTCGCACGATTTCTTCAAAGAGGTCCATCGACGTCTATCGTGCAAGCCTACGGCGGGCGGCGCGGCGTGTCAATTCGGTTCGTGCACGAGCAAAACGATGGGGCACTGCCCGGTACCACGGCTTCGCTTGCCCTTGCCGTTGTGAGATAATCTCTTTGAGAGGCCCGCGAAGATGGCGATTTCACTCGGACCGAACGTGACGCTGGAACGCCCCGGGCAGGAAACGCCGGACCTGGCCGACCAGGGTTTTCTGTTCACGACGCTGGATATGGCGGTGAACTGGGCGCGGCGGAGCTCGATCTGGCCGATGAGCTTCGGGCTGGCCTGCTGCGCCATCGAGATGATGTCCATGTCGGCTTCGCGCTGGGACATCGCGCGGTTCGGCTCGGAGGTGTTTCGCGGCTCGCCACGGCAGTCGGACCTGATGATCATCGCGGGACGCGTGTCGCAGAAGATGGCCCCGGTGATCCGCCTGCTCTACGACCAGATGCCGGAGCCCAAGTGGGTGATTTCCATGGGCGCGTGCGCGACCTCGGGCGGGGTGTTCGACAATTACGCCATCGTGCAGGGTGTGAACCAGGTGATTCCCGTGGACGTGTATGTGCCGGGATGTCCGCCGCGGCCGGAGATGCTGATTTACGGGATTATGCAATTGCAGAAGAAAATTGACGGGGATCGCGGCAGCTTCCGGCGCGCGCTCAATCTTTCCTAGCATCCACTCGTCTCAGTACATTCTGCGTTTTCGTCCTCTCTGTGTTCTCGGTTCTGCCGTGCCCCCCGTGTTAATCCCTTCCTCTGTTTTCTCGCAAAGCGCAAATCACAGGAATTACACGGAGTTCACGGAGGCACGGAGGACACGGAGAAAGCGCGAAGAGGCGTTAGGCGCAGGCCGCGGAGTGAGGCACGTTTTTCGGGGGATTGGCCGGGGATTCCAGGACGCGTGCGGTTCCGCCGGCGCATTCCAGAACACTGCCCGGCGAATTGTGCTCGCGGCGCAGGTAGCCGAACCCGATCTTCGAATTTCGAGCCGGGGAGAAGGCGCAGCTCGTCACCTGGCCCCATTCCTTTCCGTCCGCCATCAGTTTCGCACCCGGCTCCGGCAGGGCCGCTCCGGCAAACTCTAGGAGCACCAGCCAGCGGTTTAGCCTTCCTCGCGAACGCACCCGCTCCACGATTTCCTGTCCGGTGTAGCAGCCTTTTGTAAAACTGATGTGCGTGGTTTCGAGGCCGGCTTCCTGGGGGATCACGGTATCGTCGAAATCGTATCCGAACCAGCGGACGCCCGCTTCGATGCGCAGTGAGTTGACGGCCTCCCATCCGATCGGGCCGCCACCAGCCGCGCGCGCGGCTTCGATGAGCGCCTGCCAGACGCTGGGGATCGCCTCCGCCGGCGCGAGGATCTCGGCGCCGGGGAGATCGAAGTGCGATCGCTGGAGAATGCGGCACGGGGCGCTGGCGATTTGCGCTTCCTGATGACCGAGCGGGCCCAACTCGCTGAGCGCGACTTCGCACACGCCGCGAAGTACCTCGGCGGCGCGAGGCCCTTCGAGCGCGCAGGTGGCCCACTGGGAAGAGACGTCCGTGAGCGTGCAATCGTCCATGATGATGAATTTATCCAGCGTCTCGAGGGTGCGAGCGGCCACCGAGGCGTGGGAGAGAATCAGGAAGCGGTCTTCGAGCGCGTAGGTCTCGAGTTCCGCCAGAATGTGGCCCTGCGCGTTTAGCAGCAGGCCCAGGGCGCCGTGGCCGGGCGTGAGGCTCTTGATGTCGCCCGAGGTGACCGCATTCAGGTAGCGCGCGCGGTCTGCGCCGGCCAGCTCGAAGATCGCATGGTAATTCGTGTCGAAAAGGGACGCGGATTCCCGGGCGCGCCGGCATTCTTTGTCCACAGTGTCATATGCGGCAGGAAGGGTCGCTCCCAAGTACGAGCCAAATCGCGCTTCGAGCGCCCGATGCGCGGCGTGAAGAGGAGTATCCACGGCCTGAGTTGGTCCCTCCACTCGTCATCTTAACAGAAGCCTGCGGCAGGTTTTGCCGTGGAGAAACCGGACGGGCTTCCGCGCGGTGGCGCCGGGGCCGGCGGAATTCATGCATCGCTCGTGATGTTATACTGCCCGCCGATGATCCAGAGGCTCATCCACGAAGTCCTTCCCGTGGGAATGCTGCAATGCAATTGTTCCATCCTGGGCGACCGGGAGACGCGCGACGCGATTGTGGTGGACCCCGGCGATGAGGTGGAGCGCATCCTGGAAATTCTGCGCAGCCGCGAACTGCACGTGCGCGCCATCCTCAGCACGCACGCGCATATCGATCATGTGGGCGGGCTGGCGCGGCTGCACCAGGCCACCGGAGCGCCGATTCTGATGCATCCGGACGACCTGCCGCTCTACCAGCGCATGGAGATGCAGGCCAAGTGGCTGGGCGTGCCGCCGCCGCCCATCGCTACTGTGGATGCGGCACTGAGCGAAGGCGAATCAATCCGTTGGGGCGGATATGAAGCGCGCGTGCTGCACACGCCAGGGCACACTCCGGGAAGCGTGTCGCTGTATATCCCGTTGGAGCTTTCTCCGCCCGACGCAGCCGCGGCCGGGTCTCGGGAGCAGCCACCACCGGCGCGGCGGGCGCCCGGATACAGCGGCTGGCTGCTCGCCGGGGATACGCTCTTCGCGGGGAGCATTGGACGGACGGACTTGTGGGGTGGAGATTTGAGGGCGATTCTGGAGTCACTCCACGGGAAGCTGATGATGCTCCCAGACGCCACGCGCGTTTACCCCGGCCACGGAAACATCACCAGCATCGGCGAAGAGCGAGAAACCAATCCCTTCCTTCGCGCATGAGAATAGAGCCGCCGGCACGCACGGAGTTTCGGGATGAGCCCCACCGCGACCCAGCCAGGAAGAGCGATTACTTTCCGATGTGCGGCGTCACCGGGACGCTTTGCACCAGGCCCGGTTCGAAATCGAGCAGCTTGCGGTCCTCATAGATCGCCATGGTATGGCGCACGGATTCGGAAACGATGCCGCAGCTCTTGCAACTACGCACATGCGCGTTGAGCTGGCGATACTGCTGCGCGTCCAGGCCGCCTTCGATGTAAGCCGGAAGCCTGCGGACGATCTGTTTGCACGAGAGCTTCATGCTGACCCCCTGGGGAAAGCCCCACTGTGGAAATCTTTGCATTTCTGGGACCACTAGTACTGGGGCTGGGACGCCTAGGCTAACTAATTCATTCGTCGAAGTATGGTGATTTCTCTTGGTGCAGGAAGTCGGAGGGTTGCGCACCGTGTCTCACGTGAGACGCCAAAACTGCCTCAGAGTGAGACGCCATGAGACTTCGTCTCATCTTCTGGCATCCGGCCGATGGTGCCTAGGCCGCTCATCCGCAGTGGTTCAGCGGGAATTGCTGGAGCTGCGCAGGTCTTCCATCACGCTCTGGATGAGCTCTTTTGCCTTGGCCAGTTCTCCGCCCAGCAGTTCCACGTCGCGCTTCGGCGTTCCCGGACCGCGGCTGGTGTGGCAGTACACGGCATGCTGGCCCGCCAGGATCAGCGCGTTCGTTACCAGGTCCATGGCCACTGCCAGCCGGCCGCGCTCCCGGCCGAGCATCTGTTCGTAATGTTCAAGTTCTTCGCGGTGATCTTCGAATACGGACATGCGCATATTGTAGCGCGGGGCAAGAGAGCCCCGCGGCTTTTTCCGTGATCCGCGCGACCCATTGAAGGGCGCGGGAGGGAGGAGCGATGCTCCCCGGCGTGTTGCCGGAATGGAACGCTCTTGTCTGCGAGCGCTTGTCGCCCCCTCATGCCACTCACATAATCAGTGTGGCGCTCGTTCCGCATGCTATCGGTTTCGATGCACGCTCAGCGCGCGTTTTTCTTGGGCCTTCCCGCTAGGCCCCTGGGGGAGAGTATGAGGCGCGCAGACCTCGTTCGGATGCCGCAGGATGGCCGGGCACCGCGCACGTCGCAGATCGTTTTCGGCGAACGGCAGCATTTGCTTCGCGTGCTGGACTCGGTGGAAAAAAGCACGCTACCGGCCGGCCGGCTGGTGGCCGAGCGCCGGGCCATTGAATCGCTGATCCACGCGCGCACAAAGGAACTGGACGCCATCAATCCCGGCTGGGACATGAAGGTGGGCGTGGTGCTGAACGCGGCTACCAGTTCCGACGCGCTCGATTTGATGGCGCGGCAGGCCCCGCCGCAGGATTTTTACCTGCTGCGGCTCATCAGCGAGCATCCCAAAACCTCCGCGAAGACGCTGGCGCGGCTGGCGCGGCATCCCTATGCGGCCATTCGCGAAAACGTGGCGCGGCACCCCAACGCCGATGCGGCCACGCTCGCCAATTTGTGCAAGGACCGAACGCAGCCCCTGTGGTACCTGGTGGCGTTCAATCGCAATACGCCGGCGGCGCTGCGCGCCAAACTTCAGGCGCGCATGAGGAAGCTGGGCGAAGTCCAAAAGACCGCTTGAACCGAGACGGAACAGAACTACTTCGCGCTGGTTGCCCCCGCGAATTCCCCTCACAGATTTTGGACAGACGAAACGGCCACAGGGCGGAGCGCCCCGCGCTGCACCGCCGCGGCGGGCGTTGGCCTCAGGCGCGGGGCAGGGGTTGGAAGACGGAAAAGGCGGCGCCCTGGGGATCGGCCAGCACAGCCCAGCGGCCTACGCCCTCTGCCGTCGTCGGTGGCATGTGAATGGCGGCGCCCAGAGCTCTGGCCTTCGTTGCAGATGCGTCGCAATCCGTCACCTGGAAGTAAAGGCTCCAGTGCGGGGGAACGCCCGGCCCGGCCGAACCGGCGGGAGGAATGCCGCCGATAAATTCCTCGCCGTTCTTGATGTGCAGGTAATCGCCGCCCTGGCCGGTTTCAAGTTTCCATCCGAACAATCCGGAATAGAACTTCGCAGCCCCTTGGGGATCGGGGGTCATCAGGTCCGCCCAGCAGAATGAGCCCGGGACTCCTGAGATACCGAAACCGACGTTGCGTTTGGCCTGCCACAGAGAAAGAGTCGCGCCCGTGGGATCCACGAACACGGCCATTCGCCCAGCGTCGTACACGTCGAACGCCGGCGCGAGCACCTTTGCTCCGAGCGATGCCGCGCGCGCGGCCGAATCATCTGCGCTCGCCACGGCCACGTGGAGGCCCCAGTGCGCGGGGACGCCCTGCTTCACCATCTCCGGCCGGAGCGTGTAGGCGGCCCCCACATCACGTCCCTCGAGTTGGAACATGGTGTAGAAATCATTCGCGCCCATGGGCATGTCGTTCGCCGTCCACCCGAATAGCTCCATGTAGAAGCGTTTCGCGTCCGGCTGGTGGGAGGTGACGAGTTCGGACCAGCAGAAGTTTCCCGGGGCAGGGCGTTCGATGATGGGCATGGCGGGAGTGTAACGCAGGTGCCTTCGCGGCGCATCAACGGGGCATAAACGCGCGGGAGACATAATGGCTCTTCCCAGCCTCCAATAAGGGTGTAGATTGGTTGGGCGGGGGAGACAATGCTGCCGGTCCAAGTGCAAACCCAGAGTCACGTGCCTCTCTACGTTCAAATCCGGGACCAGCTCCGGGCCATGGTGCACACGGGCGAACTGCGCCCCGGCGACCGCATCCCGGCCAGCCGGGAATTGGCCCATTCTCTCGGCGTACATCGCACCACGGTGGCCAACGCCTACGCGGAGCTGGAATCGGAAGGTTTGATCGAGGGCCACGTGGGCCGCGGCACCTTTATCCGCCACGATGCTCCGGGCCAAGTGGCCGCGGGAACGGGAAACGGCGGCCGCAACGGGCAGCGCGGCTTTACGCCCGCCCCGCCCAGCCTGGGAAACGGGGCGCTTCGATGGGAATCCCTATTTGCCGATGAGCGCGGTGAGGAAGCGCTGAATCGAATCTACCCCGAGGCATCGAACGGGGCCATCTCGCTGGTTGCGGCGCGTCCGGCGGAGGAGTTCTTCCCGATCGAGGAGTTGCGTTCCTGCGTGCAGGCGGCGCTAAAGGAGGCTGGCGGGGCGATCCTGCAACTCGGCTCGTCGGATGGATACGAGCCGCTGAAGCGCGAATTGCTCGCGCAGCTCAACCGGGAAGGCCTGCGGCTGAAGAACGAACAGCTTCTGGTCACGGCGGGAGTGCAGCAGTCGCTGGACCTCCTCTGCAAGGCATTTCTGCGGCCGGGCGATTCGGTGGTGCTGGAAGATCCCACCTATCCCGGCTCGATGACCGTATTCACCACGGCGCGGGTGCGCTGCCTGGGTGTGCCGGTGCGGACTGCGGCCGGGACGCCTGGAGGAATTGATTTGGAAGGCGTGGAAGCGGCGCTGGCGCAGAACCGCGTGAAGTTTATCCTGGTGACGCCGGACTGCCAGAACCCTACAGGAGCTTCGATGCCGATCGAGTCGCGGCGCCGCCTGCTGGACGTCGCGGCGCGGCACCAGGTGGCCGTGGTGGAAGACTGCATCTATTCGCGGCTGCGCTTTTCCGGGCAGCGCGTGCCGTCGCTGCGCGCGCTGGACCGCAGCGGCATCGTCATCCAGATCGACAGCTTCTCGAAAATCGCCTTTCCGGGACTGCGCGTGGGATGGTGCATCGCGCCGGAGAATGTGATCGAACGGTTGCGTCTGGTGAAGCAGGCCACCGACCTGCACACGGACCAGTTGGCGCAGGCCACGCTGGCGGAGTTCATGCGGCGAGGCGGCCTGGAACGCCACGTGAAGAAAATGCGGCGCGTGTACGCGGATCGTTGCGAAACGCTTTTTCGAGTGCTCGAAAAATACATGCCGGAGGGCGTCGAGTGGACGCGGCCGGAGGGGGGCATGTGCGTGTGGGTGACGCTCCCTGCGGGCTATGACGCGAGCGAACTGCTGATCCACGCCCGGGAACGCGGCGTGCTCTTCGCCCCGGGACGCTATTTCTACGTGCAGATGCCGCGGCCCAATGTGTTCCGGCTGGGTTTTGCGGGGATTGACGTGCGAAAGATCAGCCGGGGGATCGAGATTCTCGGTGGCGTGCTGCGGGAGGAGATGCGCAAGCGGCAGCGGGGTGGATGGAGACGTGCCGAGGCGCGCGTGGCCCTGGTGTAACCACGATAGGCTGACGCTCGAAAGCGGGGAAACGGATGGAGCACGAAGTACGAGCGGTGGCGCCGGGCGCCGGGGCGGGGGCCAAGCCGCCGAACGGTTGTTTCGGATGTGGGCAGGGGAACGCCGCGGGGATGCACCTGGAGTTTTCTTTCGATGAGGAACAACGGAAGGTGATCGGGAAGTTTTCGCTGGGTGAACGCTATCAGGGCGCATCCGGGATCGTTCACGGGGGGATTGTGGCCCTGGTGCTCGATGAGGGGCTGAGCAAAGTGTCGCGGCTCTACGGCGTGCGCGCCGTAACCGCCGAGCTGAACGTGGAATACCTGAGGCCGGTGCGCGTGGGACAAGAGATTCGCGTCGAAGCCCATCAGGAGCGTAGCGAGGGACGCCAGTTGTATCATGCGGGTGAGATCCGGGACGCGAAGGGCAGGGTGCTCGCGCGAGCCAGGGGGAGATTCGTGATTGTGGATGCGGAGAAGTTCGCGCACGGGACGGCAGCGGGACCGGGATGAGGGAAGCGATTCATTCCAAGGAGAAGGAACGATGAGTTTGCTGAATGACAATATTTGGCGCGTGAAAGTTGGACTGGCGGAAATGCTGAAGGGCGGCGTGATCATGGACGTCACCACCGCGCAGCAGGCCGAAATTGCGGAGAAGGCAGGGGCCTGCGCCGTGATGGCGCTCGAACGCGTGCCTGCGGACATCCGCAAGGAGGGCGGCGTCGCGCGCATGGCCGCGCCGAAAATCATCCGCGAAATCATGGCCGCCGTGTCCATTCCGGTGATGGCCAAGGTGCGCATCGGGCATTTTGCGGAGGCCCAGGTGCTCCAGGCGCTGGATGTGGATTTTATCGACGAAAGCGAGGTGCTTACGCCGGCGGATGAGGAGCATCACGTGTGGAAGCACGGGTTCAAGGTGCCGTTCGTGTGCGGCGCACGGAACCTGGGTGAGGCTCTGCGGCGCATTGCGGAAGGCGCGGCCATGGTCCGCACCAAGGGCGAAGCGGGGTCGGGCAACATCGTGGAGGCGGTGCGGCACATGCGCGCCATCGTGGACGAAATGAAGCGCATGACCACGCTCGGTCAGGAACAGCTCGTGCACGAGGCCAAGAATCTGGGCGCTCCGCTGGACCTGGTGGAGCATGTGGCGAAGCACGGCAAACTCCCGGTCCCGAATTTCTCCGCGGGCGGCATTGCGACACCGGCCGACGCCTCGCTCGTCATGCAGCTCGGCGCAGAAGCCGTGTTCGTGGGCTCTGGGATATTCAAGTCGTCCGACCCGGACGTGCGCGCCCGGGCGATTGTGAAGGCCACCACGCATTACAAAGACGCCAAGGCGGTTCTGGAAGCCTCCGAGGAGCTCGGCGAAGCCATGCGCGGCATTGACGTGCGGCAGCTCGACGAAAAGGAACTGCTGCAGACCCGGGGCTGGTAGGCGATGCGCGTCGAGATCCTGATTTATCCCGGATTTGACGAGCTGGATGCGATTGCACCATTCGAGGTGCTCCAGCAGGCGAAAAAGCGCGGGGCGGCGTTCGAGACCCGGTTGGTGAGTCTGGAGGGCGCGGGCGAAATCCGGGCGGCCAACGGCTTGTGGGTGCGGGCGGAAGGAAGGCTGGCGGAGAATGGCGCGCCTAAGCTGGTAATTGTTCCGGGCGGGGGTTGGGGGGCACGTTCCCGGCAGGGGGCGTGGGCAGAAGCGCAGCGTCCGGAAGCGCCGGGGGCCATCCGACAGCTTCACAGAGACGGGGTAATACTGGCTGCTGTCTGTACCGGGGCGATGCTGCTCGCGGCCGCGGGACTGCTCCGCGGACGGCACGCGACAACGCATCACGAGGCCCTCGAAGAGTTGCGTGCACAGGGCGCCGAGATCGTGGAGGCGCGCGTGGTGGACGACGGAGAAATCCTGACCGCGGGCGGCGTAAGCTCGGGGCTGGACATGGGACTCTGGCTGGTGGAGCGCTTTGCGGGAGCGGATGTGGCGCGCCGCGTGGAAAGTACCCTGGAATACGAGAGGCGCGGGCCGATCTGGCGGAGGCCGGCGCGCGCCGCCGCCGGGAGTGATGGGGGATGAAGGTCGGCGTGCTGGCGGTGCAGGGGGATTTCGAGGCGCATCGAAAGATGCTCCATGAGCTGGGGGTGGAGACGCGCGAAGTGCGTTGCGTGGCCGACCTCGAAGGCCTTGATGCCGTGGTGCTTCCGGGCGGGGAGAGCACCACGCAACTCCAATTTCTCCAGGAGGAAGGCCTCGCGGATGCTCTGCAAGCCTTCGTCGAGCGGGGCGGGGCAGTGTTCGGCACCTGCGCGGGAGCCATTCTGCTGGCACGGGAGGTGCTCAACCCGGCCCAGGAGTCGCTCGGCCTGCTGGATATCACGGTGCTGCGCAATGGATACGGTCGGCAATTGGAAAGCAAGGTGCGCTTTGGGCACTGCGCGTTGAAGACTGCGCCCCTGGAGATGGTGTTCATTCGCGCGCCGATCATCGAGCGGTGCGGAGGCGACGTGGAAGTCCTGGCGGAAGAGGGCGGCCGGCCGGTGCTGGTGCGGCAGGGACGGGTGCTCGCAGCCACATTCCATCCCGAGTTGACAGACGATTCTACCGTGCACAATTATTTCCTGGAGATGGTTGGGGAGCGGGTGCGGACAGCCTGACCATGGCGGCCAAGCGAGTATTATTCGTGTGCGTGGGCAACTCCTGCCGCAGCCAGATGGCAGAGGCGCTGGCGCGGCATCACGCCTCCGACGTCATCGAACCGTCGAGTGCGGGAATCTCGCCGCTCGGCACCATCACCGATGCGACCCGCCAGGTTCTGCTCGAACGAGGGATTCGCATGCCCGGCCAGAGGTCGAAAGGCACGAGCGAAACAGATCTCGCTGCGACAGAGCTCATCGTGAACCTTACCGGAATCCACGGCCCGGCGCTGTTCCGGGAGCGCGTGGGGGCGGTGGTGGAGGATTGGGAGGTTACGGATCCTTACGGTGACGATCTGGGCGTCTATCGCCGCGTCTGCGACGAGATTGAAGGCCGCGTACTGGAATTGGCTGCGCGGCTGCGCAGTGATCAGCAGAGGAGTGGCCGGAGTTGAGCAGTTTCGAGCGCCACGGCCGCGCGCCGGCCGGCAAAGCCAGGCTGCGGCCGGCGGCCCCACTCCCCAATTGCTTTTCTCGCGGACTGACTGCACCATAGCGGGCGGCAGGCATCCCCTTGCAGCGCCAGCGCACCAGCGTCTCGCAGGAAGACTACCTCAAGGCCATTTGGAATATCGTGGAGGAGGAGGAGACTCCTCCGATCAGCGCGCGGCTGGCCGAAGATTTGCAGGTGACCCCTCCGGCCGTTGCGGCAGCCCTCAAGCGCATGGCACGCGACGGGCAATTGCGCGTGCGCCGCGACGGTACGATTGAGCTGACCGCGCGCGGCCGGTCGCACGCCGAGCGTCTGGCCCTGCGCCACCGCCTAGCGGAAAAGCTGCTCACCGATGTGATCGGCCTGGACTGGTCAAAGGCGCATGAAGAGGCGGAGCGGCTGGAGCACGGGATATCGGATGACGTGATGGACCTGCTCCTGAAGCGCTTTGGGCGCGACAGCAGTTGCCCGCATGGCGTTCCCCTGATCGGCGGGCTGCTTCACCTGCGCAAACGCCGCGGGGCGTTCCCGCTTTCGAACGCGGAGGCGGGAGAAAGCGTGGAAGTGTTGCGCGTGCAGGAAAGAGAGCCGCAGTTCCTCAGTTTTGTCGCGGGGCTGGGATTGCGTCCCGGCACGCGCGTGCGCGTGCGGCGGCGGGAGTACGACGAAACCATGACCCTGGAAATTGCTGCCCGGCCCGCGCGGCCCATCCACCTGGGGAAACCCGCCACCAGCCGCATCTGGGTCCGGCGGATTACGGCGTGATTTGGCGCACCGATTCATCGGTGCGCTCCGGTTTTCGTCGCACGCATGAAGACAGCAGCCCGGAGTGGCTGCTCCACTTGCACCGGCAGAGCGGATGAAGCGAGCCTGGGAAGCAGCGCGGCTATACTGGATCGGCGCCGCGGGTTACCGGCTGTGCCCGTGGAAAAGCCCCTATCTCCGCTGGCGGCTGGAAACATTTCTCGGTCCGGAAGCCGCAGACCTGGGTTTCGTCCGATTCTCTCGGCTGCTCTGGCGGGAGCGCGCGCGGCTGGGGTCGTATCTGGACTGGGTGGCCCAGCGGCGCATGGTTCAGCATTCCAAACAACGCGGGCGTATAATTAGTTGAGTATTCCTCCGAAGCAGGGCGCCAGCCTATGGGAGGACGCTTGTGGACGACCTCAAACTCTTTCAGAAGACCGAGACGCTGTATGAGGCGCGGTGGTGGGAGCCCGAGCCGGGCAACCGCGTGCATTGCTATCTCTGCCCGCGGCACTGCCACATCGGCGATGGCCAGAGCGGTTTCTGCTTTATCCGGGTGAACCAGGGCGGAAAGCTGTACAGCCTGGGCTACGCGTCGCCCGCGGCGCTACAGGTGGACCCCATCGAAAAGAAGCCCCTGAACCATTTTCTGCCGGGCACAAAGGTGTTTTCGATGGGCACGGCCGGCTGCAACATGGGTTGTTTCTTCTGCCAGAACTGGGACATCTCGAAGTCGAAGTCCGATCAAGTGCATTCCACGCACCTGCCGCCGGAGGACGTGCCGCTCCTGGCGTTGAAATACGGCTGCCCCTCGATCGCCTTCACTTACAACGAGCCGACCATCTGGGGCGAGTACGTGATCGACATCTGCAAGTCGGCGCGCGCGATGGGGCTGAACACCGTGATGGTGACCAACGGATACATCACGCGGGAAGCCTTCCACGACATCTACGACCACATTGACGCGGCCAACGTGGATCTGAAGGCGTTTACGGAGAATTTCTACGGCAAAATCACCCTTTCGCACCTGGCGCCGGTACTGGAGACCCTCGAGTGGCTCAAGCACGAAACGAACGTGTGGTTCGAAATCACCAATCTGCTGATTCCCACTCTGAATGACGACCCGGCGGAAATCCGGCGTCTCTGCGAATGGGTGATGGAGCACCTGGGTCCCGACGTGCCCGTGCATTTCACCGCGTTCCATCCCGATTTCAAATTGCGGGATAAGCCGCGCACGCCTCCCGCCACGCTGCACATGGCCTGGAAGATCGCGCGAGAGGTTGGGCTGCACTACGTTTATGAAGGGAACATCCACAATGGAGCTGGCGAAACGCGCTGCCCGAGCTGCGATGCCCTCCTGATTCGCCGCGGCTGGCATGAAGTGTATGAGTTCCGGCTGAAACAGGGTGCCTGCCCGGATTGTGGCGCCGCGATTCCCGGCCGCTGGGACAATCCACGAGGCCGTACGCCCATGAGAGACTCCGCGCTTTCCCAGCAGATCGCTCAGAAGTACGAAACGCTGAATCTGTAGCCGTTCTTAGCCACTGTCACCCGGACCTGAGATAAAGAAGGCCGTTCACTTCTCTGGTACAGTGGAGGCGCCGCCGGCCATAGCCGAGTGTGCGGCGGGCCCGAGAAGCGCAGCCGCCGTGCGAGCCGTCTGCGCCATGGGCGCATACATCGGCTGAGCCTCGCGGCAGGAATACGCCGCCGACGGGTACAGCAGCGAATCCGGCACCGTTTTCCATTTTTCCAGCAGCGGGCAGTTCCGGCGCGTCACCACGCACACCAGCACGTCGCCCGGCACGCCGTGTGTTCGCATGATTCTTTCCAGCAGCAGGCGATTCGCGCGTGTGGTGTTTTCATGCAGAAAAGCGCGGCGCTCGATACCGAGCACGTAGAGTGGCTTCCGGTCGCCGCCGTCCACCTGCTTCCGCATCAGATAGGCGGCCCGGATATGCGAGGCGTGGGTTTCGACGGCGCGGCGGAGCGCTCCGGCCAGCGCTGGCGGGCAGCCCGGGGCGAAAAAGGTGTCGGTCGCGCGGACGTGGCTGCGTTCCTCAGCGATGGCCAGTTCGGCTTTGTGCCACGCTTCAGCCCGGTTTCGATATCCCGCCGCGCCCTCCTGCTCTCCCCGGGCTTCCAGGAATCTCGCCGCCAGCGCGCATGCGGCCGGGATGGCCCCGGGGCCGGCTGCCATGGCACGCTCGAGCAATTCCAAGCCCGCACGATTTCCCTCTTCAATGAGTAACTGGCCGGCCAGCAGGTTCGCGTCGCCGTGGCCCGGCTGAATCTCCAGGATGCGCTGCGCCACCGGCAGCGCGGCCCTCCAACCCCGCGTATTTCCGATGGCCACGGCAATTTGCCACAGGGCTTTGGGATCGTCGAGTTGCGCCGCGGAGCCTGTCTCCCATTCCATCGCTAGGCTGCGCAGTCCTTCGTAAGTCTCGAAGCGCTTGCGCCAATCGCGAACCTGAATTTGCCTCCATTTCCGGAAAAAGGAGGCGCGCAGCGCTTCGCCGGCTTCTCCCAGGAAGAAGCGCGCCGCGGTTTCGCCGAGTTCCTGGTGTGGCTGGAGATTTTCGAGCAGCGCGCGGAAATCGTCCATGCCCTCGAGCCGGTATCCCAGCAGCCTCATGCGGTCCCACAGTGGCGGGTGCGATTCCGCAGGGTTGTCTTTGTGTTCCAGCTCTGCGCGCAGCCAGCCGTGAATCTGGTGTTCGCTGAACGCGCCGCAGGCCGCCATGGCGCGGCGCTCAAACAG
>DATEQM010000089.1:0-4216 GCA_035272605.1 Candidatus Acidiferrales bacterium | reverse complement strand
CTTCCATTCTGCGGACCAGTTCGCGGCCCTTTTCCGTCAGCCCGCCCTTGACGATGCCGTGCGCGGAGCCGGCCATGTCGTTGTCAAAGAAATGCGTGAGGCCGATGAGGCGAAAGCCGGCGTCATAGAGCGGGCCCATATTTTCGAGGTTGCCGTCGAGGGCGTGGGCGCCCTCGATTCCCAGCAGGCCGGCTGTAATTTGCGGATCGGCGCGGCGACGGTCGAGGTAACGCGCCAGGCCGGCGGCGCTTCGAATGACCGTGAAGCGTCCGGCGGAATTGTCTGCAAATCGGCGGAGGTGGGCGGCCTGGTCGAGGGCGCGTGCGGTGAGGCTGGTCCAGGTGGCGATGGGGCGAAGCTGGGCGAACATGAGGAGCGTGATGCTGTCGGAGCGGTCATCGTTCCGCTCGATGTTCAGCCCGCGAGGAGTTTTGGTGACCGCGGTAAACACCTGGAGCGCGACGTTGCCTTCGATCAGGCGCGGGATATCCACGTGGCCGCGGGTGCTGCGCGTCAGGAGATTGCGGTCCCAGAGCAGCGAATCGGCGTGCAGGTCGGCGATCAGGAGTTTCCGGTGAAGGGCGATTGCAGCCGCGGAGGGGACGACAGCCGCGCCAGGCAGCACCCGATCCATGCTCCTCTCGGCCAGATCGGGCGCGACCTCGAAGAATGCCAGGGCGAGAACGATCAGCACGCAACCTACGATGGCACCGGTGCGCCGCATCGCCTTCATGGGACCTCACAGGGAAAAGCGCAGCGAGTCTATGCCCCGGCCGGCGCAGTGGCAATATGGAGAGACACGCTGGCCGGCGGCGCCGGAGCCGCTTGGAAATCCGGTTCGCCGGTGCCAAGATGAGGAGCCTTGTTCGAAAAGCTGGAGTGAAACGGAAGGTGAAATTCATGAAAATCTGCGAGTCGTGGCAGGTGTGTGCGCGCCGTCTGCTGGCCATCGTGGGGGGGATTGCGCTGGCGCTTCCGGCGGTGGCGCAGCAGAAGCGCCCCATCACCTTCTCGGACCTGGCGGCGATGGGACGGGTGGGAGAGCAGCAGATCTCTCCGGACGGAAAATGGGTGGCATACACGGTGGCGACGCCCAGCCTGCCGGCGAACCGGCTGGAAAGAAATCTGTGGCTCGCGCCGGTGGCCGGGGGCGAGGCAAAGCAATTGACGCGCAGCGGGCGGGACATGCGGCCACGCTGGTCGCCGGACTCGAAGAGCATTGCGTTTCTTTCGACGCGCGACGGCAATGCCGGCGTGTGGGTGCTGCCGATGGAGGGCGGCGAGGCGGTGCGGGTGGCGGAGCTTGCAGATGGGGCCGACAACCTGCTGTGGTCGCCGGACGGGCGCACGCTGGCGTTCACGAGCAACGTATTCCCCGACTGCACAGACGACGCCTGCACGGCGAAGCGCCTCGAGGAACGAGAGAAGAGCAAAGTGAAGGCGCGGCTGTACGACCATCTGCTGTTCCGGCACTGGACGGAATACAGCGACGGGACGCGCAGCCACCTGTTTGTGGTCGCGGCAAAAGGAGGAGTGGCGCGGGACCTGACGCCGGGAGCGGGCTACGACGCACCTCCCTTTTCACTCGGCGGGCCGGACGAGGTGGCATTCTCTCCGGACGGGCGCGAGCTGTGCTTCACGGCGAATACGGACGCGCATCCGGAGATCAGCACGAACGGCGACTTATTTGTGGTGCCGGTGGACGGGAGCGCGGCACCGCGGCGCATCACGACGAACCCAGGGTTTGACGGCGGGCCGGTGTATTCCCCCGACGGACGATGGATTGCGTACCACGCGCAGCTCATTGCCGGGTACGAATCCGACCGCTGGCGGCTGTGGCTGTACGACCGCGCGAAGGGCACGCACGCGAACCTGACGGAAAATTTCGACCGCAGCGTGGACGGCATTGCCTGGTCGCCGGATTCGAAGGCGCTGTATTTCGACGCAGAAGACCGGCAGGACGTGGCGATATTCCGCATGGAGGCAGCGGCGGGCTCGCTGCCGGAGCCGGTGGTGCGACAGGCAAGCGTGAGCGAGTTCGGGCTGACGCCGGATGGGCGGACGATCGTGTTCACACAATCGAGCCTGGCGGCGCCGGCGGAGATTTACGCGGGCACGGCGGAGGGCAAAGACGTACGGCAGATCACGCATCAGAATGCGGCGATCCTTGCGCAGCTCGAGCTGCGGCCCGCGGAGCACTTTACGTTCAAAGCTTCGGACGGGACCGAGGTGTACGGGCTGCTGCTGCGGCCGCCGGGCTTTGCGGCGTCGAAGAAATATCCGGTGGTGCTGCTGGCGCATGGCGGCCCGCAGACCATGTGGGAGGACGGCTGGGGCTACCGGTGGAACGCGCAGATGTTCGCCTCGCCGGGCTACGCGGTGGTAATGATCAACCGGCGGGGGTCCACGGGCTTCGGGCAGAAGTTTACCGACGAGATCAACGACGACTGGGGCGGAAAGGCGTACACGGACCTGATGGAGGGGACCGACTACGTGCTGGGGAAATATCTGTTCCTGGACGGGACGCGAATGGTGGCGGGAGGGGGGTCGTACGGGGGATTCATGATGGACTGGTTCGCAACGCACGCGCAGGGGCGCTTCCGCGCGTTGTTCTCGCACGCGGGCGTATACGACCAGGTGAGCATGTACGCCACCGAGGAGCTGTGGTTCCCGGAGCACGAATTCCGGGGCACGCCGTGGACGAATGCGCAGTCGTATGCGAAGTGGTCGCCTTCGAGCTACGCGGCGGAACTGGGAAAATATAAGACGCCGACACTGGTGATCGCCGGGGAACTGGATTACCGCGTGCCCTACACGCAGAGCCTGGAATTCTTTTCGGCCTTGCAGCGACAGGGAGTGCCGTCGAAATTGCTGATTTTCCCCGACGAAGGGCACTGGATCCTGAAACCGCAGAACAGCCAATATTGGTACGCCACAGTACTCGACTGGATCGCGACGTATCTGAAATAGGGGAAGAGTGCCGAGCGGCGGGAGGGCGGTCGAGGGACCTCGCGGATGGGCGTGGCTGGCGTAGCGGCTGGTACGAGCGGTGCCGCTGCAAAGGCTTGCACATTTAGAGAGCATTGCCGCCGGAGCTCCGGACCGGCGGCGACGGCAGGCGGCTGTAAGCCATGCGGCGCCAGCGACATGCGTTTGGGCACGCGCTGGCACAGGGCGTGCTTTTGGAAGCGGCGAGAAGGCCGGCTGTGTGCTGCGGCGCGGCTGCGGGTTTCCCCCGAATCCGGCGCTGCTCGCGGCACGCCGATCCCAAAACTAGATCCCGAAGCTTGCGGGGTCAGGCCGGGGATCGGGCCCAGCAGGCTCTCTCGACTCTGCATCTATCTTCCGCATGAGGCGGTACGGGACCTCCTCCCCCGGCCGCCTCTCTTTTTTTGGGGGGCGTTTCGCGCCACGGGGGAATTCATCCCGTGAGGGCGACTGGCCGCCCGGTTCAGCGGGCTGCCGAAAAATGACCAACGACATTCGCTGCTGGAATGATCGGCTAAGATTCTTCGCGCCCCGAGCGGCTCGGGGCGCTCAGAATGACAGGCGTAAAGGCTTGCGTCTCGCGAAGCGGAAGCCTGGTGAAAAATCCAGGCTAGAATTGGGCGGACGGAGGTACCGGTGGAGCGTCCCTTCCCGGTTGCGCGCTGGATTGCCCTGGCGGCTCTTGCGGTGTGGGTACCCGCGTACACGCACTACTGGGGCCCGCAGGACTTTCTCTACATTTGCAACGTGGCTGTGTTGCTGACGTGCGCGGGGCTGTGGTTCGGCAACAGCCTGCTGCTCTCCAGCCAGGCGGTTTCCACCGTGGTGATCGGAACGCTGTGGGGGATGGATGTGGTGTGGAGCGCGGTGACGCACGGACACGCTTTGATCGGCGGCACGGAATATATGTGGGACGCGAGCCGTCCGTTGTGGGTGCGGCTGCTTTCGTTCGATCATCTCGCGGTGCCGGCCACGGCGCTGTGGGCGATTCGAAAGGTGGGATACGACCGGAGAGCCTGGGCATTCCAGTCGGGGGTGGCGGCGGTGGTGCTGGTGCTATCCCGGTGGGTGGCGCCGGAGCGCAACCTGAACTTCGCACAAAAGGAACTGGTGACATACCACTCGTGGGGACCGGCGCCGACGCACCTGCTAGTTTTGTGGAGCGTGCTCGTGCTGATCGTTTACTGGCCGGTGCACGCCGTGCTGACCCGCATCATGCCCGCAAAGA
>DATEQM010000088.1:0-18105 GCA_035272605.1 Candidatus Acidiferrales bacterium | reverse complement strand
GCGGCCGTGGGGCTGCCGGGAAACCCGCTGGTGTATTACGTGGGGGCGGCGTCGGGCGGGATTTTCAAGACCACGGATGGGGGCATCCACTGGGAACCGATCTTTGACGCGGAGCCCGTGGCGTCGATCGGATCGCTGGCGATTGCGGCCACGGATCCGAACATCGTGTGGGCGGGCACGGGAGAACCCTACATCCGCAGCCACATCTCCGTGGGCGAGGGGATTTACAAATCGCTGGACGCGGGGAAAACCTGGACGCTGATGGGGCTGGAAAAGACGGGGCGGATCGGCAATGTGATCATCGACCCGCGCAACCCGGACATCGTGCTGGCCTGCGCGCTGGGCCACGCCTACGGCCCGCAGCCGGAGCGCGGAGTCTTCCGCACGATCGACGGGGGAAAAACCTGGAACAAAGTGCTGTTTGTGGACGAAAACACGGGCTGCTCCGATATGGCCATGGACCCGAACAATTCGCGCAACTTGTTCGCCGGGATGTGGCAGATCGTGATTCACACCTGGGGCCGCACCAGCGGAGGACCGGGCAGCGGCCTGTTCCAGTCCACGGACGGCGGTGCCACCTGGAAGCGCCTCGAGGGTCATGGCCTGCCGCATCCGCCGGTAGGCCGGATCGCGGTGCGCGTGGCGCAGAAAGATTCGAACCGCGTGTACGCCGAAATCGAAACCGGGGACGGCGTGCCGCACACGGACATCCCAGGCTTTCCCGACGCGCCGGGACAGCTCGGTCAACTGTGGCGCTCCGATGACGGAGGCACGAGCTGGCAGATGGTCAATTCGGATCGCCGGATTCGCGGGCGCACGCACTACTACACGCGGGAAGAAATCTCGCCGGACAATGAGAACGAGGTGTACTTCTTCTCGTCGAACTTTTCGCGAACGCTCGACGGGGGGCACACTCTCACTCCCATGCCCGCAAACCCGGGGGGCGACTTCCATGAGATGTGGATCGATCCGAAGAATGGGGACCGCATGGCGGTGGTGTGGGACGGGGGCGTGAGCATTTCCGTGAATCGAGGCCACACGTGGAACATGGTGGCGCTTCCCATCGCGCAGATGTATCACGTGACCGTGGACGACCAGATTCCCTACTACGTCTACGGCAACCGGCAGGATGGACCATCGTACCGCGGACCGAGCAACAGCCTGGAGTTCGGCGGCTGGTTCGGAAACAACATCCCGCGCGGCACCTGGCATCCCGTAGCCGGAGGGGAAAGCGGATTTGCCATGCCCGATCCGGTGGACAACAACATCATCTGGTCCACGGGCACAGGGTCGGGGAGCATCGGAGGCACGGTAACGCGGTACGACGAACGCACACGGCAGGAACGGGAAGTCGAGGTGTGGCCCGTGTACGTGGCGGGCGCCTACGCTGCGGAGGTGAAGTACCGTTTCAACTGGGAGTTCCCCATCGCCATTTCACCTCGCGACCACAACAAGGTGTATGTGGGCGGCCAGTACGTGCATGTGACCACCGACGGGGGCAATAGCTGGCAGATCATCAGTCCGGACCTGACGAGGAACGACAAGAGCCGCGAACAGATTTCCGGAGGACTGACGCCGGACAACATCGGCGTGGAATACGCCGGGGTGATTTTCGCGCTGACGGAATCACCGGTGGATGCGGGCCTGCTGTGGGCGGGGACGAACGACGGGCTGGTTCACGTGAGCCGGGACGGGGGAAAGACGTGGACGGACGTCACCAAGAACCTGCCCAATTTGCTCGACTGGGGGACCGTGGACAACATCGAAGCGTCGCGGTACGACGCGGGCACCGCCTACCTGACCGTGGACGGCCATCAGGTGAACAATCGCGACCCGTGGGTTTACAAGACCACGGACTACGGAAAAACCTGGACGCTCATCACCAGTGGGCTGCCGCACAATATGCTCAGTTATGCGCACTGCGTCCGGGAAGATCCCGTGCGGAAGGGACTGCTCTACCTGGGCACGGAAGGCGGGCTGTATATCTCCTTCGACGATGGGAAGAACTGGCAGCCGCTGCAGGCGGGGCTGCCGCATGCCCCGGTGTACTGGCTGGTGGTGCAGGAACGCTTCCACGATCTGGCGGTGGCCACGTACGGACGGGGCTTCTGGATCCTGGATGACATCACGGCGCTCGAGCATCTGACCTCGCAGGTGACGGCATCGGCCGCGCATCTGTTCGCGCCGCGCGACGCCTATCGCTTCCGGGACGTGTCCCAGCCGGCTGCGGTGTACTACGACCCGACCGCCGGGAAGAATCCGCCGTACGGAGCGGACATCAACTTCTATTTGAAAGCAGATCTGGGCGAGAAAGACACCGCCACGCTCACCATCCGCGACGCGGACGGCAAGACGGTGCGCGAGATCAAATGCCGGGCTCCAAAGACCGGCGAGGCAGCGGCAAAGAAGCCCGGTGAGGAAGACGAAGATTCCGATGCCGAGGCTACACCGTGCGAGGCCAAGGCCGGGATCAACCGCGTATGGTGGGACCTGCGCTCGGAACGCACGGCGCAGATCCGCCTGAGGACCACCCCGCTTTACGCTCCGGATGTGCCGTTGGGCCCGGAAGGCTGGCGCAAACCGCCGGCCATCGGACGGCTCTCCGTTCTGGTCCCGCCGGGAAGCTATACGGTGACGCTGACGGCCGGAGACCAGAAGTTCACGGAGAAGCTGAACGTGCTGAAGGATCCACATTCCAGCGGGTCCGAGAGCGACATTCAATCGCAATTCCAGTTGCAGCGGGCGCTGTGGGACGAAATGAACGAGATGGCGGGGACGGTGAACCAGGTGGAGTCGCTGCGCGCCCAGCTTGCCGCTTTCGAAAAGGAACTGGGAGCCGGTGACTCCTCCAAGGCGGTCCGAAAGGCAGCGGAGGATCTGGGGGAAAAACTGGTGGCGATCGAGGGGCACCTGCTGCAACTGAAGCTCACCGGCCGCGGCCAGGACGACTGCCGCTGGACGCCCGAGCTGCTGCAAAAATTCAATTACCTGTTCGGCGAGATGGACAGTGGCGCCGACTTTCCGCCGACGACGCAGCAGGCGGCGGTCCAGCAATTGCTGAAGCAGGAGGGGGAGCAAGCGCAGCAGGAGTTGCAGCAATTCGTGTCCAAAGACCTGGCGGGCTTCAACGCCCTGCTGCGCGAGCGCAATATCCCAAACATCATTCTGTCGCCGGCGTCAGGCACCGGCGAACAGGAGTGAACACGGCCGCTCCACTCTGTAGGGGCGGTGGTCTGCCGGGGACAGGAGGCGTGGGGCCGGCGTTCTTGGGCCGTGCGACTCGATGGCAGCGCGCCGCACTGTCGCGGGGCTAAGGCTTGGTTGGCTGGGGTTGGGTGGGGGACTGCGGTGAAGGCTTTGCCGCGGGCTGCGTCGTGGGCTGCGCCGGAGGCATGACGCGGTCGAAGACATAGCGGACGACTAGAGTTGAATTCGAGTGGCTGTCCTTCACGCGGAAGGTCTCGTAGAGCTGCATACCGCCGTCTGCTGGGTCGAGGACGCGTTCGATTTTTCCGTTGTGGGGCCCATCCTCGGTGGCCACGAGGCGGTCGTCGTCCCATTTCGCGGCGATCTCGTGGTAGGTGTCGTCCTTGGGTTTCTCGAGCTTGCGGCCGTCGGTGAAAAGGGCGCGCTTGCGGTCCTGTTCGTCATTCATCTCCACTTCATTCTCTTTTTGGACGATCTTGAGGGAGTAGGAAGGGTTCATGAGATCGCTGAGACGGGCTTTGTCGGCGTCGCTATAGGTATCGATGGAGCTGCGCCTGCCGCCGCCATAGGGGCCGCCTCCGCCCCCGCCCCCGCCTCCCGGATAGCCCCCGCCTGGGTAGCCGCCGCCACCGGGATAGCCACCGCCCATGCCGCCGCGCCTGCCGCCGTAATTTCCGTTGGACTGGCTCGATTGCTGCATCTTCTGGCGCGCGTCGTCGCTCTCGTCGCGATTGAATTTCCAGGAGCCGAGGATCGTGGGCTTACCCTGCCAGCGCGGCGTGGGTGGCGGCAGGGGCGTGGAATCCGCCGTGGGCATGGCTGAATCCGGAGGAGTGATGGGCCCCGGGGGCGCCTGAGCAAAGAGAAGGCCGGGGCAAAGGATCGCGGCAGCGCCCAGAGACGCGGAGAACAGCAGGCTGCTCACATTCATTCTTTTCATTCACTCCCCTCGCTCCCGACCGCTCGTGTCCCGGCAGGCCCCAACCCGCTGGGAGAGACCTAGTGTACGGATGCTCGGGCGAAGAGAAAAGATGTCAGTGCGAACGGGGGGCGGGCGGCTGGGAAAAGATGCCGGAGCAGTGGCAGCGGAATGAACCTATTTATTCCCGCGCGGAGCATCCCTGAGAATCGCCTCGGCGAACTGCTTGCAATCCGGGCGAAGGATCAACTGTTTGAGATGATCCAGGGCATTCTCCTTGATGGTGGGGTTGGTGGTCGTGTCGTAAATGTTTCTCCAGAGGAAGAACGAAGTCTCGCAGGATTCTCCCTGTGCGGCAATTTTGGCGGCCATGACTTCCATCCAGATCTCGGCCCCCGGCACTTTGCTCCCTTTCAGGAAAGCCTGGGAAGCCTTGGGGTAATCCTTCAGATCAAAGTAGTAGACGAATCCGAGATCTTCATAGAGCCGCCAGTAGCGGGGATTGTCGCGGATGCCGCGTTCAATGAGTTGGACGGCGAGGTCGGGCCTGCCGGCGCCCCAGGGCGGAGGCTGGCTGAGGAAGACACCGCCGAAGCGGTAGGCAATCACCAACTGGGGATCGAGAGTGGTGGTGATGTCCAGGAGGGGCCAGAGCAACTGGAGATTCGTCTCTCCC
Organism: Candidatus Acidiferrales bacterium; assembly: GCA_035272605.1. Taxonomy (GTDB): domain Bacteria; phylum Acidobacteriota; class Terriglobia; order Acidiferrales; family UBA7541; genus JOPF136. The sequence continues at coordinate 13,303 of DATEQM010000088.1, read as the reverse complement.
CGCACGCGCTTGCTGCCGTAGTACTGCACGACGCGCGTCCAATAGATGTGGGCGACGAAGGGCGCGTACTCGAGGGATATGGCTCTGACGAGCTTTGGCGAGCGCAGCAGGATGTCGTCGCGCTCGACGCCGAGCGCCGCGCGCTGTGCATCGATTTGGTCAAATTCTCGATCTCGATGGCTGCTTCCGGCATGGATTTATTTTCGGCAAGGCGGGCTCGGACGTCAACTGCTGTGCGGGCCGGGGGGCGCGGGCGCACCAGCAGCGGATCAGTGCAACAAAAACTCGTCTAAAAACTCCACGGTGGCGAGGAACTGGAAGTCCTGGTTGGGCTTCTTGCGGAAGCCGTGGCCTTCGTCTCTGGCCATGAGAAACCAGACGGGGGTGCCCTGCGTTTTGAGGGCGGCGACGATCTGCTGGGACTCGCTGACGGGGACGCGGGGGTCGTTCTTTCCCGCGACGACGAGCATGGGCTTGCGGATTTGATCCACGTGGTTCATGGGCGCGATTTTTTCCAGGAATGCCCGCATCTGGGGGTCGCGTTCGTCGCCGTATTCGACGCGGCGGAGGTCGCGGCGGTAGGCCTCGGTGTGTTCGAGAAAAGTGACCAGGTTGGACATGCCGACGACGTCCACGGAGCAGCGGATGCGGGAGCTGTAGAAGGTGGAGACGGCCAGGGTCATGTGGCCGCCGTAACTGCCGCCCGTGACAGCGATGCGACCGGCGTCGAGATCGGGGCGCGTGGCGATCCAGTCGAACAGCGAGTTGATGTCCTTGTAGGTGTTTTCCCGCAGCGCGCCGTTGTCGAGGAGCGAAAAGGTCTTGCCGTAGCCCGTGGATCCGCGCACGTTGGGATAGATGAGGGCGATGCCCAGCTCGTTGAGAAAATAATTGTTACGGCCGAGGAACACGGGCTGCGACTGGCCTTCCGGGCCGCCGTGAATCACCACCATCACGGGGCGTTTGCCGGTGAAGCGGGCCGGGGGACGGTAGAGAAACCCGGAGATCATCTTGCCGTCGAAACTCTTCCAGCGGACGAGCTCGGCCTCGGGAAACGCATCGGTGCGCACGGCGGATTCACTGGAGGTCCAGCGAACGAGCTTGCCGGTGGAGAGGTCGAGCGAGTAGCAATCGCTCTGCGCGCGAGCGGAGTTCGTGGTGAAGCCCAGTTCGGGCGCATTGCGGCGCCAGTGGAGGCCGCTGATGACGCCGACGGCGAGTTTCGGGACAGGTAATTGCTTGCCGGAGGCGGTGTCGAGGATGTGGAGTTTGTCCACGCCGTCTTCATCGGTGACAAAGGCGATGTGGGCGCCGTCACGAGAGAGGTCGAAGGATTCCACGTCCCAGGGGATGGCGGTGGTGAGGTAGTTCGATTTCTGCGTGGTGAGATCGAGGAAGGCGAGGCGGCGGAATTCGGAGTCTTTGTCCGTGACCGTGTAGATTCCCTTGCCGTCCTTGCTGAATCGCGACTCGGCGTAAGAGATTTTTTGCGCGGGGTGGCGGGGCGTGAGCTCGGTCTTTTCGCCGGTGGTCGCGTCGACCAGCCACAAATAGGATTCGTTGATGGAGATGTATTCGAGGAGCAGGATGGTCTTGTCACCAGGGGACCAATCGAGGGGCTGCCAGCCGCCGCCTTCGAGCTGGAGGAGCAGGTGATCGGTTTTCGGGTCGGCGGGATTCATCACCCAGAGGTCCGTGTCTTTGCCGGTGCGGCGCGTGGAGACGTAGGCGATCTGATTGCCGCCGGAGGACCAGGCGCCGAACGAGTTGCGGGACTTTCCGTCGGTGAGCAGGGTCACGTCGCCGGAAGCCTCGTCGTAGCGATAGAGCTGATACCACTCGCCGCCGCCGATGTCTTTTGAGAAGACGATGTAGTCGCCGCCATTAGGATGGAAGCGGCCGCCGGAAACGGCGTCGGCAAAAAAGGTGAGCTGGCGGCGCGCGCCCCCGGGCCGAGCGACGAGATGGAGTTGCGAAGTGTCGCCGAAGCGGGTGGAGAGAAGCATCTCGCGGCGCAAGGGATGCCAGTCGTCCAGCGAGGCGGCGCGGTATTCGAGATAGCGGCCAGCCGTGGCAGCCAGCGCGGCGGGAATCGGAGGGACGCCGTCCACGACCAGGTTTTCGTTTGGGGTGAGGTAGGCCTGCTGAGCGGCCGCGGGGACGAGGGCGAGGGCCGCACCCAGAATGACTATGAAAGGGCTCAATAAAAGATACGGCCGTCTGCGTAGCATCCTCGGTGCGCCTCCGCGCCCGGCGAGTCTAGGAGGCTGCGGGGCCAGTGTCAACGCAACGCCGGGGGTGGGCTATACAGAGGGGAAAACCGAGGTCACTGGGTATCGCTATTGAGGTCAAAAGGGAAATTGTGGTTATTTATGGTACGCAATTTGAATATGGCCTTAAAATGTGGGGTGGCGCTCGAAAAGAGAATTCCACCACGCCGCGTCTCATGAGGATTATTTGATGCCTTTTCCGGCTATGTACCTTCCGCGGGTCTGGCTGGGCAGCCAGGTATCCGCCAAATTCCTGCCTTCAACCATCCGGCCGCTGGCGGCCCACGTCAAGCTGACCGAAAACTGCCAGGCAAAATGCATCAGTTGCGACTACTGGAAGTCCCGATGGGACGACGGAATCGGCACGGATCGCGCCATCGATCTTGTGAACCAGATCGCCGCCGCAGGCATTCGCTCCTTGCGTTTCACCGGGGGGGAGCCGCTGCTTCGGAAAGATCTGTTTCACGTTTTGCAGCAGGCAAACACCTCCCGTTTCAAGCGCATCATCCTGCAAACGAATGGGTTGCTTCTCAAGAAGCTGAACAAGGAGATCAACGCATCTCCCATTACCCACATCTCCGTGTCCATTGACGGATTGAAAGACACAAACGACCAGATCCGCGGCATTCGTGGGTATTATGATTTGGCTCTCGAAGGCCTTCAGTTGCTGAGGAACAAGCAGGTTTCTATTGCCATCACCCTGAATCGAATTTCTGCGGCGGAACTGGGGACACTCGCGGACGTGGCTCGCGACATGGGCGCCGGCATCGACATCAATATTCTGAGCCGGAGTCTCTATTTCCTCAAGGATGCGGATATTGCTTCCATGTGGCCGGAGCGAAAAGATGCGCTTGAAATAGCACGGTTCCTTCGCGACAGGCTCAAACGCCCCGGTTACGAGGTCGATTACATCACGCGGTATTACAATAACGAAAAAGTCGAGGAACCAGCGTGCGTTCTGGGATACCTTCAGGTCTTCGTGCTGTCGAATGGAGATGTACTGACGGGTTGCTACCCGCTCAAACCGGTCGGAAATATTCTCCGTGAAAGCCTTGCCGCCATACTCGCGTCGGAAGCGTACTCCCGCCAAAGTATGGCCATGATCCGCCGCGAATGTCCGGGCTGTACTTGCGGAATCGAAAGCTCCCTGGCCATGAAGCATGCGGCCTCCAGCGCCTTCTTCGAACTAGGCCGTTTGAAGCTCCAACAGAAAAACAGCGGCAGACAAGTCACCATCGCCGGCGCGCGGGCCGAAGGTTCATCGCATCCCTAGGCGGCAAGAGTGACCAGCATTGGAAGAACCTCGAAAGGTTGCCGGGAATCATCCCCTTCTGATTTCTGACCATGAGGCGCAGTACATCCTCGGCGCGTTCCCCGGAATAGCCTGCCCCGTCAACGCGGCGCTGAACTCCAGCACTGTGCTACCATGCCGGGCTCTTCTGGATCCTCTATGTTCCGCAAAGTACTGATTGCGAATCGGGGGGAGATCGCCATCCGCGTGCTGCGGGCGTGCCGCGAGATGGGGATCGGCGCGGCGGCGGTGTACAGCGAGGCGGACCGGGCGTCGCTGCACGTGCGGCTGGCGGACGAGGCCTATGCGATCGGGCCGGCCGCCTCGCGCGAGAGCTACCTGCGTATCGACAAATTGATGGAAGTGGCGCGGCGCGCGGGTTGCGACGCGCTGCATCCGGGCTACGGCTTCCTGGCGGAAAACGCGGAACTGTCGCGGGCGTGCGCGGAGAATGGCGTGACGTTTATCGGGCCATCGCCCCAGGCCATGGAAAAACTGGGGTCGAAGACGGCGGCGCGGCAGGTGGCGAGGGCCGCGGGAGTTCCGGCCGTGCCGGGAACGCTCGAGGCGCTCGAGGACGCCGCTGCGGCGGGCGCGTTTGCGCGCGAGGCCGGATTCCCCGTGCTGCTGAAAGCGGTGGCGGGCGGCGGCGGGAAGGGCATGCGGCGCGTGGAACGGGAAGCCGAATTGGAAGCCGCGTGGCGCGACGCCTCGTCGGAGGCGGTGAACGCGTTTGGCGACGGGCGGCTGTACATCGAGAAATATCTGGAGCGGCCGCGGCATATCGAGATCCAGGTGTTCGGCGACCAGCTCGGAAACCTGGTGTATCTAGGCGAACGCGAATGCTCTGTGCAGCGGCGGCACCAGAAGGTGGTGGAGGAAGCGCCGTCGCCGGTGGTGGATGCGGCGCTGCGGCGGGCCATGGGCGAGGCGGCGGTGCGGCTGGCGCGCGCGGGGGGCTACACGAATGCCGGGACCGTGGAATTCCTGGTGGATCCGCAGCGACATTTCTATTTCCTGGAAATGAACACGCGCTTGCAGGTGGAGCATCCCGTGACGGAATGGGTGACGGGGCTGGACCTGGTGAAAATGCAGATCCGCGCGGCGGCGGGCGAGCCCCTGGCGCTCCGGCAGGAGGACGTGACGCTGCGGGGGCACGCCATCGAATGCCGGATTTATGCGGAGGACCCGGACAATAATTTTTTCCCCTCGCCGGGGAAAATCGTTTCGCGGCGGACGCCGGCAGGGCCGGGCATCCGCCTGGATGACGGCGTGTACGTTGGCTGGGTGGTGCCCACGGATTATGACCCGCTGCTGGGAAAATTGAGCGCCTGGGGAAGCGGCCGCGAGGAGGCGATCGCGCGGCTCGGGCGGGCGCTCGACGAGTACGATATCGGCGGCATACGGACCAACCTGAACCTTTTCCGGCGGCTGCTGGCGGACCCCGAATTCCTGAGGGGCGAAATCCACACCCGCTGGCTGGACGAATGGCTGGGGCGGACCGCGGGAATGGCGGCGGGCGTTGGTGCGGCACTGCCGGAAGCAGTGGAATCGGCGGCGGTGCTGGCCGCGGCGCTCTTCCATATCTCGGGGAACGGAGGCGGACCGGGTGGAGACGGCGCGGCGCCGCCGGCAGGCGCAGCGGCGTCTCCGTGGAAGCACGAAGGGCGGCGCACCGGCGTGGCGCGCAATCCGCGGGAATGATGGCGAGCGTGAAACTGAAAATCCAACTCGGCGACCGGATGCGCGACGTGGAGATTGCCCGCGAGGGATGGCGGCTCAGCGGCACACTCGATGGCCAGCCGCTGGAAGCGGATGCGGTGGAAGTGAGCCCGGGAATTTATTCCATTCTGAGGGATGGTAGGGCTTTCGAAGTGCGCGTGGAACGAGCGGCCGCGGGACTGACCGTGGTGGTGGGCGGACAGCGCGTGGAGGCGCGCGTGGTGGATCCGCGCCAGTGGCAGGGTCGGCGGGGCGGAGCGGTGGAAGTTGAGGGACGCCAGCAGATCGTGGCCCCGATGCCCGGGAAAGTGGTGCGGGTGCTCGTACAGCAGGGAGAAAAGGTGGAGGCGGGACGGGGCTTGCTGGTGGTCGAAGCGATGAAGATGCAGAACGAAATTCGATCGCCGAAGACAGGGACGGTGGAACGGCTGCTCGTCACCGAGGGACAGGCGGTGAATGCAGGCGAAGTGGTGGCGGTGGTGGGGTGAGAATCGAGAGCCGGAAGCGGGGATTATTCTTCCAGGATTTGGAAACTGCCGGGATGGGGGGAAACCGACGGGCAGGTTTGCCAGTGCCGATCGGGGGTAGCCGAGGAATAGGGGGCACAGGCGAGATTGCCGGTGCTACTAAGGCTGGACTGAGGCGCGGGGCTTGACGGGCTCGGAGGGAACGCGGCCGGCGGCTTCCAGCACCTGGCGGGCGTAATAATTCTCGACGCGGGCGTCTTCGCGGCAGGCAGCAATGAAGGCGGCGCGGAGGAGCTGTTCGCGGCGGTTGCGGAGCGTGCCGCGGATGGTTTCCTTGATCTGGGGGTCGGTGAGCGTACGCTGGCCGGCGCTCTCCCGAGCGATGAGCTTGAGAATGTGGTAATTGCCGTCGCGGGTTTTGATGACGCGGCTGATGCCGCCGGGGCGGAGCGCGAGGACGGCGCGGCTCAATTCGGGATTGTCCTGTTTCGGCTCGCGGAGCGAGGATTCCGGCATGTTGCCGAGGTCGCCGCCGTTGGGAGCGTTGGTGGGATCCTCGGAGTAGTCCATGGCGACCTGGGCAAAGTCGGCGCCGCCGTCGAGTTCCTTGAGCAGGGCTTCCGCTTTCTTTTGGGCCTGGGCGTCGGTGGTGGCGTCGTCGTTTTTGCGGTTGCGGATCTGGCGATCCTTGACCGGGGTGATCAGGATCTGCGCGACGTGGTAGAGGGGTTCGGCGACGTTGAACTGGGCGCGGCTGGCGTCGTAGAAGTCGGAGATGTCCTGCTCGGTGATGGTGATCTTGCTGACCACCTCGCGATTGATGAGCTTCTGGATGGAGAGCTGCTGGCGGAGGGCGCGCTTCTGGTCGTCGACGGTGAGGCCGCGGTCGCGGAGCTGCTTCTGGAACTCTTCTTCGGTGTAGGGGCTCTTCAGCTCGGTGAACTTGTCTTCGACCTCGCCGTCGGAAGCCTCGAGGCCAAGAGTGCGGGCGCGTTCGAGAAGGATTTCGTTGTTGATGAGCTCGTCGATGATATTCAGTTTGAGGAGCGCGGCTTCCTCGGCGGAGGGCTCCTGGCCCTGCTGCATCACCAGGCCGCGGAAGTACTTCTCGACTTCCTCGCGGCGGATCTCGTGGCCGTTGACGCGGGCCCACACGTCGGCGGAAGGCGTCTCCTGGCGACGGCAGGAGGGAGCGACAGCCAGCGTAAGGGCCAGCGCAAAACCCGCGAAGAGGCGGCGATGCAAAAATTCTCCAGGCAAACGTTCAGGCGGCTTTGCGGACGCGGCCGGATCGCAAGCAGGCGGTGCACACCTTGACGCGGCGGCGCACGCCGCCGACGAGCGCGCGGACGCTTCTGAGATTTGCGTTCCAGCGGCGGCGGCGCGTGTTGTTCGCGTGGCTCACCACATTGCCGTAACTGGGGCCCTTGCCGCAGACTTCACACCGATGGGCCATCACACACTCCTAATCCCTCAAAGTGCCTTCGGGAAACTCCTATCCTAGCAGAAAAGCACCGCACGCGGAAATGGGACAGGCTCGGGGTTCAGTTCGTTCGGCAAAGATACGCGACCCGATGCGGGGCGGCGAAGGCCCGAGGTTCACTTACGCGACCCCCTTTTCTCCTTCGGCGCGCGCTCGAAGGATTCCATCGCCGCGGGGTCATCGGGAAGGAAATAGCCCACGGCGATGCCCATGGCGCCATCGGGGAGAGCGTGGCTGGTGGGGTTCACGTACTCCGCGGCCACCTGCACCTTATCACCCACCGCCAAGCGGTAGCCGCCGCGGGAGATGAACGTGACGATGGGGATGGATTCGATCTGGCCTTTATCGTCCAACTCCGCAGAAAGCTTGGCGATCTCTTCTTTCCGGGTGGTGTTGACGATCGTGAGCGAGTGGCCGTAGTCGTGGAGATGGCCGCCGAGGCCGATCAACAGCCCGGCCTGCTGCATCTCGAACTGGCCCGTTTTCACGGAATCGCCGGCCTTCAGGTCGTAGCCGGAGTCGCCGCACTGCATCACGTCGAACCACACGGGAAACACGCTGCGCAACCGGGGGATGCCGGACTGCACCGCCTCTTCGGAAACGTAGTTGACCTGCACGGAGAGAAACACCGCGGGATAGGAAGTGGCGGAGGGATTGTGGAACATGGTGCTGATGCGTATGCGGTCGCCATGGTGAATGGGGTAGCCGAAGCCGGGGATGGGAGGCCAGCGGTTCATCTCGCCGCCGGCGCCAAAGATGTGTTCTTCCTTGTTGGGGCACAGGAAGTCGGAGCGACCGGTGTTCCAGAATCCGACGTGGTGGAGCAGTTTCTGGGTAATGTCGTTGCCCTCGGCGTCCATCAGGTTGGGAGCGTAGGAGACCAGCCAGCCGTCAAAGGGGACGTCCCAGAAAAAGTCGGGCGCCTGGGGCATGGCGTCGTGGGGCGTGTGGGCGGGGAGATCGTAGGGGCCCAGGCGGATTTCGATCGCGTCGGCGGCCACCTGGTGCACGACCATCTTCACGTCTCTTTGCACCGCAACGCTCGCATGATGATGGCCGTGCTGGGCCGCGACCGTGGCCGGGAGCACGAGCGCGATGGCTGCCGCCGCGGCTATCCACTTGTGGTTCATGTGCGTCCTCGCCTACCGGGCGTCTTTGCGCCCCGTATTCTAGCGCAGACCGTGATGTCCAGGCCTGCCGGGGATGGATGCAGCGCAGAATGGGTTGTGCAGCTTGACCGCAGGGACCACGTGGCCGAAAATGAGAATTACGAGTGGGCGTGTAGCTCAGCTGGGAGAGCATCTGCTTTGCAAACGAGCAGGCAAAATCACATAAGTGCCGCATCTGGTGTCGCTTACGCGGGCACACGCGGTGCAACCACCCTCCTCAGTTGGACCGAAGTTGGACTGAAAGTCGTTGATCACGATGGTTGCGGTGGCCTGCAACCATCCGAGTTGTTGAGTCCTGCCATTCCGCTTCCCAATGATTCGCGTAGCGGCTTAGGCAACCGGCCTTTGCCCTGACAGCACTGCGTGAACTGGTGTTACAACAAGCTAGAAGGACACGGGGACTGCCAAACGCAGCGTAAGTCATACAAGGCTACACGAATTGCGGGTTGGGGTGTGGGTTGAAAGTGACCAGCCCTTGAATCATCGTCCTGGTTTCGTCGTATCCGCCAGGGCGCAGAGCAGACCAAGACGCTTGACGACGCATGGCAGTTAGACTTTTGGATGTCGACCGCATAGGGCCAATTGCGGTATATCTACGACACAATGTCAGTAGAATCCGTGCCAAGCGCAAAGAGCCACGCCAATAGCGAATACGCCCAAAGAATTAATCGGGTCATCGACTATCTTCGCGGGAATCTGGATCGCCAGGTGAAACTAGAGGAGCTGGCTAGAGTTGCCTGCTTGTCGGAATTTCACTTCCATCGGATCTTCGGTGCGGTTTCGGGCGAAACCCTACACAATTTTACGAACCGGCTTCGTCTTGAAAAGGCCGCTCGTCTTCTTCGTTATTCCGACCAAAGCGTGACCGATATAGCCTTAGATTGCGGTTTTTCGTCATCGGCCACGTTTTCGCGCGCCTTCCGATGCGGTTACGACACTTCGCCCAGTCAGTTTCGAAAGAGCGGCGAGATCAAAAAGAGCAAGATTTGCAAAGAACTCTTCCCGGAAGACGAATATGGTCTCCCCATGAGCGCGGAAGAAAAGAGAGCCGCGTTTCCAGTGAGATTGATCGACATTCCCGAAAGGCAAGTCGCCTACATTCGGGTTACGAATGCCTTCGAGCTGGACAGAGTTCTTGCCGCCGTGAAGACAATGACCGAATGGGCCAAATCCCTGGATATTTTTTCGCAAGGAATTCTTTTCGGAATGACGGTAGACGATCCACACGTGACCCCCAAGCATCTTTATCGATATGAGGTCTGTCTTGCGTCGTCTTTTCCCTTCAAGTGCCGGGAAGGTATGTCGAAATTGAAAATGCCAGCCATGCGCTACGCCGTCATAAAAGTTTCCGGCGACATCCATAAGGTAGCTACGGCTTGGGACTACCTCTACCGAGATTGGCTTATCAACAGTGCCTACGAGCCTGAGCATGCACCCGCACTTGAGGTTTTCTTGGACAAAGAAAGCGCGACGGATTGGTCGCATTTTGAATTGGAACTATGCCTGCCGGTTCGTAAACCGGCAGAGATGCGGAGCTAACATAAGACATGTGATGGCCGCGCTTCCACGGACTGCTTTAATTTCGCAAGTAGATCGAAACAAGGGACAATAACCGAGTCAATGCGTAAGGGAGGAACCTATGATCGACGGAATTGGCGGCGCTTTTCTGTTTTCTAACGATACAAAGAGACTGGCAGCTTGGTATCGCGATTGCCTCGGAATAGTTCCTCAGGGCGAAGATGCTGAGTGCAGTTCAATCTATGCATCGTTCGAATATAGAGATCTTGCAAACCCGGAGATCAAGCGAACGATCGCGTGGGCGATTATGCCCACTGATCAAGACATCAAAGATAAGCCGCGGACGGGCAAGATTAATTACACAGTGAAGAACATGGGAGAAGTCCTCAACCATCTTAAGAGTAAAGGCGTGGTAATCGAAAAGACCGAGGTATATCCCTCCATGGGGACCTTTGCGTGGCTTAAAGATCCAGATGGCAATCCGATCGAGCTTTGGGAGCCATCCGAGAGCGAATAGAAATCCCTAAATTGTGAAGGCCCAAGCGCCGTCTTTAAGCCCGTATCCTCCCGCCAACATTGCTAAGTCTTGCCGCCGTAAAGCGATCCATTTGCTTGCTTTCCTCCCTACTCCACAAAGCGGCGCATTCTTCGTTGCGTACTTTTCTGCAAAGAGCCGAATGCTCTGGCCAGCGCCCTGATTGTTTTGAAAAAATGCGTTCTTGGACCGAATGGACCGAGAATCAAAGCTAAGGCTGTTCACGAAATCGTCGTAAGCAGCTTACAGGGTGGAGGTTGCACGTGAGGAGTGGCCAGGTCAGTTTGCACGAGCACCTCCTAACAGAGCAGGTGCTCATTTGTGGATATTTGTGAGAGCAATCTATTAGAATCATAGAGTTGCGGTGGGCGTGTAGCTCAGCTGGGAGAGCATCTGCTTTGCAAGCACTCCGCCCCGTTCCAAAGGCTCCACCCTTTCACTTCTGTTTTCATTGCTTTCAATAACTTGGGGAATCTGCTTCTCGCTCAAAGCTAACCCCAAGCGTCCGAATAGATCACGTTTTGGCACAGTTCTGGCACAGCTGGATTTGCGAAGCCCGGGGGTGAACCCCTTAGTGAGACAGTTTTATTGGCACACTGGCACACCAGTCCAGGCGCTAAAGCCGGATTCTGCCTTGCCACCCGACAACCGATCGCGCCACCAGTCTTCAGAACGAGAGGCTTCACGGGCTAACTTCCCAGAACAGACTTCGGGCCCGGCATTTCTTCCGGTTTGCCCGTAACTCAGCACCTAGCCGCCAGCGGATGGCGACTTGATTCACTTCTACGGGACACCGGCAGCAGAGCCAGATCCCAGTCTGCAATCCGGTTGGTTGCATCGTCCCAACCGTCAGTGATAGGTTTCAGACTATGGGCTCGGCGCCGACCATCACGATCTATGTCCCGGGTCCGCTTCGCACCTACTGCGCGGGCGCAACGGAACTCTCGATGTCGGCACACACGGTGCGCGCCGCACTTGAGGACCTCGAGCGGAGCCAGTCGGATTTGTATCGCAATGTCTGTGACGAAACGGGTGCGTTACGCCGGCACCTGAATGTGTTTGTGAACTCGGACAATGTGCGCGATCTCAACGGGGTCGACACGACTTTGGCGCCGGGGGACGTGGTCACAATCCTGCCGGCGGTTTCAGGCGGCTAAAGATGGCGGATCGAATTATTCTCACCATTGGCACCAAGAAGGGTGTGTTTGTCGCGGATGCCGCGAAGTCGAGGCGCAGCTTCGCTCTGCGCGGGCCGTTCGGCCCGGGCATCCCCGTATACGCGACGCTGATCGACACGCGCGGAACACCGCACCTCTATGCTTCGAGCTGCAATCCGTTCTTCGGCATGAAAGTGCTGCGATCGACGGACATGGGGAAAAGCTTCAGTGAGACGAAATCGGCGCCAGCGTTCCCCAAAGACGACGGCCGCGCGCTCGCCAACATCTGGTCACTTGAGGCCGGTGGTGACAAGAAGGACTTATGGTGCGGCGTGGAGCCGGCATCCTTGTTCAGGAGCCGCGACGGTGGCGATTCGTGGGACATGGTGCCGGGGATTAGCAACCACGATCACGCGCGCAAGTGGCAACCCGGCAATGGCGGGCTCTGCATGCACACGATCATTCGCGACGGGAATCGCGTGCACTTGGGCATCTCAACGGGCGGCCACTATTTGAGTGAGGACGGTGGCGAAACATTCAGGGCGTCCAATCAAGGCGTCGGCGCCGGCTTCGCGCCCGACCCTTATCCCGAGTTCGGTCAGTGCGTTCACAAGATCGCGCGGCACGAGAACGCCCCTGGCCGGCTCTACATGCAGAACCACGGCGGATGGGCGGATTGGACGGGGCCTGGCGGGCCCCGGCCGGACATTGGCGTACTACGCAGCGACGACTATGGCCACTCGTGGCGGTCGATCGCTAAGGGATTGCCGTCGGACTTCGGATTTCCTATCGTGGTCCACCCGCATGACGCCGATACGGTGTACGTCATGCCACTTGAGGGGCCGACGCGCACCTGTCCCGGCGGCGCGCCAGCGGTGTGGCGCAGCGAAAATGGCGGCGAGTCATGGAGCCGGCTCGCACGTGGGTTGCCTAGGAAGCAAAGCTACTTCACCGTCTTGCGCGACGCGATGGACATCGACCGGCTCAAGTCACCTGCACTTTACTTCGGCACGACGACCGGTCAGCTGTGGATCGGGAGGGATGGTGGTGAGCAGTGGGACTGCCTGTTCGATTCGCTGCCCCCGATCCACAACGTCAAGGTCGCGGTCGTGTGACGCTAGCGAAGACTTTCCCTGGTCACTAGGACGCGTAACGCGCTGCGCGTTGAAGTAATGCACGCGGATAGTGGACGGATTGTCGGCAATACGGAAGTAATCCGGGGCCCGTCAGCACCTCGGTCACGGTTCAGAAAGCGTTGTGGGAAGTTACGAACGACGGTTCCGGAAGGATCGTAGGCAACTCCGAAGTAGTCGTCGGCCCCGATTTGCCCGCACCCCATTTGACCGTGCAGTCAACCGACATCTCGGCCTGACTGTCTCAGAATAAGGGTTCACTCCAAATGGCCGAAAGGGGAGGATTCGATTTTCGGAACGGCCGCAAATGCTTTAGAATGAATGCGACTCCTACTGTGGGCGTGTAGCTCAGCTGGGAGAGCATCTGCTTTGCAAGCAGGGGGTCGCCGGTTCGATCCCGGCCACGTCCACCAAACCCTTTCACTATGAAAGACATAGAGAATTCGTTTCCGCCTCGCATCTCCGCCTGTGCATGAACTGTGCAAGAAAGACCGGAAGTGAACCACTGTGCACAATCATGAGAGAGCGTAAGTCGCTGAAATTGAGGAAGGTGTTTAG
>DATEQM010000087.1:0-31181 GCA_035272605.1 Candidatus Acidiferrales bacterium | reverse complement strand
CATGCCAACTTTTCCCGCTCCGTGCACCTGCAGAACAACGTGAGCTGCGTGGACTGCCATTCGCCGCACCATCCCAAGCAAGCGGAATTCCTGATGCGGGAAAAGCAGCCGCAACTTTGTTACGGCTGCCACATCGAGATCAAACAGCAATTCAGTCGCACCTTTCACCACCGGGTGAACGAGGGACTGGTCCGCTGCACGGATTGCCACAATCCCCACGGCGGCTTCCTGACTCACCAGTTGCGCGCGAGCGCCGCGGAGGATACGGTCTGTTTCAAGTGCCATTCGGACAAGGCTGGTCCGTTCGTCTACGAGCATGAAGTCGTGAAGATCGAGGGCTGCGTTGCTTGCCACATGCCCCACGGCTCTTCGAACCCGCGGCTGCTGAAGCGCAGCCAGGTGAACATCCTCTGCCTGGAGTGCCACTCCTTGACTTTGGACCTCGGGGCCCCCTCGGTGCCGAGCTTCCACAACCAGACGGTGAAGTACCAGGCCTGCACCATGTGCCACACGTCGATTCACGGCTCCAACACGAACCAATATTTCTTCAAGCCATAGGGAAAGGGGGCCATGCACGAAATGAACAGAGCAGCGAATACTCTCCCGGCCCGGCGGGCCGTGTGGTTCCGGGCCCTCGCCGCCACGGCCTTCCTCCTCGCCTTTGTCCCCGCGGCCCGTGCTCAGGACGACGCCGAACTCGAGGGAGTGAACAAGGAGAATTACAACATCAAGCAGTCCTTCGAATTCGGTGGCCGATTTACCAGCTTCTCCGGCGCCGAGAGCATCTACGACACGTTCGTAAATCTCCAGCAGGGCCCGCGCCTGCTGGGCTACAGCGTGGAGATGCGCTCGCTCGACCACCACGGCGAACTCTTCGACCGTCTCTACCTGAGCGGCTTCGGCTACGGCGGCGATCCGAACGAGGCGAGCCGGCTGCGGGTCAGCAAGAACAAGTGGTACAACTTCGACGTCACTCTCCGGCACGACGTAAATACCTGGGACTATTCCCTGATGGCGAACCCGCTGAACCCCACGGCCGGATTCGTTAACGCCAATCAGGGCTCATACGTCGGTCCCCCGGGATTCGGTCCGCTGGCCACGTCCACCTGCACGAGTTGTGTGCTTACCAATTCGCCGCATTTATTCAACACCCGGCGGGAACTGAGCGACTACAGCCTGTTGCTGCTGCCCGAGTCCAGGGTGCGCTTCCGCTTGGGCTATTCGCGGAACATCGTGGCCGGCCCGGAGATGACCACTTATCACCTGGGCACCGAACAGGCCCTGTTTGAAGATGCGAAGACCACGGTGAACACCTATCGTCTGGGCGTGGACTACCGCGTTTTGCCGCGCACGAACATCAGCTATGACGAAATCTGGAACGACTACAAGGGTGACACGGGGACCACGGACCAGAACCAGATGTTCGGGCTCTCCAACGGCCAGCTCGTGGACCTCGGCGTTTCCTTTAACGCCACGGCCAACCAGCCCTGCGCCTCTACCTTCACTCCGCCCACAGGTCCCACTGGTTACGTGAATCCCGCGTGCAGCGCGCTCCTCAATTACCTGAGTCACGGCCGCGTCCGCACGAGTACGCCCACCGAACAGCTCAGCATGCAATCGAATTACTGGAAGAAGGTGGACATCTCCGGCCGCTTCGGCTACACCGCGGGCGACGCCGACGTGTTCAACTACATCGAGAACTACGCCGGGCGAGCTTCGAACAACCTGAGCAATGCGTTTACCAATGGCAGCGTTTTCGGGGAGCGCGTGTCTGCCACCGGCGACCTCGGCCTGACCTGGCACGTCACCGATGCCTTCAGCTTCCTCGATTCGTTCCATTACTCGGATTTTCACAATCCCGTGCAATACGATTACTCCGACTGTTCGTTCTTTAGCACGAATCTGATTACGCCCTCGAACGTGTTTACGCCCGGGTCTCCATTGCCGGTCACCTGCCTGGCGCCCTCGGGCCCTGCCAACAGCGCGGCGGGCAGCGTTGCCGGCACTCCAAACCACACCACGAGTTCGGCTCCGGACCTGGCGATTGACATGAACGGTGGATTTCTGAAGCAGCAGGAGTTCTCGAATCTCTCGGAGCTCGACTACCAATTCACCAAGCGGTTAGGCGTCCGCGTGGGGTTCCGTTACCGCCGACGCGACATCGCCGACAACTCTTTCGCGTACAACATGGAGTATTACTTCCCGTCGAACGCGAATCGCGGCGATTGCAAGTTTACGCCGCCGGCGGCACCGCCCGCGGGGTGCACGGTGATCGGCAGCGGTGCGAGCGCATACGATATGTTCGTTACCCCCGAGATCGTCTACAGCCCGGGCGAGACGCTCATCCACGAGTACTCGGGCCTGTTCGGCCTTTGGGCGCGGCCGATAAATGCCTGGCGCATCAGCTTCGATGCCGAAGTGATGGGCGCGGACAACGTGTTCACCCGTATCAGCCCGCGGCAGGCAAAGGAATTCCGCGTTCGGAGCACCTACAAGCCCGTGAGCTGGTTCCACCTGAGCGGGTCGATCCGCATCTGGGAGGGGGGCGACGACCTCACCGGAGTGGACAGTCACCAGCACGACTGGTCCTACGGGATCTCGGCAGTCTTCGATGTGAACGAGAAGGTCGCCTTGGATTTTTCTTACGATTACAACAACGTGTATTCCCAGATCGAGATCTGCTACCCGAGCACGCCCGCCCCCACGGGCATCAACAAGTGCCCGAACGTGACGGGACTCATCGAGCAGCTTTCGATCTATCAGAACAATTCCAATTACGGCGGCTTCGACTTGATGTGGAAGCCCATCCGCCACCTGACCACGCATCTGGGAGGAAACTTCACGGGCACCAGCGGCAGCATTCTGATCCTGAATCCGAATCAGGAGCCTGGGCCGCTGAATTCCAAGTGGCTGAGCCCCACCGGCGGCCTGGATTACGCGTTCTCCAAGAACTGGATGGGAAAGGCGTATTGGAACTACTACGGCTATCACGAAGATGCGGCCGCAGTCCCGCAGGACATCTATGCGCCTCGGAACTTTCGTGGTAATACGGTCACGCTCTCAGCGCGCTACGCCTTTTGAACCCCAGGCGGCGGTCCGGATCCAGCGCCGCCGACTGTCTGGGATGCCGCCTGTCTTGCGCGTTGGGTCGGCCGGTTCGCGGTTTCAAGGGCGGCCGGCGCGTCGCGGTTCGCGAGCTCAGCGCGGTCGTTTAGGACAATGCCAGCCCGTTACGCAGGAGCCTGGGACGCTTTCCAATCCCCCGTGTGACACGTCCTACGCGGTACTGTGATGAGCGTCACAGCCTGTCTGGCGGGGCAGTTTGATAGGGTGTAGCGGCTGGCAAGGGCTGGCGGAGTCCTCGGCTTGGCCGACACGCCCTATGCGTGGCGGGCAGGCGCTCATCGTGCGGAACGCCAGGCACTGCCTCGGATCCGGAAGGAGCCGGGGAGTGAGATTGATCCGGGGCCGTATGAGTCGTTATGCATTTCAAAGGAGGAGGTTGAAATGAATTTCGGTCTAACGCGCAGTGTTGCAGTTACATTCCTGGTGTCGGCGCTTTTCCTGCTTTTCGTTCCCGTCAGCCGCGCCGACGATACCGCGGCCCTCTACAAATCCAAGTGCGCCATGTGCCATAAGGCGGACGGAAGCGGAAACGCGGGGATGAAAGTCCCGGACTTTCGCTCTGCCGCGATACAGAAGGAAACGGATGCGCAACTCGTTGAGGCCACTGCAAATGGCAAGGGCAAGATGCCGGCCCAAAAGGGCAAGTTGACCGAGGCGCAGATCAAGGACCTGGTGAAGTACATCCGAGAGCTGACCAAGAAGTAGGAGTAGAGTCGTAGCGGCTCCGTACGAACGCGGGCATCCGGATGGCGCGATGCGCGTTACCGTTGTGTTCGCGCGCCTGTGCTTGAGAGCCCGGCAAGCCAGCCAACTAGGCAGCATCACCGCCTTCTCCAGGGGGGATGAGGATCTCCATGCAGAGCCAGGACTCGCCTGCCGCCGGGCCGCCGCGACGCCGCATCGTTGAGGTGTTGCTGGGAGGCGGGTTGTTGGCCTCCTTCGCGTCGTTCTTTTACCCCGTGCTGCGCTACCTCATTCCGCCACGAGTGGTCGACCTCGGCGGCGACGCGGTTGTGGCTGCCAAGGTGGGAGAGCTGAGGCCCAACGGTTCAAAGATTTTCAGATTCGGCAGCCGTCCCGGCCTGTTGGTGATGACTTCCGAGGGTGAATATCGGGCTCTCTCGGCGGTGTGCACGCATCTGAGCTGCACGGTTCAATATCGCAGCGACCTCCACGAGATCTGGTGCGCCTGTCATAACGGCTTGTACGACCTGAACGGGCGAAATATCAGCGGGCCGCCACCCCGCCCGTTGGAAGCATTCCACGTCCACGTGCGCGGAGACGAAATCGTGGTCAGCCGGGTACGGGAGGCCTGAGGTGAGTCTGCTGGCCGGCGCAAGGGACTGGCTGGATGAGCGCTTTCACTGGGCGGAATTGATTGCGCCGCTGAAGAAAAAGACCGTCCCACTGCATAAGCTCTCTCCCTGGTACTTCCTGGGCGGGATCACCCTTTTTCTGTTCATGATCCAGGTGTGCACGGGCATCCTGCTCCTGCTCTATTACCGGCCGGGCGCCAACGAGTCCTTCGAGAGCGTGCAGTACATCATGACGCGCGTGCAGTTTGGCTGGCTAGTGCGATCGATTCATTCCTACGCGGCGAATCTGATGATTCTCACGGCCTTCGCGCACATGTTCAGCGTGGTGTTCTTGCGCGCTTACCGCAAGCCGCGGGAGCTCACCTGGGTCAGCGGCATGTTGTTGCTGTTCCTGGCCATGGGCTTCGGTTTCAGCGGCTACCTGCTCCCCTGGAACACGCTGGCTTTCTTCGCCACCAAGGTGGGAACGGAGATCGCCGGACAGGTGCCGCTCATCGGCCACGGGATCATGGTCTTCCTGCGCGGCGGCGAAGATGTGACCGGGGCGACCGTGACGCGCTTCTTCGGTTTTCACGTCGCGGTTCTGCCTCTGCTGACCACGCTGCTGGTGCTCGTTCACCTGGCGCTCGTCCAGTATTTCGGCATGAGCGTTCCCCCGGGGGTGGAGGCGCGCTGGAAGGCCTCACCCGCCGAGGCGCGGCAAATGAAGTTTTTCCCCAACTTCTTCTTGCGCGAACTCATGGCATGGTACATCGCCCTGGGAGTCCTCGGAGCTCTGGCGGCGATACTGCCCTGGGACCTGGGCACCAAGGCGGACCCGTTTGCGTCCGCCCCTGCCGGCATTCGCCCCGAGTGGTATTTCATGTTCATGTTCCAGACGCTCAAAGAGATCCCGGCAAAGGTGTGGTTTCTGGACGGGGAGGTCGTAGGCATCCTGGTCTTCGGCGCGGCGGGCGCCCTTTGGCTGCTGCTTCCTTTTTTCGACCCTTTGGCCCGGGGACGCGGCCGGAAATTCATCATGGGCGCAGCTATTTTTGCGCTGAGTTACATAATCGCGATGACACTTTATGGCTACAAGCCAAATTAAGGGGCTGGCCGGAGCGCTTTTCCTGCTGCTAGGGATGGCCCTCTGTGCCAACACGGCTTCTGCGCAGGCGCAGAATACCTGCCTCGATTGCCATGGGGCGCTCGATCCTCCGCTCCAGGTAACCGCGGAACAATTCGCCAGCGACATCCATGCGCAGAAGGGGCTGACCTGTGCCGGCTGCCATGGCGGGGATCCCACGAAAGCGGACACGGATGCGATGAGCAAGGCGGCCGGCTTCCGAGGCAAGGTGCAGCGAAGCCAGATTCCGGAACTCTGCGGCCACTGCCATTCCGACGGGGCCTACATGCGCCAGTACAACCCGTCTTTGCGCACCGACCAGTTGGCGCAGTACAAGACCAGCGTGCACGGCCAGCGGCTGGCTCACGGTGACACCAAGGTCGCCGTGTGCATTGACTGCCACGGGGTGCATGGTCTGCGCCCGGCCAGCGATGCGCGCTCCAAGGTGAACCCTTTGAACGTCGCGGAGACCTGTTCCCGCTGCCATTCGAACGCGGAGTACATGAAGGAATACAAGATTCCCACGGACCAGTTTGCCGATTACAGCAAGAGCAGGCACCACGAAGCGATGGTCATCCGCGGCGATCTGAGCGCGCCGACTTGCACCACCTGCCATGGAAACCACGGGGCCGCGCCTCCGGGAGTGGGCTCGGTCAAAAACGTTTGCGCGACCTGCCATGTGTTTCAGTCCCAGATGTTTGACAAGAGCTCCCACAAGGCGGCATTTCAGGCCGCGGGTCTTCCCGGATGCGTTGTGTGTCACAGCAATCACGATGTGAAGCATCCCTCGGACGTGATGCTGGGCACCGGCCCCGGGTCCGTGTGCGTCCGATGCCACACCCCGGGCGACCGCTGCGACCGGGCCACCACGGCCATCCATGCTGACCTGACTCGTTTGAAGGACGCCATTCAGGAGACAGACGGGGTGCTGGCGGTCGCGGAGTCTTCCGGCATGGAGGTGAGCGAGGCCCGCTTGGGGCAGGATCAGGCACGGGATTCGCTCACCAAGGCCCGGGTCACCATCCATAGTTTCCGCAAGGAGCTGGTGGATCAGGATATACAGGCTGGCTTGAAGATCAACGCCACGGATCTGCAGGCGGGAAACAACGCGCTGCGCGAGCGCACCTACCGCCGCGTGGGCCTGGGCATTTCCGTCCTCGCCATCCTGATCGTGCTGCTGGGGCTGCGTGCCTATCTCCGGCTGATCGAACAGAATCCAAAATCAGAATCACACGTGGAGTCCTAGGATGTCGCCGGCGCTCAGGGAGATCGAGGGAGGAGGCCGCGCACGGTGAGTCTCCAAGGAACTCTCCGACGCTGGTCGCGTCCGATCTTCTTCCTGGCACGGAATCCCATTTCGTTGACAGGGGTGGTGGTCACCACCAGCTCCGCGATCACCCTTATCGCTTTCTGGTTCTACTTCGTATTCCTGCCTGGTCCGCCCCATCCCTATTTGGGGATTTTGATCTTCCTGACGCTCCCCGCCGTATTTATTCTGGGACTGGTGCTGATTCCCATCGGGATTCTGCTGCGGCGCCGGGCCCTGCGAGAGCGGGGAGAACTCCTCCAGGATTACCCGCAGATCGACTTCGCCCTCCCGTGGGTGCGCCGCACCGTATTGCTGGTGGCGGTCCTGACGTTCGTGAACTTTGCCCTGTTCGGAACCGCCTCGTACGAGAGCGTCAGCTACATGGATTCGACGCAGTTCTGCGGGCAGACCTGCCACACCGTCATGACTCCGGAATTCACCGCCTATCAGAATTCGCCGCACTCCCGGGTGGAATGCGTGGCCTGCCACATCGGCCCGGGCGCCTCCTGGTTCGTGCGGTCCAAGCTCTCCGGCACGCGGCAGCTTTTTGCGGTGGCCTTTCACACCTATTCGCGGCCCATTCCATCCCCCGTCGAACATTTGCGGCCGGCACGGGAGACCTGCGAGCAATGCCACTGGCCGCAGCGCTTCACCGGCGACAAGTTCGAGGTCAAGCAGAAGTTCCAGGGCGACGAAAAGAACACGCGGCTCTACACCGTGCTCTTGATGAAAGTGGGAGGACTCACCTGGCAGAGACGTGTGGGCATCCACGGCCGCCACTTGGATACCGGCGCGCGCATCCGCTACATCTCGATTGACCAGCAGCGCGAGGTCATCCCGGTCGTGTATTACCTGGACGACAAAGGGAAAACGATCACCTTCGTCTCCACCGACGTGAAGACCACTCCCGAGCAGCTCGCCAAGGGCGAGCACCGCGAAATGGATTGCGTGGATTGCCATAACCGCCCCACGCACACGTTTGAATTGCCGGAACCCGCCGTGGACCGGCAGATGGCTACGGGCCAAATCAGCCCGGAACTTCCGTACATCAAGAAGAAGGCGGTAGAACTGCTGAAGGTGAACTACCCGGACCGGGAAACGGCCCGGCAAAGCATCATTGATGGACTGGACCAATTTTACAAAGCGAACTACCCGCAGGTGTATGCCACGCGGCGCTCCCTGCTCCAGCAGTCCGCAGAACAGGTGGCGGCCATTTACCTGCGCAACGTCTTCCCGTCCATGCGCCTCACCTGGGGCACCCACCCGAACAATCTGGGCCACATGGATTCTCCCGGATGCTTCCGCTGCCACGACGGCAGCCACACCAGCGCGGACGGACAGACCATTCCGAATGATTGCTCCACCTGCCATTCGCTGCTCGCGATGGAGGAAGAGAATCCGAAGATTTTAACGGAAGCCGGACTCCAGTGATGCCGCGAACGGAGACAAAGCGGAGATGGCGGAGGGCGGCGCGGCCCCGTGCGCGGCCCTGGGCGGGGAATCCCTTGCTCGCTGCGGCGCTCATCCTCTGGCTTCTCTGTTCGCCCGCTTCTGCTCAACAAAAGCCGGCCGCCACTCCGAACGCCGATTGCCTGGCCTGCCACGGCGACAAGAGCCTGACCACCAGCCGCAAAGGGAAAACGATCTCCCTCTTCATCGACGAGAAGAAATTCTCCTCGTCGGTCCACGCCGGCCTGACGTGCACCTCGTGTCACGCCGACCTGGAGGGGAAGGAATTGCCGCACGACGCGCCCCTGGCCAAGGTCAACTGCGGGGTGTGCCACACGGACGAAGAGGGGCAGTACGCGCGGTCGGTGCATGGCAAAGCAGTCGCCCGCCACGATCCCCTGGCCCCGCGCTGTGTCAATTGCCACGGAAATCACGCCATCCAGCCGGTGGCCAGTTCGGAATCAGCCGTCGCGCCGCTGAAGGTGCCCTACGTCTGCGGCGGATGCCACCGGGAGGGCACGCCCGTGCAACTCTACCGGGATATCCCGCAGCAGAATATCCTGGAGAACTACTCGGAGAGCATTCACGGAGAAGGGCTGTTGAGGAAGGGCCTGATCGTCGCCCCCAACTGCGCCTCGTGCCATAGCGCGCACCTGATCTTGCCGCCCAGCGATCCGGCCTCTTCCATCGCGCGCCAAACGATCAGCAAGACCTGCACCAAGTGTCACGCGGAGATCGAGCAGGTACACCGCAAGGTAATCAGCGGCGAGCTGTGGGAGAAGAGGGCGCACGTCTTGCCGGTGTGCGTGGATTGCCATCAGCCCCACAAGGTACGAAAGGTTTTCTACACCCAGGGGATGGCGGATGCCGATTGCATGCGCTGCCACGCCGACGCGCGGATCCGCGCCGCGCGAGACGGAAGGTCGCTCACAGTGAACGCTCCCGAGCTGGCCCACTCCCGCCACACGAAGGTAGCCTGCAGCCAGTGCCATTCGGAGGTGACGGCCTCCCGCGTGCGGCCCTGCGAAACCATCACGCACAAGGTGGATTGCACGGCGTGTCACGCCCAAATCGGGCAGGACTACCAGGCCGGCATCCACGGAAAGCTGTTTGCCCGCCTCAATCCGAACGCGCCGACTTGCCTGGATTGCCATGGCACCCACGGAGCGCTGGGCAAGCAGGACCCGCAGTCGGCCACGTTTCCGACCAACGTGCCGGACCTATGCGCGCGATGCCATCGGGAAGGACAGAAGGCCGCCGTGCGCTACACCGGGCCGGAGCACGACATCATCAAGCGGTATACCGAAAGCATCCATGGGAAAGGTCTGCTCCAGAGTGGCCTGACGGTTACGGCGACCTGCACGAGTTGCCACACGCCTCACCGCATGCTGCCCGAGAGCGATCCCAATTCCACGGTCAATCCCGCGAACATCGCCACGACCTGCGGCACCTGCCATCAGGGGATCCGCCGGCAGTTTGAGCGCAGCGTGCACTCCCCGCTGGTGACGAAAACGAAAAAGCCCTTGCCGGTTTGCAACGATTGCCACACGGCACATTCGATTCGCCGTGTGGGAGAGGCCGGCTTCCGGATGTCCATTATGCAGACCTGCGGCCACTGCCACGAACAGCTCGCCGAGGCCTATTTCGAAACCTTCCACGGAAAGGTCTCGCGGCTGGGGTACACCAAAACGGCGAAATGCTACGATTGCCACGGGGCGCATGACATTCTCCCGGTCACCGATCCGCGCTCCCGCCTGAGCCCCGCGAACGTGGCGCAAACTTGCGAGCAGTGCCATGCCGGAGCCACACGGCGCTTCGCCGGCTACCTGACCCACGCGACCCACCACGATCCCCGGAAGTACCCCGCCCTGTTCTGGACCTTCTGGGGGATGACCGGTTTGCTCGTCGGGACATTCCTGGTGAGCGCCGTGCACACGCTGCTGTGGGTGCCGCGAGCGTTCGAAATGCGCCGCGAGCTGCAGGCGGAGGAATCGGCGCCCTCCAAGCCGGTGGAGAAGGAAGCCGGGTCCGGATCCGGGGACGTTCCGAAGAGCAAGAAGGAGGACGGGCGTGCCTGAAGGCAAACCCGAGGAACGCGAGTACGTGCGTTTCACGCGCCTGCAGCGCGGCTTGCACGTTTGCATGATTGTCTCCTTCATGAGTCTGGCCCTTACCGGCCTCACCCTGAAGTTCTCCTACACCGCCTGGGCCGCCATTCTTTCCCGGCTGTTCGGCGGCTTCGAGACCGCCGGGTACATCCACCGCACGGCAGCGGTTCTGATGTTCACCGTTTTCGTGATTCATCTCGTGGACCTGTATCGCCAGAGGAAGCGGGCCCAGCTCTCTTGGCGGGAATTCCTGTTCCATGGGGACACCATACTGTTCACGCGCCGGGATCTAACGGAATTTCTCGCGACCATGAAGTGGTTCCTGAGGGTCGGCCCGCGCCCCAGCTACGGCCGCTGGACCTATTGGGAGAAGTTCGACTACTTTGCCGTTTTCTGGGGAATCGCGGTGATCGGTTTCACGGGTCTGACGCTTTGGTTTCCGGTGCTCTTTACGCGGTTTTTGCCCGGATCGTTCATCAACGTCGCCACGATCATCCACAGCGACGAGGCGCTGCTCGCCACAGGCTTTATTTTCACAGTGCATTTTTTCAACACGCATCTGCGGCCGGAGAACTTTCCCATGGACGTGACCATCTTCACCGGCTACATGTCCGTGGCGGAACTGAAGCGGGACAAACCCAAAGAGTACGAAGCCCTAGTGGCAGCGGGGAAGCTCGAGGAGAACCTCGTCGAGCCCTACCCCTCGATTGTCGTGCGGACCGTGCGCGCCTTCGCGTGGACGGCCCTGGCGCTCGGGTTCAGTATCGTCGTCTGGATCATCTACGCCATGCTGTTTGCCTATCGCTAGGGAAAGGATGGAATGGAGAGCGGGAAGAGAGCCCCGGTATTCGCCACGGCCGCGGCCGCCCTGTGCCTGAGCCTCGCGCCGGGCGCCCTCCGGGCGGCCACGGACTGCTTGGCATGCCATGGAGAAAAGGATTTCAAGGACGCGGTCGGCCACAGCCTGTTCGTGGATGCGAGCAAGCAGAAGGCCAGCGTCCATGGCAGCCTGGCCTGCAACGATTGCCACTCCGACATCGCGGACTATCCCCATCCCAAGCACCCGAAACAAGTCCGCTGCGCCGCCTGCCATAGCGACGAGACCGCGGCCCTTCCCAAGAGCGTCCACTCGGTGCTGGGTCCAACGGGCTGTACGAATTGCCACGGCGAGCCTCACGCCGTGCAGCCGGCGGCCCAGGTCATGCCCCAGCAATGCGCCGCCTGTCACGCGGACGAAGCGCGCAAGTACGCACAGAGCATCCATGCGTTCGTACGGAGAGAAGGCGACAAGCAGGGGGCCATCTGCTCGTCTTGCCACGGGCCGGTGCACCAGATTCTCGCGGCGGACGATCCGAAATCCAGCGTGGCGAAGAAAAATCTTCCGGATACGTGCGGCGCCTGCCATTCGAATCCGGAATTTCTAGCCAAGCATCAGATTCCCTTCGCCCATCCCGTGGAGTCCTACCGATTGAGCGTCCATGGCCGCGCTGTGGCTCGCGGCGATACGGCGGCCGCAAGCTGTTCGGATTGCCACGGCAGCCACGGAATTCTCCCCGACCAGGATGCCCGCTCAAAGATCAACCGCTGGAACGTGCCGAAGACCTGCGGGGCTTGCCATTCCGAAATCGAGAAGATCTACACCCAGAGCATCCACGGCCAGGCCGTGGCGCGCGGCGCTCCCGACGCACCCGTCTGCACCGACTGCCACGGGGAGCACATCATCCTGGCGCCGCAGAATCCACTATCATCGGTGAGCCCCGGGCGCGTTTCCTTCATCACCTGCGGCCGCTGCCACGGCAATGAAGTGCTGGACGCGCGCTACAATCTCCCCACCAACCGCCTGCCCACCTATGCGGACAGCTATCACGGGCTGGAAGCGCGCGCCGGGAGCCAGACCGTGGCCAACTGCGCCTCCTGCCACGGCGTGCACAACATTTTTCCCTCCAGCGACCCGCGCTCCACGGTAAGTCCGGCCAACCTCGCCCGCACTTGCGGGAAATGTCATCGCGGCGCGGGCTCGAACTTCGCCATCGGGCCCGTGCACGTCCTGCCCAGCTCCGGGAACGAAGCGCCGGTGGTGCGCTGGATCCGCCTGATGTATTGGACCCTGATCCCCTTCGCGGTCGGCTTCATGTTTCTCCACCACTTCCTCGACTTCCTGAAAAAATTGCGCCGCCAGGGGCCGCGGCCGGATTCCGGGGAAGAAATTCAGCGCATGAACCTGCATTTCCGGATCGCCCACTGGCTGGTGGTATTAAGTTTTCCCGTGCTGGTCTTCAGCGGCTTTGCCCTGAAGTTTCCCGGCGCGTGGTGGTCCCAGCCGCTGGACATGTGGGAGAGTAGATTCTTTTTCCGCGGCCTGGTGCATCGCGTGGCCGCGGTGGTCCTGCTCGCTTCGCTCGCCTACCACATCTTGCATCTGATCTTCGTCCGCCGCGATCGCGCCATTCTCCGCTACATGATTCCGGACCTGGCGGACGCACGCGCTCTTTCCCGGATGTTCCTGTACAACCTGGGCCTGACGGACGAACGCCCCACCTTCGGCAAATTTAACTACGTCGAGAAAATAGAATATTTGGCATTCCTGTGGGGCACGGCGGTGATGGCCGCCACCGGCTTCACTCTTTGGTTCAACAATCTCGCGCTGCGCTATTTTCCGAAGTGGTTTTCCGACGCGGCCACCGCCTTGCACTATTACGAGGCCATTCTGGCCACTCTGGCGATTCTGATCTGGCACTTCTACACCGTGATTTTCGATCCCGACGTTTACCCCATGGACCGCGCCTGGCTCACCGGCAAGGCTTCCGCCGACCACCTGCGGCACACCAGGCCGGAGTACTACGCGGAATTGCGCCGGGCCGAGGAGCGCGAAGAGCGAGAAAGAAAGGAGGAGGAAGCGAGAGGGGAAAAGCCTGGCCCGAGGCACTAGCGAAAGGCGCCTCCGGCCCATCACTGAGTCCGGTCTCCCCGCTTCCCGCAGGGAGATCCGGGCGAATCCAGGTTTGCAGTAGCCGAATCAAATGCCGAATGGAGAGGAGAACAGAGCTATGAACGGGAAATATCTCGGAGTAGCGGTAGTGATGCTAGTGGCAGCAGGTTTTGTCTTTGCGCCACGGTCTACGCGCGCGGCGGAAGACGGAGGCGCGCTCTTCAAGGCGAAGTGCGCCGTGTGCCACGGCGCCGACGCCACCGGCAAGCCGGCCCTGAAGGCGCCCAGCCTGGTGTCCGACGAGGCCAAGAAGAAGTCCGACGCCGATCTGACCGATATGATCGCCAACGGCGGCAAGGAAAAGAAAGCGTCGCATGCCTTTTCGAAAAAGGGCGTGAGCGACGATCAGATCAAAGCGCTCGTCGGCTATATCCGCGAGCTGCAGAAAAAGTAGCTCCGCCTTTCCCGGGCGGTAGCCACCAGGCGACGTAGAGATTCGGGAGGTTGTGCGCGCCTGCCGCGAGCGGCAGGTGCGCCCGGGAGTGGTGTGCCTTCCGGACCGCGCAGTAGGCTCGGGCCGCGCCACTGGTTTTCGGCATGCGTGTTTTTCCTGCACAATTCCGTTTTGCTCCTTTACACTAACTGGCGTTAGCGACGAATTTTCTCCGTCTCAGGTTTTTCAACTGATGCGATTGCTGGCGATTTCCCAGAGCTCAGGATCCCACGCATACGCGTGGTGCGAAACCGCTGCCCAATCCGGCTGGCCGGGAGCCTGGGCGATTCTTGCCGCGCTCCTGATGGGCGGGCTCTATTTCTCATCCATTTTGGCCTTCGGGGGGATGAAAAATCGTCCCCGGTGGGGATACTTCGCTCTCGGTCTGATGGTGTGGGTCGCGGCGCTGAGTGGCCCTCTGGAACGCCTGGCGCTCAGTCGTTTGTACTCCGCGTACATCCTGCAGCAAATCCTTCTGGTCATGGTCGTATGCCCCGCGCTGCTGCTGGGTCTGGAAGGGTGGATGCTGCGGCCCCTGCTGGCCAATCGCTGGACCCCTAAATTCTTGCGAGCGATTACCCGGCCGGGCGTGGCGCTCGCCGTCTTTGTGTGTGTCTTCACCCTGATTCACATTCCCTGGGTGTGCAATCAGCTTTGCCAGGTGAAACCTTTCTACCACACGGTCCGCCTTAGTCTTTTCTCGGCAGGGCTCATTCTGTGGTGGCCTTTGCTCAGTCCGCAGCCGGAATTTCCGCGGCTTTCCCAGCCGTTACAGGGGCTCTACTTGCTGGCACTGATGCTGGCCATGACGGTGGTCGGCGCACCAGTGACTCTCGCCGACACGGTTCTCTATCACTTCTACATGGGCGGACCTCATCCGCTGGGTATCTCGGCGCTGGAGGACCAGGTCCTGGGAGGCCTCTTGATGTGGGTTGTGCAGGGGATCATCCTCACCGTGCTCGCCGCGGTGATTTTCGTCCGCTGGCTGAGCCACCCGGAGCCGGGCGCGCAGGTTCGCGCGATCGAACCGTAAAAAGCAGGCTCCTTCCGCTTCCGTGACATTTCTGATTCTTAATCGGATGCTCTCCAGTGCTCCCGTGGGTGGAGGCGCTTCCCCGGGTTCGGAAGACTATCTGACGGGAGAAGAGAGAGCGCCTGCTGGTCCGTTGGCAGCATCTCGCGCGGCGTCTCGAGCAGGTGGCTGGCCTGGAGGATGCAAGGTTTGCAGAAAAGTGACCAGGGCAGTGGTCTCTGCAGGGCTCAGGTTCTTGCCGTAGGCAGGCATATTGCCCCCACCTTGGATCACCTGTCGGATAAGTTGATCCCGGGTCATGGACACTGCCACGTTGTCGAGAGCCGGCCCGCGTTCCCCGCCTTCGTTGCCCAATGCATGACAGTTATGGCACTGCTTCGCCTGAAAAACGAGAGCGCCCTGCCGCTCCAGCGCGGTCCGGTTGCGGAGGAACTGAGGCGGGATCGGCATTCCGCTCCAGGCGCCCATTACGGGACTCCACGGCGCATGTTCGGCGCGGCGGGTAAAGGTTCCGAAAGCGACCGCCAGGAGCAGAATCAACAGTACGGCAACAGGCCTGCGCTGCCAGCTCTTCTCGCCTTCGCCGGAGACGAAGGGAAGGAGCAACAACAAGACAATGCCAATCACCGGGCCGACCAGCAGCGCGGGAGTCTCCATCGAGGGCGGCAAGAGTGAGAGAACGGCGTAGATCCACAGGAAGAAGAAATCGGGCTTGGGGGCCGTCTGGATGATCGTGGGGTTGGGCTCGCCCCCGGGGCCAAAGGGGCCGAAGTAAGCGGCGCACACGGCGATCGCAATCAGGATAAAAGCCGCGAAGAACAGGTCCTTCCACACCGCGGAAGGAACAAACGGAATGCCGTCCTTCCTGGTGAGCTCGTGATACTCCTTGACGTAGGTGGCTTTCCGGACGACGCGCCCGGGCATGGGCCACTCGTTGATGCCCAGCTTGATGACCATCAAAAGGTGCACGGCGACAAAGGCGATCAACAGCCCGGGGATCACAAACACGTGTAAAGCGAAAAAGCGGGAGAGCGTGGCTCCGGCGATGATGGGCCCGCCCAGCATCAAGTTGACGATCGGCGGGCCGATGATGGGCACGCGGCTGGAGATCGATGCGCCAATCCCCAGGCCCCAATAGGCATCCTGGTCGAATCTCAATACCTGCCCGGTGAACGCCATGCCCAGAGTCATGAGCAAGAGAAACACACCCACAACCCAGGTCAGCTCGCGCGGGTATTTGTAAGCTCCGAACCAAAACACCTGAACCATGTGGATGAGAACGATCGCCACCATGAACTCCGAGCCCCAGCCGTGCAACGCTCGGGCGTACCACCCGAGCGAAACCTCGTGGTTGAGAGTTTGCAGGCTGTTCCAGGCCTCGCCGGCGGAAGGCACGTAGATGAGAGCCAGCATGATCCCGCTGACAATCTGCAGCATGAAAACGACTACGGCGGCGCTTCCGAAGACGTAGAACCAGCTCGCCGTTTCGCGCGGAACCGGATGCTCGGCGGTCTCCCGGATGGTGCTGCCGAGCTGCAGCCGCGCGTCAAACCACTCGACCAACTGCTCGATCAGGCGCATGGCGGCTTTCCCGTGGCGATGCCGGATACCATGCCCGGTGTCGGCATCTCACCCGCTTTGATCCACAACTTCCCATTCTCGAGCTTGTAGTGGTGTTCAAACAGGCCGCGCTCCGGAGGGCCCGAGGCGCGGGAGCCGTCCTGGTAGTACACGCCGCCATGGCAGGGACACATGAACAGGCCGGACTGCGGGAACCAGCGAACCGGACATCCCAGATGGGCGCAGTTCACGGCAAACACCTGGAATTTCTTGCCGTCGATGTTTCGCACCCAGCAGGCCACATCCCCGGTCATTCCGTCCCAGAGATTCACGACGGGATTCACATACGTGGCGAGCCGGGTCTGGCCGGCTGGAAACTGTTCGAGCTCGCCGAGAGCGAACCACGACTGGTAGGCTCCCTTTCTCCCGTGCGATACCGGAGAAAGGAGGTAGCGCACGAGGGGAACGGCCAGAATTGCCGCCACGATGCCGTTGAACACAATGCCGAGTTTCATGAGGAGAGCCCGCCTGCTCACATCGCCATCGCCCGGTGAACTCATCGGCTTTCTCCCGTCGGTTTAGCTGCGCTCGGATAAGGCTGGCCTGGGAATGGAGCCCGCTGCGCGGCAAGCCAGGCCACCACATCGGAGATTTCCTGCGGCGACATGGGTTTCCCCGGCACGTTGCCTCGCCAGTCCGGGGCTCCCAGCTCGGGACGTCCAACAATCACCATCGTCCGGAGTTCCTGGTCGGTGAGCAGAGCCAGGAACGATCCGTCTACGATCGAGCTCGCTTTCGGTCCTCCTTTGCCGCTGGGGCCATGGCAGGAAGAACAGTAGGCGGCGTAGACGTCTGCTCCACGCGTGGGATTGCCGGCCTCTGGAGCGGAATAGGGCGGCGGATTGGCGCCGCGCAAAATGTCCGGCTTCGCCCAACGCGACCGAATTCCGCTGACAATGATGTCAATCTGTTTTTCAGTGAGCATGCCACCCGCACTCTGCGCGAATGCAGTCATGGACGTTCCGGGAATTCCATTGCTGGCGACGCGCCGGAGGGTAGCATCGTCCACGATGGCCAGGTAAACGGGATCTGCCAAAGCCAGGGCCGCCCCACCCCTTGCATTCGGCCCGTGGCAGCCGGCGCAGTTTGTAGAGAAGAGAGCATCGAAATCAGCAACCTGGTCGGGAGCGATCGGAACGTCCGCCGCGGTCGGCCGGCCGGGCGCGCTGTTGCAAGCCGAGAGAGCCAGCGCGGCCAGCCCCAGGATTCCGGGAATCAGCCAGCGAACGCTCATCGCTGTCCGTCCTCTTCTCCCTTTTCATGCATCGCTCCCGGCGCCTCGATTCCTGCGAGCACCGAGAACGGCATCAGTTGGCGCGTGCGCACAGGATTCTGGCGCAGCACCACGAGGCCGGCCAGTACGCCGAAGGCGCATTGCGAAGCGGCGAACCACCGCCAATCAATGTGTTCCTCGAGCACCGGATTGACCAATTCCAGAACGCTGTAGAGCAATCCAGTCCAGAGTACTGGGGCGATCACTCCGCCCAGCAGAATCGGCCGGCGCGGGAACATCGGCAGCATGGCGCCGTAGAGGAGACCCACGAGTAGGGAAGTGACCAGATGGAGGGCACTCGCCAGCAGAAAAGCGTCCAAATGGAACGCCCTCAGAGACACGGGATTCAGCTGCAGCCCTGGTAGCTCCGCCGACGCGGCCAGCAGATTGATGGGATACCAGATGCTGGATTGCGTCAGAATGCCGTAGGTGCAAGCCATCACCGCCATGCCCACGCTGCCGGCCAGCCCTCCCTTGATTCCTGCCGAGATGGGATACAGCTCGAGCGGAAGTAGGGCCCGAGGAAGGTCCGGCGCGAGGGGCAAGCGTGCCACTTGGTGGCGAGGTGTGGCGATGATGATGGTTTCTTCTTCGACGGGAACGACGTGATGTCTTTCGTGCGGGAGGACATCGGCGAACCAGCCTGCACAGCCGGCCAAAATGAGAGCTGCGCCGAGGATGCTGACCGAAGCGCTGGTGACCATTCCGGCGAAGAGCAACGTCATACCGAAGGCCAGCACGATCGGCCACGCTGTCGGCGCCGGCAGAGTCACGCCGCCCGGCGTCGTCTTCGCCGTCTCCTGGTGGGTATCAGCAGGCGTCATGGGAATCCGTTTTCCTCATCGGCCGACGATGTAGACCACGGTGAAAACCACCACCCAGACCGCATCCACGAAGTGCCAATACAGGGAAAATACCTCAGCGCGTTCGGCGTGCTCCTGCCGCACCTTTCCCAGCAGCGTGAAGATCATGCCCAGAGCGAGCATGATCAGGCCCACGGTCACATGGAAGGCGTGGAGTCCCACCAGCGAATAATAGGTCGTGCCGAAAAGATTGGTGCTGATGGTCAGGCCCTTCTCATAAATCAGGTAATGCCACTCGCGGCCGGTCTCGAACAGGAAGATGCTCCCTAGCGCCAGGGTAGCGAACCACCAGGTCCCGAAGGCTCTGGTGTTTCCTCGGCGCAATGCCGGGATCGCAAAATGGATGGTGCCACTGCTCGAGAGCAGGCAGATCGTGGCGAAGATGGGCAGCTCCAGCACGTCATTGGGGTACGGGCCCGTCAGATTCTTCCCGATATAGAAAAGGTAAGCGACCACGAAAATCGTGAAGATTGCGGATTCGGCGAGGATCAAGCTATACATCGCCACGGGCCCGCGTGAGGGCAGGACCCACTGTGGCTCAGCCGATGCCGCCGCTATGGATGTATCGTGCAAGGAAGCATCTCCTCGTTATTCGTATTTCCAATCGGGGTCCTCTGGATGCTTCAGGTCCCAGAGAGGCCGCCGGCTCCGCACGGTGGGAATGGAGGCGAAATTGTAGTCCGGCGGCGGCGAACTCGTTGCCCATTCCAGCGTCCAGGCATCCCAGGGATCGTTCCCTGCGGTCCGCCCCTTCCACAGCGACCACCCCAGGTTGGCCACAAACACGAGCACGCCCGCGATCTGGAAGAACACGCCGATGGTGATGAGAAAATTCCAGAAATCCCAGCCGCGGCCGGGTTCATACGTGTATATGCGGCGCGGCATGCCCAGCATTCCGGGGATGTGCATGAGGTCAAAGGTCAGGTGGAAGCCGATGAAAAACGTCCAGAAATGCAGTTTGGCCAGCCCTTCGTTGTACATCCGGCCGGACATCTTGGGGAACCAATAGTAGAAGGCGCCGAACAGCGCGAACAGGATTCCGCCCACGATCACGTAATGGAAATGCGCTACGACAAAGTAGGAATTGCCGAGCTGCCAGTCAAACGGCGCCGCCGCCAGCATGATGCCGGTCAGCCCGGCGATGAGGAACTGGAAGATGAAGGCGATGCAGAAAAGCATGGGCGCCTTCAACAGAATTTTCCCGCCCCACATGGTCCCGATCCAATTGAAGATTTTGATTCCCGTCGGGATGCCCACGACCATCGTGGAGAAGGTGAAGAAGGCGTTCGCGTACGAAGTCATGCCGATGGTGAACATGTGGTGCGCCCACACGGTCATGCTCACGAAACCGATGGCCACCGTGGCGCCGACCATTACCGGGTAACCGAAGATCGGCTTCCGGGAGAAAACCGGGACAATTTCCGAGACGAATGCAAAGCAGGGAATGATCAGGACGTACACCTCCGGATGGCCGAAAATCCAGAAGAAGTGCATCCAGATGGCCGCGGAACCGCCCGCCTGCGTGTCGAAAAAGTGCGCCCCCACATAGCGATCGAGCATCAACATGGCCTGCGCGGCCGTGAGAGGCGAGATGGCCAGCAGCACCAGTCCCGCCATCACCAGATTCATCCACGCGAGCAGCGGCATTTTGCCTAGCGTCATTCCTGGACAACGCATGGAGATGATCGTGGCGATGAAGTTGACGGCCGTTCCGATGCTTCCGAAACCGGAGACGAGCACAGCGAGGGTCCAGAAGTCCGTGCTGTGTCCTTTGGAAAACGCGCGCGAGGTGAGCGGCGCGTACGCCCACCAGCCCACGTCGGGAGCGCTCCCGGCACCGTACAGCCCCGTTCCACCGATAAAGCTGAAGTAAAGCAGCAAGCCACCGAACGCCATCAGCCAGAAGCTGAAGGCGTTCAGCCGGGGAAAGGCCATGTCGCGGGCGCCGATCATCAGGGGCACCAGATAATTGCCGAAGCCGAAAAGGATGGGCATGGCCACGAAGAAAATCATGGTCGTGCCATGCATGGTCATCATGCGATTGAAAACCTGCGGAGAAACGAAGTTGTTATGGGGAATGATGAGCTGGATCCGGATGATCGTCGCTTCAATGCCGCCAATCACTAGAAACACCAGCGCGTAGAGGATGTACATCAAGCCGATCTTCTTGTGATCAACGGTGACCACCCACTCGTGAAGCCTCTCGGTGATTCCCCGCGTGGACTCCGTGGCCCTGGGAAGCGCGATGGATTCGGAAGCCATGAATTTATCCCGCCGTCCTCATCGGAGCGACTCCAGGTAGGCCACCAGCGCGTCCAAATCCTGGTCGTTCAGGTTCATCGCCGGCATGAGAGAGCCCGGCTTGAAGGCGTCGGGATCATGAATCCAGAGACGGAGATTCTCGCGCGTATTCAGGGCCGCGCCCGAGGCGATGGTTTCGCGGCTCATCAAGTGGGTCAGATCGGGACCAAAGAGCCCATCGGCCACGGTCCCGGAAACGGCGTGGCAATTAATACACGCCGTGGTCTCAAAAACCCGGCGGCCCGCGCTCACCGCATCGTTTCTCTCCGCTGGTTTCTTTTCCTGCTCGACCCAGCGCTCAAAGTCTTCGCGCGAGTCCACGTAAACGCGCAGCAGCATCTTGGCGTGCTGGACCCCGCAATACTGCGCGCATTGCCCGAGATACACGCCCTCCCGATGAGGATCGATCCACATGTGATTGATGCGGTTCGGAATCAAGTCCGTTTTTCCGTTCAATTCCGGAATCCAGAAGCTGTGGTCGGTATCGGCGGAGAGCAGAGTCAGAAAAGTGGGTGTGGGGTGCGCCGGGTCGCTTACGGGAACGTGCAGCTCGTTGGCCGTAACCACACCCAGCCCCGGGTAGCGGAACTCCCACCAGAATTGATGTCCGATCACGGTGACTTCCACCGCGCTTTCCGGCCGGGGCGCATCCTGGATGGCGTGAATGACCCGGGCAGTGGCCAGGAACAACACGAGGACGATGAGCCCGGGAATCACGGTCCAGGCAAGTTCCAGCGGGTTGCTGCCGTAGACCTGCGGAGGCTCGCTGCCGTCGTCATCACTCCGTTTGCGGAATTTGACGACGGAGTAGACCAAGAGCCAGAAGACGCACACAAAGATGATTCCTGAGATCGCGAGCACAAACAGTGACAGCCGGTGTATGGATGCGGCGGGGGTCGACTCCGGCCTGAACATGGTGGGAATCGGGGAGGGGTCCGCGGCCGCGCCGTAGCACAAGCCTGCGGCCAGGAGGCCGCCCACCAGCAGCCCAGCAAGTCCCGCAACTCGCATCCGGAATGTCCCTGCGGTTGCCTGTGGGTGGGCTCGATGGTTCATCGTGTCGCGTCTGCCTCGCCGCAACTGTTCGCGGCCATCCTCTGGTGCTTCGGGTCCGCTATCCTAAAGCATTCTTCCTCAAACCGCGACATGAAATTGGCACCGTAACCTGGCCTGCGCCTTGCTCCGCGCAACGTTCCTGTTACCTAACACTTGGCGTCCGGCACCGGGCCGACCGGCGTCGTTGACCACACCTCGCTGTGATGACCATCACAGACTTTGCACACTTCCCGGGACGAGCCTTGCTCCAAACAGTTGAGTTATCCGTGCGCGACACGCCCATAGCAGCGGTTCCGGTAGCCCCGCCCCAGTCAGCATGTGGAATTTCAGCCCATTGTGGGTCGCAGGAGGAACGCCATGAACTCCATTCGTGAGCAGCGTGGTCCCCGCCTGGGTGTTGAGGAACTTCGCCTGGCCGCGCAGGAGATGCGCGCCATGGTGATCACGGATATTTTCGCCGCCGGCTCCGGACATCCGGGCGGCTCCCTCTCCATTATGGATATCGCCGCAGCCCTCTACTTGAACGTGCTCAACCAGGACCCGGCCGAGCCTTCATGGCCGGGACGGGACCGCGTGTTCTGGTCGGCGGGCCACAAGGCGCCCGCGCTTTACGTCGCTTTGGGCCGCGCCGGCTACTTTCCTCTGGAGGATACCGTCACGCTGCGGCAATTGGGGTCGCCCTTCGAAGGCCATCCGAACCGGATGAAGGTGCCCGGAGTGGAGATCTCCAGCGGCTCCCTGGGCCAGGGATTGAGCGTGGCCGTGGGCAGCGCGCTGGCCGCAAAGCGCCGCGGGGATCCGCATCGCGTGTATTGCATCATGGGCGACGGAGAACAGCAGGAGGGAAGCATCTGGGAAGCGGCCATGGCGGCAGGCCATTACCGGCTGGACAATCTGTGCGGCATCGTGGACCAGAACCGCCTGCAAATCGACGGCTGGGTGCAGGACGTGATGGGGATCGAGCCGATCGGCGCAAAATACGCGACCTTCGGCTGGAACGTGATCGAGATTGACGGTCACAACCTCGATCAGATTCTCCGCGCTTTTGATGCCGCGGCGATCCAAACAGGGAGTCCCACGGTTATCATCTCGCACACCGTGAAGGGCAAAGGCGTCTCCTTCATGGAGAACCAGGCGAGCTGGCACGGGGTGGCGCCCAATCGCGAGCAATTTGAAAAGGCCATGGCCGAACTGGCCATGCCGGCGGTTCCGAGGGAGCGCATTGATCGCATGCTGGCCAGCGCCGAAGAGAGTGCCCGGCGCGTCACCGAGGAAACCCGGCGTCAGCTCCCGCTTCCCGGCCGCAACTACTGGTGGAATGCGCGGGACACCATGAAAGTGGCCATGGATCCGACCCGCATGGGGTTTGGGCGCGCATTGGAAGCTGCCGGCGCAGATGAGCGGGTGTGCACCATTCATGCGGACATTTCCGGCTCCATCCGCATCTCCGATTTCGAAGCGAAGCATCCCGAGCGGTTGGCCAGAGTGATCAGCGTCGGCATCGCCGAGCAGAACATGATGGGTGTGGCGAGCGGCCTGGCTCGGGAGGGGCTGATTCCGGTCACCGGCACCTACGGCGTGTTCGCATCCGGCCGCGCCTGGGACCAACTGCGCACCACCGTCTGCTACAACAATCTGAACGTGAAGATCGCCGGCGCCCACGGAGGCATCTCCGTGGGCCCGGATGGCGCCACGCATCAATCGCTTGAAGAAATCTCGCTGATGAGCATCCTCCCGAACATGCACCTGGAAGTGCCCTGCGATTCAGTCGAGACGGAAAAGGCGACGCGTTACTGCCTCCTGGAACTGGATGGGCCTGCCTACCTGCGATTTGCCCGGGAAGCCACGCCCGTGGTCACCACGCCGCACACGCCCTACGAATTCGGCGTGGCAAACGTGATCCGCTATCGCGGGGAGAAGCCGCAATTCATCGAGGCCTTTGAAACGGTGCTGTCCACGGACTACCACAGCGAGGAGGAGGATGCAGCCATCGTGGCCTGCGGTCCGATGGTGCCGGAAGCCATGCGCGCCGCGTGGCTGCTCAAGGAGGACTACGGGATCGAAACGCGCGTGCTCAACGTCCACACCATCAAGCCACTGGATGCGCCAGCGCTGGTGGCCGCCGCCGCCGCAACCCGGCTCGTGCTGACCGTGGAAGAGCATCAGAAAGGCGGCTTCGGGAATCTGATCGCGGGAGCCATACTCCGCGAGAGGGAGGATTGTGCCCATCCCCTTTTGCTGGACATGATCGGAGTGGAAGACCGCTTTGGGCTTTCCGGCAAGCCCTGGGAGCTGGTGCAGGCCATCGGGCTCACTGCGGAACACATCGCCGAGCGCGTGCTGCATCTCTACGCGAGAAAACGCGAGATCAATCCTTCCCTGTTAAAACCGGAGGCGCTGATGGCTGCGGTGGAATGCAGCTCGTGTCATCGCGCGGTGACCTTCTCTGATTATCTCAGCGAGTTCCCGCTGCCCATGGACGAGATCTGCGCGGATTGCGAGAGGACTTCGCCGGAGCGCTGTGCCGCTTGCCGTCTGGCTTGGATGCGGGGGAACCCCGCCCTTTCGTATC
The DNA here is from genome assembly GCA_035272605.1 of Candidatus Acidiferrales bacterium. GTDB lineage: Bacteria > Acidobacteriota > Terriglobia > Acidiferrales > UBA7541 > JOPF136. The sequence goes on along the minus strand of DATEQM010000087.1, from coordinate 6,628 downwards.
GCTGCCGCGAGTGCGTTGAGGTCGCCGTGCCGTGTTAGTGCCGGCGCGGCGCGGCTTGCCATCCGCTCCGGCCCAGACCATAATCCGCGGACTGTTCCGGAATCTCGAGGCTCTCCGGGCAGGACGCGGGCCGAGCCCCTGATTCCACCGCAACCGTGCCGCGCACGCTCGCCGGGCGAGGAGTGTGCGGGACGATTTTCGAAGGGAGAAGCCATCATGTCAGCACCGTCACCCATCACTTTCTACGGGGCGCCCATAAGCCTGGAGAATGCGAAGAAGGCCGCTGCGGCGGCGCTCGCGGAAGCGCGGAAGAACAATTGGGCGATGGCCGTGGCCATCGTCAATCCCGATGGAACCCTGATTTATTTCGAGAAAATGGACGGCACGCAAAACGCGGGCGCACTGGTGGCCGTGGACAAGGCGCGCGGAGCCGCTCTCTACAAGCGGCCCACCAAGGCGCTCCAGGACGCGCTCGCCGCGGGCGGCGAAGGCTTGCGTATCCTCCGGCTGCAAGGCGCCGTGCCGGTAGATGGCGGCTACCCGCTGGTGCAGGACGGAAAGATCGTCGGCGCCATCGGCGTCTCCGGCGGCACCAGCGCGCAGGACGGGCAGTGCGCCAAGGCCGGCGCGGATTTGTTCCAATAGGCCCACCAGAAGCAGTTCCAAAGAGCCGGTGGATTGCCCGGCAGATGATCCTGCTCGAGGCGATGCGCGTGTTACGTCGTAGCCCGGGAGGAGCCGAACCCCCGCCCGACTGCTGCTCCCAGACGGCACAGCCACTCGTTCGTCCCCGAGCATTGGTGCAGGGTCTCGGACCACAGCGGCGCTTGAACCGAGACGGGGTCTTTTCGTGGCCATGAAAGAAGCTGGGCCATTTGCAGAATTATCCCGAACCCTTGAAAGTTGATCGGCTGGCACCTCATTGCTTAAATGTGAGCCTAAATAAGATCAGCGAACCGCCGACGGCAGGCCAAGGCCCCCCGTCGGCTCAGAATTCTCGGTCTGCTGGCTAGGTTATTGGGGCGTCGTTAACCCTCATTTCGTCCGAAATTCTGCATCTACGATCGATTTTCCGCACGAAAATGGAGCGGGTCTCTGAGGCTTTGCAATTCCCGGTAATAATAAAGTGAAGTAGGACGTTTTCCGTTGAACCTTAGATTCCTGAGCAGCTCCATTTCTTCCGTGGTGGCGGTCCCGCTGAGGGAACGATCAGCAAGGAATTCTTTGAACCCCGGTTCTACCTCTGGTTGGCCAGGTCCCTTTTCGACGAACTCAAATCTCCTAGGTTCCCCCGACGCTACTCTCCGATTCAGAACAATTTCCATGCCGAAAGTCGTTAGATCGATGTCCCAGGATTCAATCAGTGGATCCAGGAAGGAGACACAGTTTTCAGGCGACAAACTAAAGACATCCGTGTCCAGGAACTCAAGGAGGGTAACCCGCATTTGTTCATAGCTTCGGCTGGCGAGTCGAGCCACCAAGTGCAGCCAGTTTTCACTCTTCAATTCGTCTTTGGCGACCTTCTTGATCACGTCCAGGAGCTTTTGCGTGACAAGGCGTTCGAGCTCGCCGAAGGGCTGCTTCTCAAAAATTGCTTGAACCTGTTTTTCCCTGTCCGGTGCGCACTTGCGGAGAATCAACTCTCGAACTTCTGCAAACATGGGAGCGGGCGGGCCCCCCAAATCTATCTTCAATTCTTCCTTACGCTGCAGCTCGGCCAGCCTGGCAAGCCGATCGCCCGGGAGCTTCAAAAACTTGGCCATTTTCTCGTAAATATCCGTGCGTTCGGGCGCTGGGGGCAGTTTCTTGCGAGTCAAAAGCTGGGAAATATAGGACTCCGTGACCTGGGCGGCGGTCGCTAGATCTTTCTGCCCCAGCCCCAATTCTTCCAGTCGGCGTTTAATCACCAGGCAAACGTCCACAAGGCCCCTCCAGGCTACTTAACTCGACGGATTAACCTAGGAGATGGTCCCAGATTCTACTTGACAGGTCAAGTTAATTCACCTACTGTGGTTAATGGACTGAGGGAGTCGTACGGTAATCTAAACTAAAGCGGGTTATCTTAAATCGGCCCTTGGCCATGACAACCAAGGAGGTTGACATGTTTGCACGCAGAGTCTCCATGCACTTGAAGCCCAATAGCACAGTGGAATTCACCCAGAGGCTGGAGAAGGAAATCATCCCCCTGCTTCGAAAGCAGAACGGGTTTCAGGACGAAATCTCGTTCGTTGCTCCCGGCGGGAAGGAAGCGTTCGGAATCAGTTTGTGGGACAAGGTAGAGAACGCGGAAGCCTACAACCGCGGGTCCTATCCCGAAGTGACGAAGATCCTGGCGAGAGTGGTGGATGGAACTCCTCAAGTGGAAACCTACGAGGTTTCCAACTCGACGTTCCACAAGATCGCCGTCGCAGTAACCGCCTAGGGCCGGCCGTTCCTTTCGTTGGGTGAGGGGCGGGCCACGCTCGCCCCTCACTTTTCCTGCGAAGGGGAAACTAAACGGAGAAACGGCGTCGGCCATGGGCACCAGGATTGCGACGTGGTTTTCCCTTGCAGCGCTGGTCCTGGTGGTGTCATGGCGCCCCTCCGGGAACGGCCAAATGCTGCTGTATTTTTGGGTTTGCGGGGGCGCCATCCTGCTCCTTCTGGCTTTCAAACAGCGCGCCACGGTCATTGCCGAGGAGAGTCCAAATGCAGGAATCGATTCAAGCAGGCGCGATCTTGATCAAGGAAGGCACACCCCTACCGCGAACCCTGCGCTTCGAGAGTGAGTCCTGCGTGCCGGGCTGGAGATTAGTGAAACATCTCGATGGGTACGGATTGGACCGCAAAATCCGCGAAGCGGGATGGACCTTCTTCTGCCAAGCCGGCGAATCGAATGCGACTGTCTTCGGTATCGACAAAGAGAAGATGGTCCACAGGGCAATCGAGCGAATCCTGGCGGAGCTCAAATCAGGAGCATGCAATTCGCTGGCAATCGTGCGAGTGGCCGCCGAGTCGTCGAAGCGTTTCCTGGGAGTTGGCTATCTAACTGTCTCCGCACAATCCCGACACATCCAGCAGAGCCCGGTGCGGTTCAGGGCCATAGACCATCCGGGCGGCACCGACCAAAATTGGCTACCTCCGGAACCAAAGGATAAGGCGCGTCAGGGCCACGGAACGGAGTCAGATACAAATGATCAGGCGGCCAGGGCGACAGCCTGAATCCGCAATCTTTGGATGTTTGAAGGAGATGTTCAAATGAAACTTATGCGCCCTGCAATCACCTCTCTCATCATGCTCCTGCTTTCCGTCCCGTTGCTCCACGGGCAGGACCTTTCCAAATACCGCAGCTTTACGCTGGGAGTGAGTTTGGCCGATCTTTCCAAGCAGATTGGCGCCAGTCCGGCCGATGTGAAAGTGGTCCATCAGCTTCCCGCGCTGATTGAGGAATTGAGGTGGTGGCCGCGGCTTTCCGGATACCCGCCCCAGGCGGAGGCGATTCGCGAGATTCTGTTCTCCTTCTACGATGGCAAGCTCTACAAGATTTTCGTGACCTACGATGACACCGCCACGCAAGGCATGTCACCCGAAGATATGGCGCGCGCCATCTCCGCGAAATACGGAACCCCGACTACGCCGGACGTCAGAATCGGTATTCCCACGGACGGCTACCCCACGACGGAGAAGGTCATGGATCGCTGGGAGGACTCGCGATACTCGGTCAATCTCTTCCGGTCCTCCTTCTCCAGCGCCTTTGGGCTGGTCATGTTCACAAAAGAGGTGGATGCCGAAGCCGAGGCCGCATCCCGCGCCGCTTTCCAGCTCGAGCAGCAAGGCGCTCCGCAAAGAGAAGCCGACCGGGTGAAAAAGGAAGCCGATGACCTGGAAGCGTCGCGCGTAAAGAACTTGAAGACGTTCCACCCATGAAGCCGACAGGGCGCAACCGCGAGCTGGCAGCGTCGAAAAATGAACTGAAGGATCGGACGGAGGATACGAAGATGACACTACAAATCACGCCGCTCCATGACCGCGTTCTGGTGAGGCGATGGGAAGAGAAAGAGTCCATCCGGGGTGGGATCATCATCCCGGACACGGCCAAGGAGAAGCCCCAAGAGGGCGAAGTAATGGCTGTGGGAGCCGGCAAGCTCGAAAAAGGCCAGCGCATCCCCGTGGATGTGAAGGTGGGAGACCGCATTTTGTTCGGCAAGTACACGGGCAGCGACATCCGGATCGACGACCAGGACTACCTGATCCTCCGCGAGGAGGAAATCCTCGCCAGGCTCAGTGGGGCAGCCAAGGCGGCCTCCGGCAAGAAGTAGCCGTCCCAGATTTCGAAGTTTTCGACGAGCAGGGAAATTTATTCACCCGGGAGGGTGAACTCCAATGGCAAAACAAATTGTAACGGGTGAGGGTTCACGGCAAGCGATTTTGCGCGGTGTAAATATTCTGGCCGACACGGTCAAGATCACGCTCGGCCCCAAGGGCCGCAATGCGGTGATCGAGAAGAAGTTCGGCGCGCCGGTGATCACCAAGGACGGCGTGACCGTGGCAAAAGAAATCGTGCTCCAGGATCCGCTCGAAAACATGGGCGCGCAAATGGTGCGCGAGGTCGCATCGAAGACCTCCGACGTGGCCGGCGACGGCACCACGACCGCCACGGTTCTGGCGCAAGCCATCTTTCGGGAGGGCGTGCGAACCGTGGCTGCCGGCGCCAGCCCCATGGCACTCAAGCGCGGCATCGATCACGCTGTCGAAGTCGCCGTGGCGGAGATCAAAAAGCTTTCCCGCGAGGTCAAGGGCGACATGATCGCTCAGGTCGGCACCATCAGCGCCAACACCGACAAGCAGGTGGGCAGCCTGATTGCCGAGGCCATGAAGAAGGTCGGCAAGGACGGCGTCATCACCGTCGAGGAATCCCGCACTATGGAGACCACGCTGGAGGTGGTCGAAGGGATGCAGTTCGACCGCGGCTACCTTTCTGCTTATTTCGTCACCGACCCGGCGCGCATGGAGTGCGTGCTCGAGGACGTCCAGATCCTGATTTACGAGAAGAAGATCAGCTCCATGAAGGACCTGCTTCCCATACTCGAGCGCAACGCCAGCACAAAGCAGCCGCTGTTGATCATCGCCGAGGACGTTGAGGGCGAGGCTCTGGCGACCCTGGTGGTGAACAAACTGCGCGGCACGCTTCAGTGCGCCGCCGTCAAGGCGCCGGGCTTCGGCGACCGGCGCAAAGCCATGCTGGAAGACATTGCCATCCTGACCGGAGGCAAAGCCATCACCGAAGACCTGGGAATCAACCTCGAAAACGTAAAAATGGAGGATCTGGGCCGCGCGAAAAAGATCACCATCGATAAGGACAACACCACAATCATTCAGGGCGCAGGCAAGAAGAGCGACATCGAAGGCCGCATCAAGCAGCTCCGCGCCCAGGTGGAGGACTCCGCTTCGGACTACGACCGTGAGAAGCTGCAGGAGCGGCTGGCAAAGCTGGTGGGTGGCGTCGCAGTGATCAAGGTAGGCGCGGCCACCGAGACCGAGTTGAAGGAGAAAAAAGCTCGCGTCGAGGACGCCATGCATGCCACACGAGCAGCAGTCGAGGAAGGCATCGTACCCGGCGGAGGTGTGGTGCTCGTTCGTTGCATTCCCGCGCTCGAAAAGTTGAAGCTCGAGGGGGACGAGGCCATCGGAGTGAAAATCGTCACGCGTGCCCTGGAGGAGCCCATGCGTCAGATCGCTCAAAACGCCGGACACGAGGGCGCGTTAATTGTTGGGCGCGTGCGGGAGTCGAAGGACGACAGTTTCGGCTTCGACGCGGAAACGGGTGAGTTCGGCGACCTGGTTAAAGCGGGCATAATTGATCCTGCAAAGGTCACTCGACTGGCGTTGCAGAACGCCGCCTCCATCGCTGCCTTGATGCTCACCACGGAAGCGTTAGTCGCCGATATTCGGGAAGAGGAAGATGCGGTCATGGCAGGCGCTGGACACGGCGGTGGGATGGGCGGGATGTACTAAGCTCTAGCTTCGGCCCTCGCCGCACAGTGTTAGCCGCGCTCGTCATGGCACCGCCCAAGCGGCGGCGTGCTCGGAAACGATCCCAGCCAGAAGTGCCGATCTGGGAAGTTTCAGATGTCTGCTTGACCGGTGCCACTGTTCGGATACTTACTCAGCCACACTGGCCAGCGCCCGTTCGATAAAATCAACCAAATAGGATGAACGGAGGCTGAGCCCGGATGATCCCCGGCTCAGAAGTGAATTTAAGGATCCACTTGGCCGCAAGTACACCAAAACATAAAGGTTAAAGCTTGGAGGCGGGGGGAGTTGAACCCCCGTCCGAAAAGCCTTGCCACCAGAAGACTACATGCTTAGCCCGTTCCCTTCGCTTGCCGCCAATGGCGGTTTGCGGTTTCGCAGGTGCGCGCTCAGAACGGGCAAGAAACGCGTCCGGCTAGCCCGATGGATCTCGCCCGCTCCTTACGGGCCGAAAGGAGCAGGCCATCCCGCTAGGTTACGCTCCGGCCCGCGCGCGCGGGCTCACGCGGCGGAACGTGCTACGCTAACTTTTGGTTAGGCAGCAAGAGCCAAGTTGTTGTTGGCGTCTGTGTTTTTCCACCCGATTGCGGGCAGGTGGCGCCCGGCATGCCTTCTG
>DATEQM010000086.1:0-33060 GCA_035272605.1 Candidatus Acidiferrales bacterium | reverse complement strand
ATTTCCGAGAAAGGCGAATCTCAGCTTCTAATCGCAAATGCAGACGGAAGCGGGGAGCGGGTAATATCGCAAATCCAATCAGGAAGCAGTAATTTTACGAGCGATCCCTCATGGTCGGCTTCCGGCGAATACATCGCCGTGAGCGTGATCGAACTGGGAGGGAACGCACTTGGTTCCATCCGGGTGCTCACGCCGGACGGCAAACTGGTGAAGAACTTTCCAAACGACATGCTGATTCCGGCGGTCGCCTGGCTGCCCGATGCTTCCGGATTGCTGTTTGCGGGCGCCGAAAAGTCCACTGGTCTACGGTGGCAGATCTGGTTTCAGCCTTACCCGACGGGAGAACCATTCAAGATCACCAACGACTTGAACCAATACTTGTCACTGAGCGTGACGGCTGACGGCAAATCATTCGTCACGACCCAGGAACACCCTTCGTCGACCATTTATGCAGGAGATTCTCCATCCGTTCTGAATGACAAGATCGAATGGAAGCTGGCGCCAATCTCGAGCGAACTAACGGCCGGGTACCAAGGCCTGTCCTGGATGGCATCCGGCAAACTGCTGCAAGAAGACAGGGCATTCCAAATCTTTGTCACCGGCGCAGACGGCAGCGGCCGGGTGCGACTGCTGGAGAACACTCATTTAGCCTTCAACCCGAGAAGCTGCGGCCCGGGTGAGGGGATGATCGTAGCCATAATCTCTGAGAAGAACACCGTGAACCTCTGGCGACTCAATATCGCCACGGGCGAGCTCAAACAGCTCACCTATGGGAAAGGCGAAGCGTCTTCTTCCTGTACGCCGGATGGTAAGTGGGTGGTATACAACGGATCCATCGCGAGCGATAACATGGGGCATATTTTCAAGGTGCCCATTGATGGAGGCACACCCATCGAACTAGCCCACGGGAACCTGGGGTCGCCGTCCATTTCTCCCGATGGCTCATTCGTCGCCTACGGGAAGGTCGAAGGGCAAGGCGCGGGCGCAAAATCGAAGCTCATCGTGCAAAAGCTGGAAGGGGGCGCGCCGGTGGAGGAACTCGAGGCGCCTCCGGACAACGGAAGTCTCGGTTGGACGCCGGATGGGCGCGGGCTTACCTATCTGCACACCGTGGGCAGCGCGCAGCACCTGTACATGAAGCCGCGCAGCGGAGGGTCGCCGGTACAGTTGACGCACTTCAATACGGAGCCCTCGTTGATCATGGCCTATGCCTGGTCGCGCGATGGGAAGAAGATCGCCATCACGCGAGCGCGCTATAACGCCGCCGACGTGGTGATGTTCAGCGGTTTCCGCTAGGCGCGGCACGAAACTGCGATGTCCCGGTTACGGTGGCGCTGAACCGGCAGATTGGTTGGAAGGAATGACTGCCTCCGCGGCCATGTCGCTTGGCTGCTACGAAAACGGAACAGATCAACTCAACGCGGATTCGGCTTCAGGGACCGTCGGGTAAGTCTCGAACAGCAGGTCGACGCCGGTAATTTTCAGCACGTTGATCACACGGTGATTCAGCCCGACGAGCGCGAGCTTGCGGCCGGATTTGTTGCGGGAGACGAACACGCGTACGAGCGCGCCGACTGCCATGGAGTCGACCGAAGGCGCTTCGCTCAGGTCGATGATCAACACCCGCGCGGAGGCGGCGAGAGCGGCTTCTAGGAATGCGGGCGAAGTCAAAGACGTGATGGCGCCCCTCACGGTGAGGATGTGGAAACCCGCGTTCGCTCCAGCACGCCCTGCTACCTGGAAGGACTCAGCCGGCATGGGCGCCATTCTAACGTGGTCCGCCGGCGAATGCGAATCGCTGAGCCGGATGCCGGGCCCGCGCAGCAAAATCCGACTACGCAAGACCGTCATAGGTACCGCATACAAGATTGGGAATGATGATTCGACCGACAGGACCTGCTCCCCCACGGTCCACAAACGGCGTTGTGGGAAGTTACGCAGCAGGCCGTCGCTGCCGCGCGGCCACGCCCTGCTGGGTGCTCGGGGAAAAGGGGTTGGTAGGCACCGTTGTATGCGGCCCCGCCCCGGGCCGTGCTGGTTTAAGTCACAGGCTTGGTAGCCGCGGGAGGCGGTGAGCGCAGCCACACGGCGCGCGGACAACGAGAAATGGAGAAGGGCTGCCGTTGCCAGCAGCCCTTCAAGAGGACCTTTCCCTTCCAGTGGCCAGATAAGGTCAGAAAGCCTTCAGCTTGAGGAGTGTCTTGGTCCCGTGCAATTTCTTGCCCTTCTTCAGTTTCTTCTTTGCCATTTGAGCTGCCTCCATCCTCGAGATGTGCCCATGTGGGCTATGGAAGTATATGGCACGCCGAGTGCCAATCCCATGGCCGCCTCCTTCCGCTCGCCTAGCCAGAAATAAAGGGCTTAGGGACCTGGAACCCCGAGCAAGATCTTCACAAGGGCTTCGGAGGGGAATATTCCCCCCCCGAAGGTAATTTTCTCCACGGGCTGGGAACCCCCCTTAAGTGTGCGCGACGCCAACCTCGGTCATTCCGGCCGCCCACTGCGGCGGCGCCGCCTGGCAGAACGATTCATCACGCCGCGGCAATGGGGCGAGCCGCAATGACACGGAACCTTGCCGCTCCGAGGGCTGATCCTGTAATCAATGGTCAATTCTTCGCCCACTCGAATTCGCCTGACGCTGAAGAATAAAATGTGGCCACGCAGCTTGCACGAATAAAGGTTTGGGTCGCAACTGTGATTGACGTATTGGGCGCCGTTCCCCTTCCATCCGTCGACCACCCAGTTGCCCTTGAGCCATGCAAAGCAGATGCGCTCGGGTTTGCCCCGCTTGCGATGGCGACGCTGCGCCTCCGCAATGGTGACTCTCTCTCCCGCGTATTCAATTACAAGCCTTCGAGGAGGAATCACCTCGCGCGCGAACACGCCCAAGCCCGCAATCGGGGAACCGCGGACTTGCAGCCGGAAGCGCGAATCCGGCGGATTGATGGACCGTATTCGTAAGCGCCGCTTGGTCATTTCGAGACACTACCCTTTCCTGCCAAGGATTAGCGTACTACCCCTGACGAAGCTAACTCCATAGTGGTCCAGTCGCTGGTCAAAAGCCCGTCGCTAGCCACAAACGGCGTTATGGGAGGTTACCCGCCGAGGGACCTTTGAGGGCTTCGTGCAGGATACCTTCCCTGCATTTCTCCTGGGCACATCTAAGGCCCGCCGGGTCATTCCTTGGGACCGCCTTTCGCTCCATGCGTAAGTAAATCCCCTTTTTTTCGATTTTATACCGGGTTCCCCCCAGGCACCGCTCTCGCTATCCTGGACCCTTGGTCGGCCCGGTAAGGGCCGCGTGCCAGTCCTACTGGTCGGCCCGGTAAGGGCCGCGTGCCAGTCTTAGATGTCCAACGCCCGACCGATCGAGGAATTTCGCCATGACCACCAAGCCAGCAAAACCTTGCACCGCACGGCCCCACGGAATCCCCGAACCCGGGACTCCCGCCGCGGACCTTCTCCTCCAGTTCGCTCACCTCGTACGCCATGGCCCCGCGGCGGCCAGACCTTCTATCCAACATGCCCCACCACCCGACCCGGGGCCCCCGTCCGGAAGCTCCGATCTGCTGCGGCGCATCCCCAAGGAGCAGCTCGATTCGGTCCGCCGCTGTCACTTCGGCGATCCCGCCGGACGCCGCTGCCGCCGCGACCGCATGCACAACCACCCCACCTACTGCTTCTTCCACGCGCGCCCCGAAGGCGTCTCCGACCTTCCCCCCGATAGCCCGCACGCCGCGGGAATTGGCGCTGGGCCCTCCGATTCGACCCTCGAAGATCTCCTCGGCCCTCTGCAGGACTATCGCACTGCCGCCGGCGTCAATTTCACCCTCGGCAGGCTGCTGCTCCTCGTGGCCGATAATCGCATTTCCGCCCGCAAGGCCCATCTCATCGCCTACATTTGCCGGCTCTTGCTCCAAAGCATTCCCGCAGTCGCCAAGGAAATCGGCACCGCCACCCTCGATGAAGACGAACGGGAAGACCTCAGCCGCGCAATCCGCGCCACCCGCTTCCTCTTCGAGTACCCCGCTCCCGACCCCGACACAGCAGCCGACGCCGAACCCGATGTCGGCGCCGACGCCCCGCAACCGCCCCAGGCCACAACGCCATGAACCGAGCCACGCATCGCCCGAAGCTCGCTTTGTTGTCCCTCGTTTCTCTGCGCGCTTCTTTGCGCCTGCCCTCGGCGGCGGATTCTTGTTGCCGCCGTACGGGTGGCCGCCCTCACGATCGATCTCCAGTGTTTTCTTCAACTTACAAACTCCTCCTTCCCTCCAAAAAACGATCTCCTTCAGAATCAACAAATTACAAACTCCGGGGCGCGATATTTCGATACCTCGATATCTCTCCTCTTCAGCAAGCGAAGCGTACTTTCTGTCTCCTACCGCGACTCTCGTCCCAAATAGTGGTTGCAGTGCGATTTGTTGTTTTCTGCTCCTCCCTCGTCCCTCATCACTCGCCATCGGAGGCCCGCCGCAGGCCGGAGATCCCTCCCGTGACCCCTATCACAGCGCCAGGTGACCCGCGACATTGCCCCGTTTCGCTGCCCGGCCTGAGACTGCTTGCGTATGGGGTCCCGAAGGTTCGGTTTCGAAGCTTCGGGAGGCGAGAGTCAGAGGCCTTCTCGCGAGAAGTCGAGGCACGCATGAGCCTCGGGAAAAAGCCTCAAGAGATTTGGAGGTCACCATGGGTCAGCTATTCGCGGTCGAACTGATTTACCGAGGCGTTTTCCAAAAGACGCTCGCCAAGAACATCTCCCGCGCAATCGTCCTGGCGGCGCACGAGGAAGGCAAGTGGGGCATTTCCTTTGGGCGTTACTCGGACAGCCCGGAGCGCAACGGCATTCCGGCAAAAAGCTTTGCCATCGTGGCCACGGACGAGGAAACACTGCAACTGGGCATGGCGCATTACGAGCCGGAACAGGTGGACGTGACCGTGGTGCTCGACGACACGCTGTGCCGCGGCATCGAATCCTGGGCCTGGAACGGCGTGCAGGCGGTGAACCGCGCCACCAAGCCCGGCGGAACCCTGATCGTCACTTCCACGCAGACCGTGGATGAGCTGCTCAAGCTCGTCCATCGCCGCGACCAGCCCTACAAGCTGGGGATCGTGAAGGGCATCGCCAGCTCCTCCGGCATGTGGGTCTACAAGAACGATCACACCGATGTGCGCGTCCTGGGCGCGATTGCCAAGGCGGCGCCGGAGCTGGTGAGCCAGAAGTCGGTGGAAAACTACATCACGAGCCACCTGAAGGATGCGCTCAAAGTCACGTCGGCCCGCACCGCCTACGAGCGCTTCAACGCCGTGGACGTCAAGCCCGGCCAGGGCAATCCCGAAGAGCTTCGCCACTACCAACTGCCGAAGTGGGAGCAGATGGACTCCGGCCTGGCCATCAAGGGCCAGCCGCAGGGCGGTCCGTACGCGGACCCGGCAACGAACAAGCTCGGCGGATACCGCCCGGCGCGCAACGAGAGGTTCCAGAAGTACACCACGCGCACGGAGCGGCCGGTGGTGAACTTCCAAACCTGCACCAAGTGCACCCTGTGCTGGCTGAATTGCCCCGACGGATCCTTTGACGTTACCCCGGACGGAACCTACGACGCCAACCTGGAAGCCTGCTGTGGCTGCGGGATTTGCGAAGCCATTTGCCCCGTCAAGAACTGCATCACCATGATCAACGAAGTCCACTTCACCGATAACAGCAGCCAGTGGCTGGCTTTCAAGAAGGACAAGTGCACGTACCTCGAGTGGTTGCAGGCGACCATCGCCGAGCCGGCCAAGGAGAGGACCCACGGCTTCCGGTATCGCGGCCAGTATCAGGAGCAGGTGCCCCAGGCGCTGGAAATCGCGCAAAAGAGCTGAGGGCGGAAAAAGGAGACTGCAATGGCAACCCTGACAGTGCCTGTCACAGAACAAAAGAAAACCTACGAACAGGAAGCCCTGATTACGGGAGCGGAAGCCATTGCAGTCGCCTGCAAACTGGCCAACGTGGACGTGGTCACCGCTTATCCCATCCGGCCGTACGACACGGTGATGCAATACATGAGCCAGTTGATCGCCGACGGCGAAATGGATTGCGAGTTCATCGTGGCGGATGGGGAACACTCCCAGTTTGAAATCGTGAAGCACGCCTCCGTGTGCGGGGCGCGCGTCTTCAGCGGCTCCAGCGGCGTCGGATGGATGTACGCCATGGAGGCGCTCACCGTTTCCCCGGCGCTCCGCGTGCCCATCGTGGCTCTGGTGGGCAACCGCGCGCTGGACGATCCCGGCGCCTTCGGCGTCGAACACAACGACGCGCTCGCGGTCCGCGACCTCGGCTGGAACCTGGTGTGGGTGGACTCCGGGCAGGAGGCCTTGGACACCGCTCTGATCGCCTACCGGTTCGCGGAAGACCCGCGCATCTTTGTGCCCCTGGCCATCAGTTGCGACGGCGCGTTCCTCACCCACTCCCAGGCGCTGGTGAATATCCCCACGCCCGAGCAGGTCAAGAAATTCCTGCCGCGCTACAATCGCGGCAACCTGCTGCTCCATCCCGACAACGTCATCTCCGTGGCCCCGCAGTGCAACGAGGACTGGGTCATGGAAATCCGCCGCCAGAATTACGAGGTGACGGAGCGGGCCTGCGACGTGCTCAAAGAAGTGTATGCGGACTTCGAGCGCGTCTTCGGACGCAAGTACGGCAACCCGTTCTTCGAGGAATACATGACCGAGGACGCGGAAATCGTGCTCTTCGGCATGGGCACGCTCTCCACTCCGGTCGAGGTGACCATCCGCAAACTCCGCGCCCAGGGCAAAAAGGTGGGCTTCGTGCGGCTGCGCTGGTTCCGGCCGTTTGCCGGCGCCGAAATCGCCAAGGCTCTCGAGCGTTTCCGGGGCATCGGCGTGATTGACCGCGACGTGTCGTTCGGCTCACCGGACTTGAGCGGGGTGGTGGCCACGGAACTCCGCTCGGCCATGTACACGCATGCCAAGACCCGGCCTCCCGTGCTGGATTTCCTGTGCGGGCTCGGCGGACGCGAAGTGACGGTGGCCGACGTCGAGAAGATTGCGGATATCACCTTCCAGGCAGCGAACGGCAAGCCGCAGCCCCTGACCCAATGGATCGGGCTGCGTGGATGACGCGCCGCAAGGCGCGCTCCCAGAGCGGGAAAGGATGGAGAACCCATGAGCACCTTCGTAGAAGAAAAACCAACGCAAAAGTTGGAGCCCTTTAAGGGAGTCAAGAAGGTCCCTTATGAGGAATACTTCACCTCCGGCCACCGCACCTGCGAAGGCTGCGAGTCGGCGCAGTTCATGCGCTTGCTCGCCAAGGCTGCCGGGCCGCGGACGATTGTCCTCGGCGCCACAGGGTGCATGTATGTGGCCAACACGTCCTATTACAGCACCCCCTGGGGCATCCCCTGGATGCATACGCAACTCGGCGCCGCCGGCTCGGGCGCCCTGGGTACCGCGGCGGCACTGCGCGCCCTGATGCGCAAGGGGGCCATGAAGGACGAGCCCATCAACGTGATCGCCTTCTGCGGCGATGGCGGCGGCGCGGATATGGGGCTGGGCGCCATCTCCGCCACGCTCACGCACCCCGACTACAACCTGCTGATCGTGATGTACGACAACGAAACCTATGCGAATACCGACATCCAGGTTTCCGGAACGTCGCCGTACGGCGCGAACACTTCCTTCAGTACCCCGGGGAAGGTGAAGCGCATCATGAATAATCGCTGGAAGAAGAATGTGGCGCCGCTGATGATCGCCGGGCACCCGACGTGCAAATACGTGGCCACGGTCTCCACTTCCTACGCGCTCCAGGCCATGAATTGCATCCGCCGGGCTTTGTCCGTCGGAGGCCCCACATTTATTCACTGCCTCAACCCCTGCCCGAAGGGTTGGGACTTCGATCCCATCCTCGCGCACGAGCTGGGGAATCTGGCGGTCAACACCGGCATCTTCCCTCTCTACGAGGTTGAAAAAGGCGTGCTGAAGCTCTACGGCAAGACCAGGGAAATTGCCGAAGGAAGATTCAAGAGGCTCCCCGTCGAGGACTACCTGCTCAAGCAGGGCAGGTTTGCTCATTTCATCGACGAGGATATCCAGTTCTTCCAGTCCCAGATCGACGACATGTGGAACAACTGGCTCATCCCGGGCGTGATTCCTCTGCGGAAGCAGTCCGAGAGTGAAAAGCCGGCCGCGGAATAAGCCGGCGGCCTCTGCACGCCGTTTTCATACAGTCCGGCCCGGGCCCGATGATGCGCTGCAAGACCTAGGCCAGCGGATCCCGGGCCGGACCTTTTTCCCTGCAGCAATCTCAGCGCGCGAACACCAGGACGACAAACGAGTCCGGCAACATGGGAGGCCGGGGCCGGGGATTGTCCTTGGTCGGCTCGGGCCGCGGGCCGAATTCGGCCGTCACCAGGTAGACTTCGTGGGACTTTGGGTCCAGCGCCATGGTGCGCGCGCCCCGCTGCGTCGGCACGTTTTCCACCACGCTGAATTTTTCTTTGGAATCCTCGTGCACGACGGTCAGCTCACCGTCTCCACCTCCACACGAGGCGAAGGCGAATTCCGTGCCGGGATCAAACGCGTCGGCGTCCACGCCGGCGCCGATGGGCGGCGTGGCCAGCACCTTGCCACTGTCCGCGTCGATGACCGCCATCATTTGGTTGCTGCAGCCCGCAAACAGCCGGCGGTGTTTCGTGTCCATGGCCAGGCCGGAGGGCTCCTCGCAGGGCGCCATGGGCCAGCGCGCTATGACGGAAAGTTTCTTCGAATCAATCTCCGCTATCTCGCTCTTATCCTCGACGTTGACGTAGATGCGGCCCTTGCCGTCGGCGGCGGCGAACTCGAGTTTTCCGCCAACTGCGATTGTGCCGGCCACGTTGCCGGTGGCGCCGTCTATGGCGGTAACGTCGCCGCTGCGGCCATTCATGGCGAAGGCGCGTTCGCTGGCCGGATCGTAAATGATGGCATCCGGATTCTGCCCGGCCGGCGCGTGGCCGAGCGTGGCCAGTGTCTTCAGATCGAAGATGGTCACGTTGTTCCCGCGGCCGTTGGAGACGAATCCGCGGTTGAGCTTGGGAGCGAGCGCGATGCCGTGCACGCCCGGCGTATCCGGGATATCAGCCACCACCTTGTCCGAATCCACATCGACCACCATCACATGCGTGCCGCGAGAAATAAACAACCGGCGGGTGGCACTGTCGATCATGAGGTAGTCCCATCCGCCCTCTCCCCCGACTTTGATCTTTTTCTTGAGGTGATAGCCGGACCCGCCGGGCAGCGCAGCGGCGCCCTTCGCCGGACGCGCTGCTATTCCTCCCAACGCCGCGCCCGCCAGCACAGCTCCAGCCACGACGATCGAACCCAACCGTCCTTGCAGCAGAGTTGTCATGATTGCCCCCTTCTGGAATTCATGCGGCCAATAAAGTGGCACAGATTGGGAAGCGCGTAAAGCGAGGGGCGGGGCTCGGCTAGCGGCTGCGAGCCGAGAGCAGAGTGACGTAGCGCCCGCGCGCCGCGCTCATGGCGCTGTGGCAGGCCAGCTCGCAGAGGCGGAAAACCACGGGAGCCCCAATGGAGTAATAGATGAAGTTTCCGGAGCGCTGGCGGCGCACCAGGCCGGCCTGGTGCAGGGCCCGCAGGTGCTTGGAGACGTTGGGCTGGCTGGTGCGCAGCGCGGCCACGATCTCGCCCACGGTGCGGCGGCCGTTTTCGAGGAAGTGGAGAATGCCCAGGCGGGTGGGGTCGCCGAGGAGGCGAAACCACTCGGCGGCGAGTTCGATGCGCGCGCGGGGGCGGGATGTGAAATTCACAGCCGGGTCGCTCCTTCCAGGGATTCGCCCTGCCTGTAAAACTTCTGCTTGACAATATAGGCATATAGAAATATTCTGTCAAGCGAAAAACGAGGAACGCCATGCCATTCGTCCCGCGGTTCTCCCTGCCTTTGGCCGTTCTCCTCGCGCTGGCCCCGGCGCTGGCCCGTGCCCAGGAGCCTCTTTCCCTCTCCTCCGCGGTGCGCACGGCCCTGGACCGCAATCCGCAAATGCGCGCGGCCGGAGAGGACGACCGCGCCGCGGCCGCCCGCGCCTCGCAGGCGCGCGCCGCCTGGTATCCCCGGCTCGATTTTTCCCAGGGCTTCACGCGCAGCGACAATCCCGTGTTTGTCTTCGGCACGCTGCTGACCCAGCGCCGGTTCACCGCGGCGAATTTTGCGCTGCCCGGCCTGAACGCGCCTCTTCCCCTCGACAATTTCGATACCCGCCTCTCCGCCCGCATGACGCTCTTTGATTCCGGCCGAACCTGGCTGCGCACCGGCGCCGCGAACCGCCAGAAGACAGCCGCGGACTACGCACTGGAACAGGCCCGGCAGGACCTGATCCTGCGAGTGGTGCAGGCGTATTTCTGCGCCGTGGTGGCGCGCGACGACCTGGCCGCGGCCCGCGACGCGCTGAAAACCGCGGCATCCAATCGCGAGCGCATCGCGGCCTTCGAACATGCCGGGCAGGTGGTCTCCTCCGACCTGCTGAGCGCCCAGGTGTTTGAAGCCCAGGCGCGCGACCGCGAACTGCGCGCGGAGAACGCCCTAGCGGTAGCACGGCTGACCCTAGCGCGCGAGCTGGGCATCGAGCCGGAGGCGCTGGGAGAGCCCTCCGCTCAACTGGCGCAACCCGCAGAAATTTCCGGCGGCGTCGCGGAGTGGGAGAACGAGGCGCTGGCCGGCCGTCCCCTGCTGCGCGCTGTGGAAATGCAGGTGGACGCGGCGCGCAAAGCCGAGAAACTGGCCAAAGTGGATTTCGGCCCCACAATTGGGCTCTTTGGCGATTTTGAACGCGATGCGCTGACGCTGGGCGGCCCTTCCGGCACCAACTGGACCGCCGGTGTGCGCCTGGATTGGAACATTTTCGCCGGTGGCGCCAACCGTTACCAAGTGGCGGAGGCCGCGGCCGAGAAGCGCAAGGCCGAAGACCAGCTCGAGTGGGTGCGGTCCGGCGTGCGGCTGGAATTGCGCCGCGCCTACCTGGAATCCAAAGCGGCGGAGGCGCGCACGGAGGCCGCGCGGCAGAGCGCAGAGCAGGCCCGCGAGAGCCTGCGCATCATCGAAAACCGCTATCAGGCCGGACTGACCACCATCACGGAACTGCTGCGCGCGCAACAGGCGGTGCTGGAAGCCCGTACCGGATACGTGGCCGCGGTGGGCGATTGGTACGCCGCACGCGCCTCGCTGGAACGCGCCGCCGGCCGGCTCACGCCCGATTCTTCCATCCTCATCTTTGGAGAAAAGCCATGAAATTCGCAGCGGCTCTTCGCGGGCCTTCCCTGCTCACGCTTCTGCCGCTTTGCGCCGCGCTCGCCGCCCTGCTCGCGGGCTGCTCGCGGGAGGAAAAAACCGTCCAGGCGGCGCCTGAATCGGTGAGCGGAATCGAGTTGCGCACCGCGGCGCTCCAGACCGTTGCCGATGAGGTGGAATCTCCGGGCACAGTGGTCTCCGCGCGCACGGCGGAGGTGGCCGCGCGCACCATGGGCACTCTCGAGGCCGTGCTGGTCCGCGAGGGCCAGGCGGTGAAGGCCGGCGAACTGCTCGCTCGCCTGGATGACCGCGAGCTGGCCGCGCACAGCGCCGCCGCAAAATCCGCGGAGACCGGCGCGCGCGCGGCGCGGGGCGAGGCGGCACAGGGATTCGCCGCCGCGAAGGCCCAGGCGGATGTGAGCGAGAAGACCTACGAGCGCTTCGTCTATCTGCGCGATCAGAAATCCGTCTCCCCGCAGGAGTTTGATGAGGTGGAATCGCGCCGCCGCGCCGCCGAGGCCGGCCTGGCCGCCGCCAGCGAGCGGCAGAAACAGGCCGAAGCGGGAGTCGAGCGCGCCCAGGCGGAAGCGCGGGCCGCGGAGACGGCTTCGAGTTACGCGCGCATTGCCGCACCGTTCGCCGGCATCGTGGCCCGGCGCCTGGCGGATCCGGGCTCGATGGCCGCACCCGGCGTGCCCCTGTTCATCATCGAAGACCCATCGCGCTACCAGCTGCGCGTGCAACTCGAATCTCAGGCCGCGGGCGTCGCGCGCGTCGGCACGGTGGCCCGCGCGCGCCTGGATGCGCTGGGCGGCGCGGACCTCGAAGGACGCATTGTGGAAGTGGAAGGCGGCGCGGATCCGGCCTCGCACACCATCGCCGTGCGCGTGGAACTTCCGTCGAGCCCGGCCATTCGCTCCGGGCTCTTTGGCCGCGCCTGGTTCCGGCGGGGCGAACGCCGCGCGCTGTTTGTCCCCCAGGCGGCCGTGGTGCGCCGCGGGCAGATTTCCGGCGTTTATGCCCTCGATTCCGCGGGCGTGTTGCGGTGGCGCGTGGTGACGCTGGGCGAAACCTCGGCCGCTGGCGATGCCGTGGAGATCCTCTCCGGCCTCGGAGCCGGTGAAAAGTATGCCGCCAATCCCGCCGGACGCGAGATGGACGGCAAGCGTCCCGGAGGCGCGCCGTGAAGCGAGGCCTGGCCGGGCGGATTGCCGCCGCTTTCATTGATTCGAAGCTCACGCCACTGCTGATCGTCGCCTCCATTCTGCTGGGGGTGGCCAGTGTGATGGCGACGCCGCGGGAGGAAGAGCCCCAGATCGTCGTGCCGGTGCTGGACCTGTTCGTCAGCATGCCCGGCGCTTCCCCGGCGGAAATCGAGCAGCGCGTAGCCGTACCCATGGAGCGCCTGCTGCGGGAAATCCCCGACGTGGAATACGTCTATTCGATCAGCCGGCCCGGCGGGGCGCTGGTGATCGTGCGCTTCAAAGTGGGGATCAAAGAAGAAGACGCCATCGTCCTCACCTACAACAAAATGTATTCGAACTTCGACCGTATCCCGCCCGGCGTCTCCCAGCCGCTCATCAAAGTCCGCTCGATTGACGACGTGCCCATCGTGGCGCTGACCTTCTGGGGCGCGGGCTATGACGGCTACCAATTGCGCCAGATGGCCGCCGAGGTGCGGCACGCAGTCGAGCAGGTGGACGACGTTTCGGAAACCTCGCTCATCGGCGGGCAGCGGCGCGAACTGCGCGTGGTGCTCGATCCGCAGAAGCTCGCGGCCTACCGGCTCAGTCCGGCTGTGGTGGCGCGTGCCCTGGAATCCTCCAACCAGCGCTCCGAGGCAGGTTCCTTTGCGCAGAACAATCGCGAAGTGGCCGTCGAGGCGGGCAATTTTCTCGCCGGAGCGGACGACGCGCGGCGCCTGGTGGCGGGCGTCTTCTCCGGACGGCCCGTGTTTCTGGGCGATGTGGCGGAGGTGAGCGAGGGCCCCGGCGACGCTTCCGAATACGTCTTCTACGGCAACGGCGCAGGAGCGGTGCGTCCGGCCTCCGCCGGCGCGCCAACCCGCGTGGATTTTCCCGCGGTGACGCTGACGGTGGCCAAGCGCAAAGGCACCAACGCGGTGCTGCTGGCCCGGGCCGTGCTCGCAAAAGTGGACGCGTTGCGCGGCTCGGTGCTCCCCCGCGATGTTCAAGTTACCGTCACGCGCAACTACGGCCGCACGGCGGAAGAAAAATCCAACGAGCTGCTGAAGCACCTCATCCTGGCCACGCTTTCCGTCACCTTGCTCATCGCCCTGGCGCTGGGCTGGCGGGAGTCGGGCGTGGTGCTGCTGGCCATTCCCGTCACGCTTTCGCTCACGCTGGTCATCTTCTATCTTTACGGGTACACGCTGAATCGGGTCACGCTGTTCGCGCTGATTTTTTCCGTGGCCATTCTGGTGGACGACGCCATCGTGGTGGTCGAAAACATCGTGCGCCACTTCCGCCTGCCGGAGAGCGCAGGGCGCCCGTGGAGCGAAGTCGCGGTCGAGGCCGTGGACGAGGTCGGCAATCCGACGATCCTGGCCACGTTCACGGTAATCGCGGCGATTCTGCCCATGGCCATGGTGCGCGGGCTGATGGGCCCCTACATGCGGCCTATCCCTGTGGGCGCATCCGCGGCCATGCTGTTCTCCCTGCTCATTGCCTTCGTAGTTTCGCCCTGGGCCGCGGTGCGCCTGCTGCGAGGCCACACCGGCGGCCACGGAGAGACCGGGGAATACGAAGGCTGGACGACACGCGTGTATCGCCGCCTGATGACGCCTCTGATTCACAGTCCAGGGACGCGCTGGCTGTTCTTCGGCACCATGATTCTCCTGCTCGTTGCCGCCTGCCTGCTGGTACCGCTCAAAATCGTACGCGTGAAGATGCTGCCGTTCGACAACAAAAGTGAATTCCAGGTGATAGTGGACATGCCGGAGGGCACTCCACTGGAGCGCACGCTGGCCGTCGAACAGGACATCGCCAGTTACCTGCGCACCCAGCCCGAGGTGGTCAACTTTGAGTCCTACGCCGGCACCTCCGGCCCCTACAACTTCAACGGCCTGGTGCGCCATTACTTCCTGCGCCACGGCCCCGAGCAGGGCGACATCCAGGTGAATCTCCTGCCGAAAGAGGAGCGGAAACTCCAAAGCCATCCGCTGGCCGAGAGGATGCGCGGGCCCATTGACGAGATCGCCCAGAAATGGAACGCGCGGGTGAAAATCGCCGAGGTGCCCCCCGGCCCCCCGGTGCTGGCCACGCTGGTGGCGGAAGTTTACGGCCCGGACTATGCGCAGCGCCTCGCGCTGGCCCGCCAGGTCCTCGAACTGTTCGAGCAAACCCCGGGCGTGGTGGACATGGATTGGATGGTCACCCGCGACCAGGAAAAACTCGATTTTGCCGTCGAGCAGGATAAGGCTGCCCTGCGCGGTATCTCCCCCGCCGATGTGGCGCGTTCGCTGGCCATCGCCCTGGGCGGGGCAGACGTCACTTTGCTGCACCGGCCGGAATCGCGTGAGGACGTGCCCGTGCGCGTGCGCCTGGCGCGGGCCAGCCGCTCCAGCCAGCAAGACCTCAGCGGCGTCTATTTGAATGCCTCCGAAGGCTCACTCGTCCCGTTGGGCGAGCTGGTGCGCGTGGACCAGACCCGCGTTGCCCCCACGCGCTACGAAAAAAACATGCTGCCCGTCATCTACGTGATCGGCGACGTAGCCGGCGCAGAGGATAGCCCCGTTTACGCCATCCTCAAGATGAAGGAAAAAATCGCCGCCTTGAAAACTCCCCAGGGGTACGGCGTCACGCAGCTTTTCACCCACCAGCCGGAGCGTACGGACCGGCCGGCCGTCAAGTGGGACGGTGAATGGCAGATCACCTATGAGGTGTTCCGCGACCTGGGCCTGGCCTTTGCCGCCGTGCTCATCCTGATTTATTTCCTGGTGGTGGGCTGGTTCGGGTCGCTGCGCACGCCGCTGGTGATCATGGCCCCGATTCCGCTGACGCTCGTGGGCATCCTTCCGGCGCACGTGCTCGCCGGGGCGTTCTTCACCGCGACTTCCATGATCGGCTTCATCGCCGGCGCCGGCATCATCGTGCGCAATTCCATCATCCTGGTGGATTTCATCGAGCTGCGGCGCCGCCAGGGCATGCCGCTCGATGAGGCGGTGATCGACGCGGGTGCGGTGCGCTTCCGTCCCATGCTGCTCACCGCCGCGGCCATCGTGGTGGGCTCGAGCGTCATTCTGTTCGACCCGATTTTCCAGGGGCTGGCCATCTCGCTGATGGCGGGAGAAGTGGCTTCCACGCTGCTTTCCCGCATGGCCGTGCCTGTGCTGTACTACCTGAGCGAGAGAGGAACGGTTGCGCAAGCGTAGCGCCGGCGTCCGGCGCCGGCTCCGGAAGGGAAAGAAAGCCGACGCGGGACGCCGGCGCTACGAATTGGATGAGGAGGTGGGGTATGACCGTGGAACGCGTAGTCCGCATCGTCGCCGGAACATTTGTATTGGGCTCGCTGGCGCTGGGCATCTGGGTAAACCACAACTGGTTCTGGTTCACCGCCTTTGTCGGCGCGAACCTGTTTCAGTCCGGCTTCACCAACTGGTGCCTGGCGGAAATTATCCTGAAGAAATTGGGCGTTGGCGCCGGCGCCAAGCAGCCGGTGCCGCACCACACCTGAGGGACCAACACTCAAACTCGTCCGGTGAGCCCTGGGAATCCGCCTGGCAAAGCCGCTTGGAGTGCCGTGGACCCTGCCCGCTCTCTGCCGGGCGAAGGAAGGGTCTGATTCTCACCTCGCCCGTTTGAGCAGGCTCAGGCCAAAGAAGGCGGCGGAGAAGATCACGATCGCCGGGCCGGCCGTCGAGGCCCGGAACACGAACGCGTTGCTGAGAGACCCGGCCAGGACGGAGAGAACGCTGACCGCCATCGAGACAACCATGAAGCGCGAGAGCCGGTTGGTCAGTTGGCGTGCCGTAGCGGCCGGCAGGATGATCAGGGCGCTGGATAAAAGCGCGCCCATGAATCGCAGCCCAATCAGTATCGTCAGGGTGAAAATCAGCAGAAAAGACAGCTCCAGGCGGTCCACCTGGAGCCCCGTTGCCGCAGCTAGTTCGGGGGAAAAGACGGTCAACGTGAGCCGATTCTTCAATCCCAGCACCGCCAGGATTACGACGGCGGCCGCGACCAGGCCCAGAAGCAGGCCAGTGAGCGAAAGCTTTTGGGCCGCGCCGAAGAGCGCTTCCACCAGGTCTTCACTGGGAGTGAGCATCGCCCCAATTGCCAGCGCGGCTGCAAACACCACCCCAATGGACGCATCCGCAGCCAGGCCAGTCTTCTTCTGAAGCTGCCACACGAGCAATGTGCCCAGAAAGAGCGTGGCCGCGCCCCCGGCCAGCGGGTTTATTTTCAGCAGAAATGCCAGGCCCAGCCCCGGAAGCGCCAGGTGGGAGAGAACGTCGCTGGCCAGCAGCATCCTCTTCATCAGCGCAAAGCAGCCCACCAGACCGGCGGCCAGCGCAAACAGCACTTCAAGCAGCAACGTGTACGATTGGCTGGTGTTCAAGGTGAGTGGCCTTCTTCGCGCCCGGTGGCGCTCAACTCTCCCGGTGTCCTTCGATGTGGCGATAGTACCGCGGCGGGGCCGCGTAGAGTTCTTCCAGCCTTTCGGGCGTCAAAATCTCCCGCGGCGGCCCCATGCACGGCTCGCCTTTGCTCAAGCACAAAACGTGGTTGGCATAACGGTAGACCACGCTCAGGTCGTGGGAAACCAGGATCACCGTAATGCCCTTTTGCTCCTTGAGCGTATGGATCAATTCGTAGACGTGCTCCTCCGAAAGTTCATCGAGGCTGGCCGTGGGCTCGTCGAACAGCAGAACGGTGGGCTGGCCCAGCAGCGCGAAGGCAATCAGAACCTTTTGCAGTTGCCCGCCGGAGAGGATCGCCAGGCCGCTGTCGAGCAGCTCCGGGCTGAGTCCGACCGCGCTCAATATGCCTGCTGACTCCTGCTCCGGCAATTTCAAGTATCCGGCTTTTGCGGCCAGCAGATCCCTGACGGAAACGGGAAGCTGCCGGTCCGCGGCCACGCGTTGCGGCACGTATCCCAGCCGGGCGCCGGGGCTCCAGCGGATTTCTCCCTCATAGGGAATCAGTTTCAGAAGCGCGCGCAGCAGAACGGTTTTTCCCGCGCCATTGGGGCCGATCACCGATAGGCAGTCTCCCGCATGCACGTCGAAGCTCAGATCACGGATGACGACGCGGCTTCCGAAGGCAATCCGCAAGTTTCGGACGGAGAGCAGGGGAGTGGACATACGGTTCTTTTTGCCGGCCCGTGGCCGGACGGGCAGTCAGACTATCACAAAGTTCGGGAGTCACCCCTCGGCCGCTGCGCCAGTTTCTGAGGCCGGCGTGATGTCGGCCGGCCTGGTTCTTTGAGAGGAGGCGGATCTCGTGGCGGCGCTCAGTTGTTCAGCGTGGCCTTCATGGTGATTTCTGCTTTCAGCAGGCGGGAGATGGGGCAATTCGCTTTGGCGTCGGCGGCGGTTTTCGCGAAGGATTCCGCGCTCGCGCCCGGCACGCGCGCGGTCACGTCCAGATGAATCTTCGTCACCGTCCACGACTTCTCCACCATTTCCAGGGTGAGCGCCGCGGAGGTGGCGATCGTTTCCGGGGTCAAACCCGCGCCGGTGAGTTGCGCGGAAAGCGCCATGGTGAAGCAGCCGGCATGAGCCGCCGCGATCAGTTCTTCCGGGTTCGTGCCGGTGCCGGTTTCAAACCGGCTGCGAAACGAATAGGGCGTGTGCGCGAGCGCGCCGCTCTCCGTCGTCACCGTCCCTTTCCCGTCTTTCAGGTTGCCGTTCCACACAGCCGATGCTTTGCGAATCATGGGTTTCCTCTCCAATCAGGATTTTGGACGCCTGGACTTTGATTCGCGCGCGTCGCGGTCGGATACCGGAAACCAACCGGCAAGACGGCGCGGCAGCGGGACATGCGGGACCGTTTCATTTGCGGTAACGCGCGAGGAGCTGCTGGAAGCGCGGATCAGAGCGCAGTGAGGCGAAATACGGGCTGGCGTCGATGGCCGCGAAATCGCGGTAGCCACCCTCCAATGCCGTCCGTAATTCGGCAAGGGCCTTGTCTTTATCACCCCGAGCCGCATAGATCGAACTGCCTACAAAACTGACGACTGGTGTGCTGCGCTGTGCAGTGCCTTCGCGCGACCAATGAGCGAGCGCCTGGTCGTAGTCACCCTTGGCCAAGTACACCTGAGCGAGGCCAAATTCCGGGGTCGTGGACTTCGGGCTCAGTTTTCGGGCGTGCTCGAAGGCAGCAACGGCATCGTCGTAGCGGCCTTCCAGGTAGAGAGCCCGGCCAAGATGGTAATAAACACCCATTGTCTCGAATCCCAGACGGATTGCTTCCCGTGAGGCTCTTTCCGCGCCTGCCGCGTCGGGCGGCTGCTGGTAGGCGCGCACCCAGGAGGTGTAATCCCAGGCGACAGGGTCCTCTGGGTCGAGACGCGTTGCTTCTCCTAACAGCTCAGCGGCCTTGCGATAATCGTAGCGGTAAGCGGCGACGTTACCGAGCGCGACGTAGACGGCAGCCGATTGGGGGTCAATGGAACGCGCGCGTTCGGCAAGCTGCTCGACGCGCTCCAGGCGAGCCGGACTGGAATAGATGTTGCGATAGTACTGACCCTCCACCCAAGAGAGCCCGGCGAGTGCGGGAACGTAATTCGGGTCGCGCGCCAGGGCAGCCTCGAAATCCTTGCGGGCCTCCTCCAGCTTCGCAGGGATGTCGATGAACTGGCTCTGCAGAGCGCGGCCACGCAGATAAGCGTCGTAAGCCTGGACGTCCTGCGTGTAGCGTTTCTTCACCGCCTGCTGCTCCTGCGGAGTGAGCCGCAGATTCAGCGCGTCGGCGATTTTCAGCGCCGTCTCTTCCTGCACGGAGAAAACGTCCTTCAGGTCGCGATCGAAGTCCTCCGCCCAAAGATTGAAGCCGGTGGAAGTGTCCATGAGCTGCGCAGTGATGCGCACGCGGTTCTCCGCCTTGCGCACGCTTCCTTCCAAGATGTAGCGCACGCCCAGCTCTTTGCCGATCTGCTTCACGTCCTGCTGTGAGCCTTTATAGCGGGCCACGCTCATGCGCGAGGTCACTTCCAGGTTCTGAATTTTGGAAAGCTTGGTGATGATTTCTTCGGTCGTGCCGTCGCTGAAGTATTCGTTCTGCGGGTCGCCGCTCAGGTTCTGAAACGGCAGGACGGCTACAGATGGTTTCGCCGCAGGCACGGCCGCCGCCGGCGTCGCATGCTCGGCTCGCCAGAGGAATCCAAAGTACGCGCCCACGACCAGAAGCAACGCAACGGCCCCGATGGCGAGACCTCGGACGGGCAGCGGTTTCGCGCCGGGCGCGGCGGCAGCAGTGGCCTGTCCCCCGGCCGATTCGCGCCGCAGTTGTTTCATCTCCGCCAGCAGTTCGGCGGACGATGGATAGCGTTTGGCTGCGTCCTTTTCCAGCAGCTTGCTGATGATGCGCTCGAGTTCCTGCGGCAGTTGCGGATTCAGGCTGAGCGCAGAGGCGGGCGGCCGGTTCAAGATCGCATCGAACACAGCCGCGGAGGTGTTCCCGGCGAACGGCTGAACGCCCGTAGCCATTTCGTAGAGCACCACGCCGAACGAAAACAAATCCGTCCGCGCGTCGAGCGGCTTGCCCAGCGCCTGCTCCGGCGACATGTAGGCCACCGTGCCCACCGCCGTTCCCGGCTTGGTCAGATCGCCGCCGGTGGATGCGTCCACCGACATCGTCAGCGGAGAATCGGGCGCTCCCGTCTGTTTGGCCAGGCCGAAGTCGAGAATCTTGGCGTGGCCGCGCGTGGTGACAAAAATATTCGCGGGCTTGATGTCGCGGTGAATGATCCCCTTGGCGTGCGCAGCTTCGAGGGCATCGGCCACCTCCGCGCCCACTTCCACGATCCGCTCCAGCGGCATGGGGCGCCCGCCGATCAGGTGCTTGAGCGTCTGGCCTTCCAGGAACTGCATGGCGATGAACCGCCGGCCGCCGCCCTCGCCAATGTCGTAAATGGTGCAGATGTTCGGATGGTCCAGCGCGGAAGCGGCGCGGGCTTCGCGCTCAAAGCGCTCGAGCGCCTGCGCGTCGTGCGCCATATCGTCGGGAAGAAATTTGAGCGCAACCTGGCGGCCCAGGCGCGTGTCTTCGGCGCGGTAGACAACGCCCATGCCTCCGCCGCCCAGCTTCTCCAGGATGCGGTAATGGCTGACGGAGGTTCCAATCATTCG
This sequence comes from Candidatus Acidiferrales bacterium, assembly GCA_035272605.1. Classification (GTDB taxonomy): domain Bacteria; phylum Acidobacteriota; class Terriglobia; order Acidiferrales; family UBA7541; genus JOPF136. The sequence continues at coordinate 12,466 of DATEQM010000086.1, read as the reverse complement.
TGTGGCCGGGATTGTATAGCTGGAGACTGGCGGAAGGCCAGTGCGACACCCTAGGATGCCCGTGGTTCATGCGACCGGGGCGGCACCGTCTATTCGAAACCCCAGGTAACGGAGACGTTTTGCCTGGTGATCCAGCGCGCCGCGTCTCCGGCCGGAAAGACCACAACACCACCGCTGTCGCGCGAGGAATTATGAAGCGAGCGTGGCCTTCATGGTGATTTCCGCTTTCAGCAGGCGGGAGATGGGGCAGTTGGCCTTCGCGTCGGCGGCGGTTTTCGCAAAGACTTCCGCGCTCGCGCCGGGCACGCGCGCGGTGACGTCCAGATGAATCTTCGTCACGGTCCACGACTTCTCCACCATTTCCAGGGTCAGCGCCGCGGAAGTGGCGATCGTTTCCGGCGTCAATCCCGCGCCGGTGAGTTGCGCGGAAAGCGCCATGGTAAAACAGCCGGCGTGCGCCGCGGCGATCAATTCTTCCGGGTTTGTCCCGGCGCCGGTTTCAAACCGGCTGCGAAACGAATAGGGCGTGTGCGCGAGCACGCCGCTCTCCGTCGTCACCGATCCCTTCCCGTCTTTCAGGTTGCCGTTCCAGACTGCCGAAGCTTTGCGGATCATGTAGCTCCTCCGTGGGTATCCTGTCTTCGGGCATTCCATTGGATTCGCAACCGGGAGAGCGGGATACGCGGCGGCCGCGCGGGAAAGGGATGCCGCGCCGTTGGGAGCCACGAGTAACGGTTTCAGGATTACCGCTTGACACCTTAACGGCGCTTCTCTAGACTGGGTTTTCCGGCAAAGTTTGCCGGCGGTTCGACAAAATGCTCTTCAAGCGCACTTACGCCTACCGATTCCGCTTCTCCTTTACATACGGAGAGGCGGGCAGGCTGGCGGCTGTGCGCGGATGAGGTGGATGAAGTAGCCTAGCAGAGCCGAACGATTCCCAGACTGGCCGCGGACTCCCCAGGAGATCGCGGCCATTTTTGTTTTCCGGAGGACCACATGGTTGCGGCAATCGAACGATGGCGGGACGAAATTGATGCGATAGACGCGGAACTGCTCGGCCTGCTGAATCGCCGGGCCGGCCTGGCGCTGGAAGTGGGCCGACGGAAGCGCGGGGCGGGGCTGCCCCTTCGCGACGCCCGGCGCGAACGCCAGATTCTGGCCCGCGCGCTCGAGGCCAATCCGGGGCCGCTGGGCGCCGCGGCAGTCGAACGATTGTTCCGCGCGATTCTGGCGGAATCACGGCGGATGGCGCGCCGCACGCTCTCCCGAAGCGACGCAGTGCGCGCGGCGCGCAGGCGGGCATGCGCGTGAGCGGCGAGCCCATGCGGGTAGCCTTCCAGGGCGAGCCCGGGGCCTTCAGCGAGGAGGCTGCGGTGCGCCTGCTGGGCGACGGGGTGGTTACGCTGCCTCGGCCCAGTTTTGACGCCGCATTCCACGCCGTCACCGCCGGCGACGCCGATGCACTGCTGGTTCCCATCGAGAACAGCCTGGCGGGTTCCGTGCTGCGCGTGTATGACTTGTTGCTCGGAAGCGATTTGACGATTGCCGCCGAAACCATTCTCCCCGTGGAACTCCACCTGATCGCCTGCCCGGGCGCCACACTCGCCAGCATCCTTTCCGTCGAGTCGCATCCCATGGCCCTGGCGCAGTGCGAACGGCTGTTTGCCGAGCATCCGGGATGGGCGCGCGTTGCCGCGGAGGATACTGCGGGGAGCGTGCGCAGCGTGGTACAAAGCGCCGACCTCTCCCGCGCCGCCATTGCCGGGGCGCGCGCGGCGCTCTGCCATGGCGGGGCCATCCTGGCTCGTGACGTGCAGGACAATGCCGAAAACTTCACGCGCTTTCTGCTCCTCGCGAAGTCCACAGACGCGCTGCCACGCGGCGACAAATTGACGCTGGCGCTGCGCCTGCCGCACCTGCCCGGAGCTCTGCTGGCCGTGCTCGATCCCTTCGCGCGCCGCGGCTTGAATCTCCTGAAGATCGAGAGCCGCCCCATCCACGGCTGCCCATGGGAATACCAGTTTTTTCTGGATGTGGAAGTGGGCTCGGGAGAGCCCGTGGTAGAGGCGCTCCAGGAATTGCGCCGGAAAACGCAATCCGTCCGGGTGCTGGGCTGTTACACCGCCGCGCGCCGGGCCGGCAAGCGTTTGCAAACCGCTTCGGGGAGGATCACATGAGTTCGCGCGCAGTACGTCCGCAAGCAGCGGCCGGCAGCAGGCTGGCGGAAAGCCGGCCGGCGCGGCGGGCCGCGGCCTCGCACGCCGTTGTCCTGCTGAAGCAGGCGCCGCCCTTCCGCATGGCCAGCCGGGAGACGCATCCGGAGAGCACCGTAGTTGCCGCGGGCGGCGTGGCCATCGGCACAGGCAGGCTGGTGGTGATGGCCGGCCCCTGCTCGGTGGAATCGCGCCAGCAGATCCGGGAGGCGGCGCGGCGCGTGAAGGCGGCCGGCGCCGACATGCTTCGCGGCGGTGCGTATAAGCCCCGCACGTCGCCGTATGACTTTCAGGGGCTGGGCCGCAAGGCGCTCGAATGGCTCTCCGAAGCCGGCAGGGAATGCGGCCTGCCGGTGGTCACCGAAGTGGTGAGTCCCGAAGACGTGGATCTGGTGGCCGAGCACGCCGACCTGCTCCAGGTGGGCGCGCGGAATATGCAGAACTACGCGCTGCTGCGGAGGCTGGCTACGGCGCCGAAGCCCGTGCTGCTCAAACGCGGCCCCTCCGCCACGATCCAGGAGTGGCTGCTCGCGGCGGAGTATCTTCTGTCCGGCGGCAATGCGCAGGTGGTGCTGTGCGAGCGGGGCATCCGCACGTTCGAGACGGCCACGCGCAATACGCTCGATCTGGCCGGCGTGGCGCTGGTCAAAACGCTGTCGCATCTGCCGGTAATCGTGGACCCGTCGCACGGCACGGGCAAACGCGCGCTGGTGCCGCCGGCATCGCGCGCGGCTGCGGCCGTCGGCGCCGACGGACTGCTCATCGAGGTGCATCCCTGCCCCGAGCGTGCGCTTTCGGATGGCGACCAGTCGCTCGACCCTTCGGAATTTGCGGCACTGATGTGCACCCTCCGTCCCCGCGCCATCGCTGCGCACGCGTAAGCATGGCTCCCTCCGGCCGGGGCGGTCACGCCGCAAAGATGGCGGGCTAAACCCACCCATGCTGCGGCGCCACGGGAGATTGTAGAGGCGGCTTTACGCCGCCATCTCCCTCCGGCACAGCGCACTGGGAACGCCGTTGGAAGATGCCCGGTCACTGGGGCATACTAGGGGCGATCTTTCTGGCTGGGGGGGCGTGCGGTTCCCGCACGCGGGGGAATCCGAAGGAAACGCCGGGCGCGCCGGATGAAACTCCGGAGTTATGCCCGGCATCGTAGTGCCAGGACGAAACAGTGGGGAAAAAGGACACACTGCGGGGACGATGGCATGCGACCCGCCGAACCACCCATGAGCTGTGGCTCATCGGGAAGGCCCTCGTCTCCACGCGCCACGTGGTGCAGGCGCACATCATTCCCATCCGCCGCTGTAACCTGGACTGCGCCTATTGCAACGAGTATGACGAAGTGTCCGCGCCGGTCCCGCTGGAGGAAATGCACCGGCGGATCGATAAGCTGGCGGAGCTGGGCACGTCGCTGATCACCATCAGCGGGGGCGAGCCGCTGCTGCATCCCGAGCTGGACGACATCATCCGGAGGATCAAGCATCACGGCCGCGTGGCGGGATTGATTACCAACGGCTACCTGTTGGTGCCCGAGCGCATCGAGCGCCTGAACCGCGCCGGCCTCGACCACCTCCAGATCAGCATTGACAACCTGAAGCCCGACGACGTGTCGAAGAAAAGCCTCAAGGTGCTGGATCAGAAGCTGGAGCAGCTCGCCGAGTTCGCGGACTTCCACGTGAACATCAACAGCGTCCTCGGCAGCGGGGTGAACAATCCCGAGGACGCGCTGGTGATTGCAGGACGCGCGCGGTCACTCGGCTTCACCAGCACGGTGGGCATCATTCACGACGGCTCGGGGCAGTTGCGGGCGCTCGGACCCGTGGAGCGCAACGTGTTCGAGCGCATCATGGACATGAGCAAGGGCTCCTACTCGCGCTTCAATCGCTTCCAGCGCAACCTGGCCGAGGGCAAACCAAACGACTGGCGTTGCCGTGCCGGCAGCCGCTACCTCTACATCTGCGAGGATGGCTTGGTGCACTACTGCTCCCAGCAGCGTGGCTGGCCGGGCGTGCCGCTGGCGCGCTACACGCTCGAGGACGTGCACCGGGAGTTTTACTCCCGCAAGCCGTGCGCCGCACATTGCACCGTCTCCTGCGTCCAGCAGACGTCCTACATCGACCACTGGCGCGCCCCGCAGCACCTGGACGCGCTGCCCTCCCCGCGCCATGCGCTCGACCGGGAAGCCGCCGAGTCGCTGGTGCAAATCGAAACCGAATCGGGGGATTAGTAGGACAGACATTCCTGTCTGTCCGCTTTCCCTAAGCACCTGCTCCCCATCGACAAACATCGAGCGCTGCGAAATGTCGCGGCCGCCGCGCGGTTCCCTGAGAATCGTGGCGTTCGCGGCGCTTTGAGTCGCGGTGGCGGGGGTTGCCCCGCTGCGGGCGCAACAGGCCCCGTCTTCCGCCCCCCTCTTCTCCCCCTACAATCCTCGGAATGCCCGCGTGCGAACCCCGCACTGGCTGCCCCTGTCCCGTGCAACACAGGTGGAGGCCAGTGCGGTTGACGCTCTCCGACAGGCGGCGTAAATTGCTTGAGAACAGCGGAATTCAGCCGGAGCGGAATCACCGGTCCGGCCCGCGGCGGCGGGGGATCGGACGCGGGAGGCGTGCCCCTGCGTGGCCCGCAGCCCAGGGAAAACGCTCCGGATACAACGGGCACGCCGTTCCCGAAGCTTGGGGACAAATCCCGCCGCAGTTTCCCGTGGAACGATGGCGCCGCAAAAAGCAGGACGTTACGAATTGCTCGAGGAAGTGGGACGTGGCGCCATGGGTGTGGTTTACCGGTCGCGCGACCCGCTGATCGGCCGTACCGTGGCGATCAAGACGCTTCGCCTGGACGACGTGCGCCAGGGTAAGGACGACCCGGAAGCCCTGGAACGTTTTCAAAATGAAATCCGCGCCGCCGGCCGCCTGAGCCATCCCAACATCGTGGTGATCCACGACGCCGGCGTGGACGCTGACGCCGGCCTCTTCTACATCACCATGGAATTCGTGCAGGGGCGCAGCCTGGCGAAGATGATCGAGGAAAAGCAGGCGTTTCCCATCCCGCGGGTGCTGCGCATCATGGAGCAGGCCTGCCGCGCGCTCGATTACGCCCATCACAGCCACATCGTGCACCGCGACATCAAGCCGGCGAACCTCCTGATGGGCGAACTGGACACCGTGAAACTCACCGATTTCGGCACCGCGAAAATTCTGGAACGCGGGGGTACGCAAAGCGGCCAGATCGTCGGCACGCCAAGCTACATGTCGCCCGAACAGGTGAAGGGCCGGCCTGTGGACGGCCGCGCGGACATCTTCGCGCTCGCCGTGATCCTCTACGAGTTGCTCACCGGCGAGCGGCCCTTCCCGGGCAAAAATGTCACCACGGTCATCTACAAGATCGTGCATGAGGAGCCGCTGGCCCCCATCCAGCTCGACTCCTCGATTCACCCCGGACTCAATGCCGTGATCCTGAAAGGTCTCTCCAAGGAGGCGGGAGATCGCTACGCGAGTTGCGGAGATTTTCTGAACGCCCTGCGGACCTACCGCGAATCTCCGGTGAGCACGGCGCAGACGGTGATCCGCCGCATTCCCGTGTTGCCTCCAACGCGGCCCACGATTGCCGGCGAGACGATTCCCATGCCGCGCCAGGCTGCGGCGCAGCCCGAAACACAGGCACAATTCTCGACGGCCTCTCCCGCGATCCCTGTCCCCGCCCCGCGCGCGCCGGCAAAGGCCGCCGGGGCGCCTCCCGCGCCTCCGACCGAACCTGCCCACGGCGAATCGCGGCCCGCGCCCGCGCCCGCCACCCCTTCGCCGCCCGCTGCCTCGATTCCCCGCTTTGTGATTCCGGAAGCGCCGAAGTCCCGGAGTCACGCCGGATGGCTTCTATTGCTGCTGCTCGTGGCGGCGGGTGGCGCGGGAGCCTATTTTTACCCTGCCGAGATTCAGGATGCGTGGCACCGCGCAGCGGCCGCGGCAGGGATCGCGGGCCAATCCTCCCCGGCGCCCCAGGAAACTAAATCGAGCGCACCCGCAACCGTCTCGAAGCCCGCCGCGCCACGCACGAATGCGAACGCCCCGCCAGCGACCCCGCAGGGCGGGGCCGCGGGCGGGAATACGGCAACAACTCCGGCAGCCTCGAACGATGGACATGCGGCCGCCGCGACGCCTCCTGCGCCGGAGTTCCCGGCGGAGCTGGCGCCCGCAAAGGAAAAAATGGAGGCGCAGTTGCAAAAACTCGGGCTCGCCGGCCGCGTGCACATCGCTCCCGGCCCGAATGCGCTGGTGCTGAGCGGGCCACTCACCGCGTCCGAGCATCGCCTGCTTTTCCGCCACCTTCCGGCGCTCCCGGGGAAGACGCGCGTGATCGATCAAATCGAGATGCCCAGGGCCGCCGAGGAACAAGGCGCAGCCCCCTCGCCAGGCTCCTCCCCGGCGAGAGCATCGCGCGCGGGAGAGAAAACCTGGGACACGCCCGGCAAGGGCGCGCTCGACGTGAGCACGGAATCGCCCGGCGCCGCGGTCACTCTGATCGGCGCGGACGGAAAGCCCGTCGGCGATTGCCGCACGCCCTGCCGCTTTGCGGATCTTGCTCCCGGAAGCTACACCATGTCGGTGATGGTTTCCGGCTATTCGACGGTGGCGCGCACGGTGGAAGTGCACGAAGGGCGCATCAGCGAGGAGCGCGTGCGCCAGCCCGGCGCGGGGAAGAAGGCCGCCCTCGGCGTGCTCGACGTGCTCTCTGTCCCGGTCGGTGCGGATATTCTCATCAATGGAGCGAGCACGGGACGCCGCACGCCGTCTAAGATAGAATTGCCTGCTGGCAACTACGAGGTGACTCTGTATCTGAAAGGATACGCGCCGTTCCAGCAGAGCATCGTGGTGCAGCAGAGCCGCACGGCCCAGCTTGAGGCCATGCTGGCGCGCCCCTAGCCTGCGGGACCCGGCTTCCGCCATTCGGCTGCGGGTCCATGGGGAGCAGGGATCCGGCCACCCTCTCCGGCCGGCAATGGAACACAGGAACTGCTCGAAGGGACGATTTGCAAAGGAGGATTCACATCATGCGGAGCATGGCGCGCACTCTTACCGCGGTGGTCGGGCTGGGGCTGGGGCTCGTGCCGGCGCCGCCCGCGCGCGCGCAGCAACAGCCGGCCCAGGGCCAGGCGGCCGTTCCAAAATTCAAGGACCAAGGGCTGCAGCAGTACCTGGTGCCCGAACTGACTTCGATTGAAGAGAAGCTGGACAAACTTTCCACGCGGCTCGACGCCATGGAAGGGCAACTGGCAAAGTTGAAGGAGCAGCAGCAGGCGCTTTCCTCCGACATCCGCGCGAACCAGGAACTCTCCAAGGCCACCGACACTTCGGTGACCTCGCTGCGCGCCTCGAACCAGGAGGATCTGCTGAGCGTGAAGACGGACGTGGCGCGCATACGGCGCGACATGAGCGAGATGGCCGACGAGATGCGAAAAGCGTCCGCCCCGCCGCCACCGCCTGCGGCTTCGCAGTCCAAATTGGAGGGCTACATCACCCAGGTCACCGCCACGAGCATCTCCATCAATCTGGGCTCCGCCGCCGGGATCGACGTGGGCATGCGTTTCGGCGTCTATCGGGCCGCAGAGCCCCAGACCCGCATCGGCACCCTGGAGATTACCGAGGTGCTCGATGCCAATAACTCGCGGGCCAAAATCGTGGCCAGCAATCCCAACACGAAGTTCCAGTTTTCTGATATTGTGCGTCCTTACTGATTGAACGAGATGCCCCGGCTGGTCATCGAACGCCCTGGTCAAGAGCAGCAGGTCTTCGAGCTGCCGCAGGACCGGCCTGTCTACGTGGGGAGGGCGGAGTCCAACGACCTGGTCCTGCGGGAAACCAGCGTCTCCCGCCGCCACGCCATGCTCAGCCCCTCGCTCGAAGGCAATTGGATGGTCCGCGACCTGGGCAGCGCCAACGGCATCTTCCTGAACGGCAAAAACGTCAAGGAATCTCCGCTCAAAGACAGCGACGTACTGAATATCGGGGAGTACAGCCTGCGCTACGAATCCATGGAATCCCAGATCCTGCTCACCCAGGCTGCCGCAAAGCTGCCCGCGCGGCTGACCATGGTGATGAGCCTAAAGGACGTGAACTCGGCGCTGAACATGGGGAAGCAGGACGCCGCAGCGGCCGCAGCAGCCCCGGCGCCGATTCCGCGCGCCGCTCCAATGACTCCCGGGGCCGAGCGCAGCCAGCTCGAATCGCGGCTGAAGGCGGTGGAGCACGAGAACCGCCTCTTCGAGCTGCTCTACCAGGTGAGCCGCGCCCTTGGCGACCTGCAAACGGTCGAAGAGGTGGTGAACAACGTGCTGGAGTTGGTGCTGAAGGTCGAAGGCGTGGAGCGCGGCTACGCCATGCTGTCGGACGAGAAGGGCGGTTTCCAGCCCGCCGTCATTCGCTACCGCAAGGAACTGGGGCCGGACAGCGGGCGGCTCCCGCAAATGATTCTCTCGCAGGCCATCATCAAACAGGTGACGCAGGGCGGCGTGCCGCTGCTGGTCCAGGATGTGCGCATGGATCCCCGCCTGGCCAGCAGCAAGAGCATTGCCTTGGGCGGCATGCAGTCCGCCATGTGCGCCCCGCTCAAATCCGGCGACAAGCTCTACGGCCTGCTGTACGTGGACAACCTGGTGAAGCGCGGCATGTTTTCCCAGGAAGACCTGAACGTTTTCAGCGTCATTGCAACCCAGGCCGGCCTCGCCGTGGACCGCGTGCGCGGGCGCGAGGAGATGGCCAAACAATTGCAAACGCGCAATGCGCTCGAACGCTTCCTGCCTCCCGGCGTGGCCCAGAAAATCGCCAACGACGCGGGCAACATCCAACTCGGCGGGGAAACGCAAGCCCTCACGGTAATGTTTGCCGATATCCGCGGTTTCACCTCCATGGCCGAGAGGATGACGCCGGAGGAAACCGTCGAGATCCTGAATGAGTTCTTCAATGCCATGAGCGACCGCATCTTCGCCCACGAGGGCACGCTGGACAAATTCCTCGGCGACGGCCTGATGTGCCTGTTTGGCGCGCCGTTCTCCAAGGGAACGGACGCGATCAGCGCCGTGCGCACTGCCGTCGAGATGCAGCAGACCCTGCAGATGCTGAACAAGGATTTCGAGAAACCATTGCTCATGGGCATCGGCATCAATACGGGCAGGGCCGTGGTGGGCTACATGGGCGCCACCCGCCGCATGGACTACACCGCCATCGGAGACGTCGTCAACGTGGCTTCGCGCCTGTGCGCCGCGGCGACCCCCAATCAGATTCTCGTGTCCGCGGCTACCCAGGCGGAGATTGGCAGCGAACTCCCCACGCGCAAGCTCGAACCGGTCAAAGTGAAGGGCAAGATGGAGCCCATCGAGGTCTTCGAGGTGCCCTGGGAGGAAGTTCCTGCCGCGGTAAAAAACTAGGCCTTGTCGAAACCTTTTCTGCGGAGCAATTCACGGCGCGTGAGGCGGCCGCCGCGTCCGGTTCTGAGAGTTCTTGCCGCGTCCCACTTCTGTCACTTTTCTTCACCTTGGTGCACGGAAATGTGCGCACATCGATCCGTGGGTCGCCTGAAGTCCTTTTGAATCCATCACATACTGGCTTGTGCAGGCGGCATCGGGCGTGCATCCTTTCACCCGGAATGGGGATACTGGTGTACCTTCCCCTTCCGGTAAGGCATACTTCTCGATAGAAGGAGGCACGGCGCCCTTTCCCGCTTGCCCCCGCCATGGCCCTGAAAGCCCACTCGAGCCCACAACCTCCCGCAGCCTCGCCACGCGCGCAACGCCCCGAGCGGCTGGGAGCTGCGGAAATAGCCGCCGGGCGTTTTCTGGCTTCTCTCCACTTGCTGGCCCGCACCCGGCGCATGTATCAGAAAGACCACCCGAAAATCGAGGAAAGCCTGTTCGCCGCGGAACGTACGCTGCGCGATGCACTCGGCCCCGCGACGGCCGTGGCCGTGCGCCTGGAGAGCGGGGCCATGTATTTCCGCGGTCGCCCGCTGGAAGATCCCCGCGGTGATCTGCGCGCTTTTGCAGACGAACTCGTGCGCCGCGGAATCTCCGCGCTGACCTTCCGCCCGGAAACCCACACCGGCGAGTTGATTGCCTTCCTGGAACTCGTGGACGGCGCCCCAGCCGCGGCAGGCCCGGTCTCCGCCGCAGCGGGCGCAACGTCTCCCCCCTGGACCGACCGGCTCGCACAACGGAGCATCACGGGCATCCGCGTGAACGAGCCGGTGGCGGACGCGCGCCCCGATCCCATGCTCCCGCACATTCTGGCGGCCGTGCTCGAGCACCGCGGGCAAAGCTCAGCCGTCCCCGAATCCGGGACGGAACTTTCGCCGGAAGCGCGCATCTTCTCCGCACTGAAATTACTGGGCAGTCTGGCGCGCACACTGCCGGGTGGAACCGCATCTTCGCCCGAGGCCGCCCGCAATGCCGCGCGGGCCATGGAGTCGGCACTCGCCGCCGCGGATCGTTCCGCGGTACTGCTCCTGGCGCGGGAAATGAATCGATGTCCGCCGCAGGGCGGGGAAACGCTGGAAACTTACTTTGCCAGACTGGCGGAAGAGGTAGCGCTCTCCGACGCGACCGAACAATTCCGTGCCGGGCGCCTTCGCCCTGCCGAGCTTCGCCGCCTAGCCATAGGGATCGGCCGCCAAGTGGCGGAGATCGACAATGCCCACCCGATCGTGCTGGCCCCGCTCGCCCGCTGGTCGGCGGACAGCGGGGCAGCTGAATTCGAAGCCCAGTTTTGGGCTGGGCTCTCCGCAGAGGAAATCACGCGGCTGCTGCGCTCGCCCGATGCGTGGTCCGTGCCGCCCGCCATCCTGCGCGACGTTCTGATGCGCGCCACGACCACCGCGGGCATCCGCGAAGCGCGCACGGCGCTGCTTGCCTTCAGCAAAGGCCTGGAAGCCCGCGAGGGCGACGTGCGTCAGGCCACCATCGCCGGCCTGGCCGACCTCGAGGAGATTCTGATTCACTACTGGCCGGAGCAGCTCCCCGAGGAATTCGGCCAACGGGTGCTGGGCGCGTTGGTGGCGGAGCGCAATCCGGCAATTGCCGCGCTACTCGTGGGCGTGGTGGAACGCATGGCAGACACGGCGCTGCGCAAAGGGCGCTACGCCGAGTTCGAATCCGTACTCCAAGCCTTTGAGGGCGCACCCCGCGGCACCGAGCACCTCAGCCTGCTGGAGCGCCGCCTGTGTGAAGGCGAGCGCTGGGAACTGCTCATGGCCGGCGCACTGGCGCATCGCCCGCTCGATCCCGCGCTCGTGCGCATCCTCACCCGGAAACCCGAGCCGCTTATTGACGGACTCATCACGCTGCTGGCTTCGGGCGGGGGTGAAGGCGAGACGTCCCTGCTCACCATCCTCCCCGCCATGGTGCGGCTCACGAAAGCGATCGGCGAACCGGGCATCGAGCTCCTTGCGCGCCGCGTGTTCGAAAAGCGCATTGGCCGCGCCACCGCCGCGGTAAAACTGCTGGCCTCGGTCCGCCCGCAGCGCATGCTCGAGCTTTTGCCGGAGGCTCTTCCCGGCTGGGATTGGAGCGTGCAAGACTTGGCCATTTCCGAGCTCGCCCGGCAAAGATTGAACGGCGTGCCCGATGCCCTGCTCGCCGTGCTTCCGCGCGCCCACCTTTACGTGGTGCCCATGATCCTCGATCTCTTGGGTCTCGAGGGCGACCCCGTATCGGTGCCCGCCTTGCTGGAGATCGCCGCGGGCGAAAACGAGCGTCTCCGCGACGTGTTCATCCGCATCAAGGCCATGGAGGGACTCGGCCGCCTGCGCGCCCCGGAAGCCGCTCCCCTTCTGCGCTCCATCCTGCGCACGCGCAACGGCCTGCTGCACGCCGAGCCCGCCGGCCTGCGCACCGCTGCCGAGGAGGCGCTGGAAGCCATCGAGGGGCGCATGCCGCGTTCGCGTCTGCAGGAGCAGTTGGAAGCCGCGGCCATGAATGCCGGCGCGGCGCGCCCGCGGCGCTATCCGCGCTTCCCGCTCGATTCTCCGCTCGCCGGCCGCATCGAGGGCAAGCGTCCCATGTCCGTGCTCGTGCGCACCATCAGTCTGGGCGGGGCCTGCCTGGCGTCCAACCGGCAGCTCCAGGTGGGCGACGCGTTCCCCATGGAAATCAAGAGCGGCCTGCGCACCATCAACGCCATGGCCGTGGTCCGCAACGTCCTCGCCAACGGCACGGGCGTCGAGTTCGTGCACATGGGCCAGGAAGACCGCGAAAAACTACGCCGCCT
>DATEQM010000085.1:0-34445 GCA_035272605.1 Candidatus Acidiferrales bacterium | reverse complement strand
CCAGGCGAAGAAGTTGGGCGTCGAAATCTTGGACGAGGCGGCGTTTGAGAAATTGATTGGAAGGAAGTGACGCCCAGTTTGTGGTGGTCCGCCACAGGGGATGGCGGTCCGCCGCAGGCGGACGCCGCTACGTTTGCCCGTCCTTTTCCACGTTCCGGGCGGCCTCGCTAGGGGGCTGGATCCAGGATCCCAGGGAACGCGTCAGGCGGACGAGGGGGGATTCGGGTACGAGCAGGTCCACGCGGGGCTGCGCGCCGGCCTCGGTCTCGCGCAGCAGCTCTGCGCCGGGCGCGATGCCCACGGCATAATTCCTGCCCGCTTCCTTTGCTGCGTACATGGAGCGATCGGCGAGCACAAGCACGTCGTCCACGCTCAAGGCGTCGGGTTGGGAGGTGATCCAGGGGAACGCACCCCAGCCGATCGAGCAGGTCATAGCGATCCTCTTGCCGTCGCCGATGTCGAAAGCCTCTTCGCCCATCAGCCGCAACAATCGGCGCGCCAGGATGTCGCCGTCGGCGCGCGTTCCCGAGCGCAGCACCACCAGGAATTCCTCGCCTCCCCATCGGATTAGCAGGTCAGACTGCCGCACGATGTGCGTCAGCCGCCGCGCGCATTCCACGAGCACGCGGTCCCCCGCGTAGTGCCCGTATTCATCGTTCACGCGTTTGAAGTGGTCGAGGTCCACGAAATAGAAAATAAGGTCGCCGTGTTCAATGGGTCCGGCGTTGGCGCCGGCGCGACGGTAGGCGCGCACCACCTGCATGGCGTCCGATTCGATCGTCTCGCGGAAAAACCTGCGGTTGCGCACTTTCGTCAGCGGATCGGTGAGCGACATGGCCTGCAACTCGGCGTTGGCGCGGGCCAGCTCCGCGCTGCGCTCCGCCACAGCCTGCTCCAACATCAAGCGGTCGCCTTCGAGGCGGCGGATGCGATAGACAAGCAGCGCGCGCACGGCCAGACCTAACAGGAGCAGAGCGACCAGCCGCGCCCACCAGTTGGCCCACCACGGCGGGCGGACCGAAAACGAAAACTGAGCGAGCGCGGGGCTCCATCCGTTCATCACGGACCCACAGCGCACATCGAAGCGGTAATGGCCCGGCGGGAGGGCCGGGTAACGCACCTCGCGTTGCGCGGTTTCCTGGTACTCCCGCTCGAGGCCCTCGAGACGGTACTGGCAGCGGATACTTTCCGGGTTGTGGAAGGTCATCGCGGCGAACTCCGCGACAAACGTTCCGCTGCCGTGCGGCACCTCGACGCCGGAGCGGTTCAGGAATTCTTCGCCGCCGAGTTGCGCGGAGGTGAGCACCACGGCGGGAGGTTTTTGGGCCGCCACGGCCCCGCCGGGGCTGTAGCGGGAAAGCCCCCGGCTGGTGCCGATGAGAATGGAGCCATCGGGATCGTTCCAGGTGTAGCCTTCGTCCACGTCGTCCCACAGAAGTCCCGACGCACGGTCAAAGTGGGCGATCACTCCCTGGTCATTCAGCAGCGAGACGCCGCGGTCGCCACCCGCCCAGATGCGTCCCTGGAAATCGCGCCCGAGAAGGTAGACGGAATCGCTGGTCAGGCCCTGCTCCATGGTGAAGTCGCTGACGGAGAGTTTTCCGTTTTCGAGGCGGACACGCGTAACGCCCTTGGATTCGGCATAACAGACCCAGGCTTCGTCCGCGCTCACGGCGAGCACCAGATCGAGCGCATCGGCGCGCAAGCCGTCGGCATGGTTGAAGGAGAGCCACTGATGGCCGTCGAAGCGCGCGAGCCCTGCGAAGCCATCCGTCCACATCGTTCCATCCGGTGCAAAGGAGACCACCGAGGTTTTTCCGCGCACCTGCTCGGGGAAAGGCACTTCCTGCGCCGCTGTGGCCCCATTCGCCGTGCGCACGAGGTAGAGATTGGCCCGCGCGCCCAACCAAATGCTGCCGTCCGGCCCCACAGTAAGCGTTACGGGCGCGTTGTCGCCCGTGCCCGGTGATTTCACTTTCACCGGGACCAGGGTGCGCGGGTCGAAGCGCGTCAGTCCCCCCGGCACCGAGAGCGCCCAGATCGCTCCGTCGCCGGCCACGGCCAGTCCCCGCACGGTGATCCCCGCGATTCCGTCTTTCTGCCGCCACACGCGCCAATGATGGGAGGACGCGTCCCACATGGCCATACCGTTGTTCGTGCCGACCCAGATGCGCTGCTGGGAATCGCGCACCACCGACCACACTACAGAGTCGGGAATGCCTTCCTGCTCTCCCCAGCCCGACCAATTCTCGCTGCCAGCCCAGCGGTCAACTCCTGCCCCGCCCAGACCCACCCAGATCGCCCGTTCGCGGTCTTCCAGCGCCGCGTAGACGGCATTTGTCGCCAAGCCCTGCTTCTCCCCCACATTAACCCAGCGGTTGTCGATCCTCCGGAATAGACCCATCACCGTCGGCAGAAGCAGGTTTGCGGAACGGTCCAGCGCCGCCATCCCGAAGTCGTTCGCGCCGGGGATGCCCTCGTCGGCGGGCACGTATTCGGAGAGCGAAGGCGCGAGGTAGCCGATGTGATCGTGCGTGCGTATCCATACGCGTCCGGTACCGTCGGTCAGGATTGTGAAGAGTCTCTCGGTGGGCAGCCCGCGGACGGTGAGCATCTGCGGCTGCCGCGAGCCCGCCGGAATGATTCCCAGCCGCCCGTCGGCTCCGAACCACACTGTGCCGTCCGGGGCAGCGGATACCGCGGTCACGTGGGGCAGCGCGAGGCCGTTGGCAGGAGACCAAATCTGACTGGCAAAAGGCTCACCGGGACGCTCGCTGGGATGCAGGACCAGCAGGCCGCTTTCCGTAGCCAGATAGGCGTCACCGCCGGACGCGAGTGCGAGCGACTGGGGATAGCCGCGCAACTGGATTCCTTGTGGCAGGTCAACGGGCGTAAAGCGCACCCCATCGAACCTGTAGACGGCCGGCCCCACGACGGCCCAAACTTTGCCGTCCGGCGATTCCAGCAACTGCTGTACGCGGTCGTTCAGCATTCCTTCCTTCGGGCCGAAACGCATCGCTTTGATCCCATCGAAGCGGAACAGGCCATTCTGCGTCCCTAGCCAGAGAAAGCCCTGGCGGTCCTGGACGAGTGCGGTAATCGTCGCGGTCCCGAGGCCGATCGCTTCTCCGATATGTTGGATTGCGTAGCGGGGATGCTCCGGGACCGGGAGAGGGCCGGTGGCTCTCGGCGAGTGGTCCGCAGACACCGGGCAGGCCACCAGGACCAGCAACAATAGTCCACTAAGGCCGCGCAGCAGCCGGTAAGAAGGCACGGAATGTGCTCCAAAGAGCCGAATCCGCCAAAATCCTGCGCCCTATTTTCCACGAGTCGCGCGGGGCCTCAAATCCTTTTCTGTGAACGCGATACGGGGGAGACAATAACGCTTCCTCCAAGCACCCGTCCCTACCCCCGGCAATCCAGCACAGCCGCCCCGGCAATCGCGTCGTTCTTCAGCGCATTGAGTGCGCGGTTCGCGTCGCGAAGTGGAAAGATTTGCACCCGCGTGCGGATCGGAATTTCCGCCGCGACGCGCAGAAAATCCTGCCCGTCCTGCCGCGTGTTGTTGGCCACGCTCCGGATCACGCGCTCCTGATAGAGCAGTTCGTAGTCGAGCGGCGGGATGCGGCTCATGTGGATGCCGCCGAGCACCAGAGTTCCCCCTTTGCGCATGGCTTTAAGCGCCGCGGGCACGATTTCGCCTGCAGGCGCAAAAACAATGGCGGCATCGAGCAGCGCGGGCGGCGCGTCCAGCGTTCCACCGGCCCACGCGGCGCCGAGTTCCAGCGCGAGCCGCTGGTGGCGCGTGTCGCGCGTCGCCGCGTATACCTCCACTTTCCAGTGCCGTGCCACCTGGATGGCCACGTGCGCCGCCGCGCCGAAGCCGTAAAAGCCCAGCCGTCCTCCCGGTGCGATGCCCGAGAGCCGCAGAGAACGAAATCCGATGATTCCCGCGCAGAGCAGGGGCGCGGCCTGCTCGTCCCCGAAGCCTTCCGGAATGGCGTAGATGAAGTCCTGCGGCGCGACGATGTATTCTGCAAAGCCGCCGTCCACGGTGTAACCGGTGAAGTCGGGGTGGTCGCACAGATTTTCCGTGCCGGAGCGGCAGTACGAGCAGACGCCGTCGGTGTGGTGTAGCCAGGCAATCCCCACGCGCGCGCCAGGCGCAAAGCGCCGCGCATTTTCGCCGCAAGCCTCCACAACTCCCACTACCTGATGCCCGGGGATCACCGGCGATTTCCGCGGCGGCAGTTCGCCCTCCACCACGTGCAGGTCGGTGCGGCAAACGCCGCACGCCATCACCCGGACCTGTACCTGGCCGGCGGCCGGGCGCGGCGTGGGCACTTCCGCGAATTCGAGCGGGTTTGTTTCAATCGGCCCCGGCGCGTGCAGCACACACGCTTTCATCGCGTGCCTGCTTTTGCCAGCGGCGCGGAAAAGTGGGCGGAGGCCGCGCAGGTCGTGTATTCCGCCCTAAGATTCATTGTTGTTTGTGCCACCATTCGCGCAGGGCCGTGCAGCAGCCGGCCGCATCCAGCGAAATCACGAAGATTCCGTCGAGCACAGTCTTCAAGCCTGGAGGCACGCGCGTGAAGGATGCCCGCCAGTGCGCGATGCCTGCTTCAGGCGTCACCGCCAGAACCTCGCATTCAAATCGAATCTCCCGCTCCGTGCGCGCCACCTCGGCCCAATACTCGAGAATGGCCCGCCGTCCGCGCAACGCCTCGACAAACGGGGGCACTTGGTAAGTGCCGTCCTCTGTGAAAAGGCCGGCTGCGGCCTGCGGGTCGCGCGCTTCCCACGCCCGCCCGTATGCGCCCAGCCAGCTCCGGAATGCCGCCAGCTCCACGTCGCGCAGTCTAGCACGCGCGATGGTCCGTGCGGGTGGCTGCGGGTACAAGAGGAAGTTTTCCCTGTTTCCGTTTAACGCCATGCGTTATACGATTTACAGGTGATCCGGTCCTTCCGCTCGAAGGAAACCGAGCGACTTTTTCGCCGAGAATTCGTGCGCCGGTTCAGGGCCATCGAGCGCCGGGCGCTCCGGAAGCTGGACATGTTGGATGCGGCGCCGGATGTCCGAACACTTTCCAGCTTGCCGGGAAACCGGATGGAGCCCTTGAAGGGGGATCGGAAGGGCCAGTACAGCATCCGCATCAGCGACCGATGGCGAATCTGCTTTGAGTGGCGCGACGGCCATGCTTACGAAGCCGAGATCGTGGATTACCAGTAGGAGGGCCAGATGGCGAGGAAATTGAAGCCCGTGCATCCGGGAGAGATTCTCCGAGAGGAGTTCATGGCTCCGCTGGGGCTCAGCATGAACAAACTGGCGCTGGCTCTGCGCGTGCCGGTCACGCGAATCGCCGATATCGTCGGCGAGCAGCGTGGCATCACGGCGGACACGGCGCTGCGACTGGCGCGTTACTTCCGGAACGCGCCCAGCTTCTGGATGAACCTCCAGACCCGCTACGAACTCGAAGTTGCCGGGGACGAAATCGCCGGAAGCGTGGAGCGGGACGTGCAACCGCTCGAAACGGCCGTCGCGCGCGCTCGGTAGAGGCACCCCCCGGCCGGGGGAAGATGGGCACACCGCGTTGCGGGCTCGCATTTTTCGGCTCGTAGCGCGCAAAGGCTGATCGGACGCAAGGAAGCGGCACGGCCATCGACCACTCAGGAGACGGAAATGATCAAGAAAGTGAAGGGCGGTTACCAGGTTCTTTCCAGCAAAGGAAGGAACCTCGGCGGACCTTACAAGACGCTCGACGAAGCGAAGAAGCGCCTGCGGCAAGTGGAATTCTTCAAACACCGCAAGGGCTGAGATCTGTTGCCCGTATGCGGGAGCGCGCAGCAGGCACGCCGTCATCGTGGTGCTGGGTCCGTGGCACTGGCGGGCGCCGGGGCCGCGGACGGATTCACGTTACGGAAGCCAGATGGGGAGCGGGCCTTAACGAAGTTCCCGCAACCGCTTGATGATTTCTTTGGCCACGGCGTTTGTGGCGCCAGCGTCGGTGTGGCGCATGTCCCGCGAGAAAGTGAAGAGTTCTCTCCCATTCTTGCCGTAGACGATGGCCCGCGCCCCGCTGCGGGGGGCGCCATCGGGGGCAATGAGCTGGTACGTCCGGAAGACGATGCGATACTCCCAGGGGCCACTGGTAGCCCGGAACGCCATATCGTGGTCTTTTCCGTTGTCGTTGAGCTTACCCAGGAGAAGGCTCTTATCGAGCGCGGTGGCCTCGACACGCACCTTCAGTGTGACCCCTTCCGGGGGCGCCTGAGCGAAGCATGGCACGGCGGCAAGCAACAGAAGAACTGCCAGGGTGCGGAGTTTCACGTTCTCCCTCCTAGGGAATGGCGCGCGTGGCGCAGGCTTGAAGTTTCGGCGGGTGAGCCTGTAAGCCGGATTCTGTTCGCCGTGCCGCGCGATCGCTCGCACGACGCGACGAGACGGCCATTCCTCTGGTCTCGCGATTGCTCGCGGGATCCTGCGGCCTACCCGAGGGTTAACCCTCCGGTTCCTTGCGAAACCGGAGTTACGGGCCGGACCAGCCCTCCCCTCCTATTTGGCCTTGCTCCGCGCGGGGTTTACCGTGCCCCCGATGTCACCATCGGGGCGGTGGGCTCTTACCCCACCGTTTCACCCTTACCGAACGCCTCCCACGATTGGAGAGCGGCGCGAGGTTTTGCCTCTCGCTGCTCACAGGTGGGAAGCGCCGGCGGTCTGCTCTCTGTTGCACTATCCGTAGCCGAGCCCTCACGCGCTCGGCTCCCTGGTGTTACCAGGCGCGCCGTCCTGTGGAGTCCGGACTTTCCTCCATCCCGCTGAAGCAGGACAGCGGCCGTCCGGCTCACCCGCCACTGTCTAGTATACGATGGGAAGCCGTGGGTTCAGAGATGAAGGACGAATGAGGTTTGGCCGCAGCACCTATCGGGCAGCGACGATGAGCATCGTGGCATCGTCTTCCAGCGGACGATCCCGGAATTCGTGCACAGCGCTCAGGATGCGGCGGCGCAGTTCCGAGGCGGATTCGCCCCGGCTGTCCCGCACGAGCGTCTCCAGCCGGAGTTCCCCGAATTCGACGTCGCCGGGGCCCTGCGCTTCCGAAACGCCATCGGTAAACATCAGCAGACGGTCGCCGGCCCCAAAGGGCACCGAGGCCTGCTCATAGGGCGCGTCGGGAAATTCGCCCAGGATCGGTCCGCCCTCGCGCAGGCGAAGCAGCGACGCATCGGCGCGGACCAGCACGGGCGCATTGTGGCCCGCATTCGAATAAGAGAGCGTTCCCGCCTCGCGGTCCACCAGCGCGAAGAAGAACGTGACGAAGCGCCCCTCCACGCGGTTGCTGCACAGGATCGCGTTCACCCGCTGGCACAACGCGCCGGGCGAGACCGTTTCGTGGACGAACGCGCGCACCGCAGCTTGCACGGTGGACACCAGCAGCGCCGCGGCCAGACCTTTGCCGGACACATCGGCAATGCAGATGGCCGCGCGCCGGGCGCTGAACTTGAAGACGTCGTAATAGTCCCCCGCCACGCTGCGGGTGGGCAGCCAATCCGCGGCCATTTCCAGGCCGTCAAATTCCGGCAAACATTTCGGCAGCAGGCTCTCCTGGATTTCCCGGGCCTCCTCGTGTTCGGCGCGCTCGCGCCGCAACCGGTCGCTTTCCTTCCGCGCCTCGCGGCCGATTTCCACCTGCTTTTCGAGCGTGGAGAGCAGCCGGACGTTGTCCCACGGCTTCTGCACAAAGTCGCCGGCGCCGCGCCGCATGGCCTCCACGGCGATCTCGATGCTGCCCCACGCGGTCATGGCGATCATCGGGAGAGTGCGATCGAGTTCCCGGAGGCGCTGGATCAGCTCCAAGCCTTCCTCCGCCGAGGTGGTGTCGCGCGTGTAGTTCAGGTCCACCAGGACGGCATCGAACGGTGCGCGGGCCAGCGCCTCCAGCACCCGCGGAGGAGAATTGGCCCACTCCGTTGCATATCCCGCTCCCTTCAGCAGCAGGCGCAGCGCTTCGCTCACATCCGGCTGATCTTCTGCAATGAGTACGCGCGCGGGAGTCACGGGAATTGGACGGACCGCATCGGTCGAAGGATACATGGTCGATTGCATGTAGTGCGGTCCCATCTTCCAGGCTCGTTGCGCGTCTTCCGGTCGGCCGTGGGTGGCCGCCCAGCCGTGCAAAAGCATCCTAGGGGCCAGCGCCCTGCGCCGCAACCGCTCTGTTTTCGCGGCGTTAGCCCCCCAGGCGAGTTGCAAGATGCGGGCCCCTATCCCGCTCCTGGGACTCCCTGTCGCGGAAGCGGACACCCTCGCGGCTGCGCGGCCAGTCCAAGATTTTGCTTGGTAGTCGGGGGGCCATTGGTAGTCTGGCCGAGGGTTTGGTGTTCTTGTGGGACCTTCTGGGATTCGTTCAACACGGCTGCAGGGCAACCTGCGGCCTTTTTTGTTGGTAACGGCTGGAAGCCTTCACGAGTCACAAACTACTATTTGAAACGAAAAGGAAGCAACAGCGGTGAGAGAACAAGGAACAGTCAAGTGGTTCAATTCGTCCAAGGGCTACGGGTTCATCACCCGTCAGACAGGGGAGGACGTCTTCGTGCACTATTCCGCCATCCAGGCGGAGGGGTACAGGACGCTCGCGGAGGGTCAGGCCGTCGAGTTCGAGGTCCGCAAGGGCCCGAAGGGTCTGCAGGCCGAGAACGTAACCAGCCTCTGAGTGTTTCGAAGAAAAAGGCCCATCCCGATGCGGTTGGGATGGGCTCTTTTTATTTGTTCACGCGCGCCCGTGCGTTCCCCGTTTCTCCAGTTCCTCCATGCCCGCATGCTGCAACTTTGGGCACGTTTTTCTCGTATCCCCTTTCGTATCCGGGTTTCCGGCGCAAAGGGTTCAGGCCAACTGAAATGAATGCCGGCGGACAATTGAGATGATGTACCTTACCGCACGGCATATGTCGCCGGGCAGTTGGCACCTCTCACTTCAGCGCCCGGCCTAGATTGACATCACTCGTCGAATTCTCTATGTTCCCTCGGTTCGCCCTTCATCCAGGTCGGGGGAAAAATTGAGGCCGCTCCTCCTGCTTTCGCTGGTACTTCTTTGCGCCGCGCCCGGTGCGGCACAGATGGCGCCTGCTGCAGCGCAGACCCCGACGGCCCCCGCCACCCAGGAGCGTTCGATCGCGCTGCACGAGGCGCTGGACCTCGCGGCCAGGCAGAACCTGGACCTCCTGGCCGCGCGGCAGCGGCGGGCCTTCGCCCTCGCGGGGATCCAGGTGGCGCGCGAGATCCCCAATCCAAACTTCTCGTTTTCCGCCAGCCGCGACGCCCCTCACGAAGGCTTCCTCATCGTTCAGCCGCTTGAACTCGGCGGCAAGCGCGGCCACCGGGTGGAGCTGGCGCAGCAGGAGCAGGCGCTCACGGGCGTGGAGATCACGGCAATCGAGCAGCAGGTGCGCCGCAAGGTCCGCGAGGCTTACTTCGAGGTTGCCCTGACGCGCGCCGAATCCTCGCGGCGCGCCGGCGTCCTCGCGCTCGTCCAGCGACTCCACGAGATCGCCCTGCAACGCTTCGCCGCCGGCGACGTGTCGCAACTTGAAGTGAACCAGGCACAGCTCGAGGTGGCGCGCTCGGAGGTGGACCTGCGCGTAGCCCGCCAGCAGGAGCGCGTGTCCAGCGGCCGGCTGAGCTCCGTGCTCAACGAGCCACCGGAAACCGTCTGGAGGCCCGCTACGTCACTCGAAGAGGCGGCCACCGCCCCGGCGCTCCAGGACCTCGTGGCGGATGCCTATCAATCCAATACCGAGCTCGGGCATCTCCAGCAGGAGCTCCGCGTCGAGCTCAGCCATACCAGCCTGCTGCGCGCCCAGCGAGTGCCCGACCTGGATCTCGGCGCAGGCCTCGATCTGAATGCGCCGCACGACTACCGCGTGGGCGCCCGCGGCCAGTTTGGGTTGAACCTGCCGATCTTCAGCCGCAATCAGGGGGAGCTGGCGCAGTCGTCCGCCCAGCAGCGCATCCTGGAGGCCGAAACGGCGGCTGTTCGCCGCGGTGTGGCGGGACGCGTCCAGGCCGCATACTATGAGTGGGACGCGCGCCGCGCCGAAGTGGATCTCTACCGCAACATTCTGCGGCCCGCCGCCACGCTCGTCGAGCAGCAGGCGGAGGAAAGCTATCGAGCCGGGAAAACGAACCTGCTGACCGTACTCGACGCGCAGCGCAGCGCCCAGGAAATCGAAAAGAACTACCTGGGAAGCCTGGGAGCTCTGCAGGCCACGTTTGCCGCGCTCGAGGAGATCACCGGGACGAGGCTGGACTGATGAACCAACCACGGATCTATGGCAACCGCGCGAACGGCAGAAGGGGATGCGCCGCCGGCTCCCGGCTCAGTTCGGCCGTGGTATTTGCCGCGGCCGCGCTCTTTCTGACGGCCGGCTGTTCCCGCGGCTCCGGCTCGGACGAGGGCAAAGACGCGAAAACCGCCGTCGTCGCGGAAGTCACCGTCACGAAGGTCGAGCGCGCTTCCATTTCCAGAATGCTCTCGGTCAGCGGCACCATCAACGCCCGCCCGAATCAGGACGCGCGCGTCAGTTCCCTGGTGGCCGGTCGCATTGCGCATATGTACGTGGCGGAAGGCGACTCGGTGAAAAAAGATCAGCCCCTCGCAAAGATCGAAGACAAACCCTACCGCGACCAGCTCCAGCAGGCCGAAGCGGCAGTGCAGCAGGCCCACGCGCAGCTCGACAACGCCCGACTTACCCGCGAGCGGGAGGAAAGCCTGTTCAATCGCGGTATTTCCGCCCGCAAAGACCTGGAAGACGCGCGCACCCAGGAAAAGGTGGGCGAGGCCGCAGTGGGGCAGGCAGAGGCCGCAGTGGCCCTGGCGCGTCTGCAACTCGCGCGCACGGAAGTCGTCTCGCCCCTGGACGGCATGGTGGTCAAGCGCCTGCTGAGCGCGGGCGAGGCCGTGGACGGAACCCCCGCGCAGCCCATCTTTCAGGTGGCCAACCTCTCGACCGTCGAGCTGTTCGGCAACGTTCCGGCCGAGTATCTGGGTCACATCCGCGTCGGCCAGAAAATGGAGATGGGAATGGAAGCGCTGCCCGGCGCGAGGCTCGAAGGGAGCGTCGTGGCCGTCTCGCCTGCCGTGGATCCAGCCACCAACATGGGACTGGTGCGCATCGCGCTGGCGAATCCCGCCGGCCGCCTGCGCTATGGCATGTACCTTGCCGCACAAGTGCCCATCGAGATCCACACGGACGTGCTCGTGGTGTCCCGCAAAGCGGTGTACCGCAACGAAGAAGGCGCCGCGCTGGTCTACAAAGTGAAAGGTGACGCTGTGGCGGCCGTTCCGGTCACCCGCGGCATTGAGACTCTGGACCGCTCCGAAGTAACCGGCGACCTGCAGCCGGGAGACACCCTGGTGCTCGACGGGGGCTACGGCCTTCCCGACGGCGCCCACGTCAAAGTCCGTCCATGAACATCGTCAGCGCCGTTCAGCGCAATAGCCGCGCCGTCTGGCTCCTCACAGCGTTCCTGGTCGGCGGGGGCCTGGTGGCGCTCTTTCTGCTCCCGAGCAACATCTATCCCGAGCTGACCTTCCCGCGCATCATGATTCTGGTGCATGCCGGCGACGAGCCGCAAGAAAACGTGCTGCTCGAGGTCACCAGGCCGATCGAGGAATCGGTGAGCACCGTGCTCGGTGTCCGCCGCGTCCGCTCGAAGACGATTCGCGGTGCCAGCGAAATCTCCGTGCTTTTCAGCCCGCAGATGGACATGCAATATGCCTTGCAGCTCGTCCAGGCCCGCGTCGGCGAAGCGCGCAGCGGGATGCCGCCGGAGACGGAAATCGTCGTCGAGCGCGTTACCCCTGCCGTCTTCCCCATCCTCAGCCTGATTCTCTCCGGCAACGTGCCGGGCGCCGATCTGCGCGACTTCGCGTATTACAACCTGCGGCCCATGTTCACGCGCGTGCCGGGAGTGAGTCGCGTCGAGGTGCAGGCCACCGACACGCGTGAAATTTCCGTGATCGTGGACCCGGCGCGCGCCCTGGCCCATCGTCTGGCCCTCACGGATATAGCCGACCGGCTGCGCGCGACCAACGGCGTGACCGCCGTCGGCCGCCTGGACAAGGATTACTCGCAATTCCTCGTCGTCACGTCGGGACTGTTCACCAGCCTCGATCAGATCCGCGACGCCGTGGTGGCCATAGAAAACGGCGTGCCCGTTCGCCTCCGCGACCTCGCCGAGGTCCGCGAGGGCACCGAGGACCGGCGCATCCTGGTCACCGGCAACGGCCAGCCTGCCGCGCTTATCAACATCGCGCGGCAAATCGGAGGCAACATACTGGACATCGCCGGCCAGGTCCGCGAAATTGCACGCCATCCCGGCTCCGCCATCCCATCCACTTTGCAACTGGGATTCGTCTACGACCTCGCGGAATTTGTCGAGGAATCGATGGGCAGCGTCCGCGACGCCATCCTGATCGGCGCGTTTCTGGCCGTGGTCATCCTGTTCGTCTTCCTGCGCGAGCTGAAAACCACTCTGATTGCTGCCGTGTCTCTTCCGGTCACCGTGGTCAGTACCTTTTTCATCGTGTACCTGTGCGGTGGCACGCTGAACCTGATGTCGCTCGGCGGGCTGGCGGTCTCCATCGGCCTGGTAATTGACGATGCGGTGGTCATACTGGAAAACATCTATCGGCATCTCGGTCTGGGCGAGCCGCCGGTGCGCGCCGCCGAGATTGGCACTCAAGAGCTTTTCGGGGCGGTGCTGGGCTCGACGCTCACCACCGTGGTCGTCTTTCTCCCGCTCGGGCTGCTCACCGGCGTGGTCGGCGATTTCTTTTCCGCGCTCAGCGTCACGCTCACTTCTTCCGTCCTGCTCTCGCTGGTCTTCGCCGTGACGCTGATTCCTCTGCTCTCCGAGAGATTCCTGGCCGCGGAGAGTTACCGGCACGAATCCGCATCCTTCATTGCGCCGCTCAACCGCGTCTACGAGAAGGCGCTGCGCTGGTCGCTGGGGCGGCCGCGGCTGATCGCCGGCCTCGCGGCAGTGGTCGTCCTCCTCGGCGTGCTCCTCTACACGCACCTAGAAACCGGATTTCTCCCGGAAATGGACGAGGGCGGCTTCGTGCTCGACTATCTCACTCCGCCGGGCACCTCGCTCTCGGAAACCGACCATCTGGTGCGGCAAATCGAAGGCATGGTGGCGAAGACGGAAGGCGTCGCCGCGTTTTCCCGCCGCACCGGCGCGGAAATGGGCCTCTACGCCACGCAACAGAACAAGGGCGACATCCTGGTCAAACTGCAGCCACGCGCCCAACGCCACCGCGGCATTGATGACATCATGAGCGGCCTGCGCCATCAAATCGAGTCCCGCCTCCCCGGGATCGACGTCGAATTTTCCCAGATCCTCCAGGACATGCTGGGTGACCTCGAGGGCTCGCCCGAACCCGTGGAGGTGAAGCTTTTCGGCAGCAGCCCGGACGTTCTGGAGTCGGTTGCGGAACAGCTCGAGCCGAAGCTCGTGAAAATTCCCGGTCTGGTGGACTACAAAGGAATCCAGAAGGGCAATCCCGAGCTGGTGATCCACGTGGACCCGGTGGCCGCGGGCCGGCTGGGCATGACCGTCGAGCAGGTGTCGCTCGAGGCCCATGCCGGACTGCTCGGCGACACTTCCACCTCGTTCCGCCAGAGCGATCGCACCGTGGCCATCCGTGTGCGCTTCCCGGACGAGTTCCGCTTCAACCAGACGCACGTCGAGCAGTTTCCCATCGTCACGCCAGCGCGGCAGATTGTGCCGCTCTCCGCGCTGGCCAACGTCGAGCGGGCGAGCAGCCAGAGCGAATTGCTGCGCGAAAACCAGCGGTTGATGGTCGTGCTTACCGCGCGGCTCGAGAACCGCGACCTCGGCAGCGTGGTTCGCGACGTTCGCGTCTTGCTCGCCTCCACCAAACTTCCCGTCGGGGTCACCTATGAAATCGGCGGCCAGTATGAGAGCCAGCAAACTGCGTTTCGCAGTCTTCTCGCGGTGCTCGGCCTGGCCATCGCCGCGGTCTTTACCGTGCTGGTCATTCAATTCCGCCGTTTCCGCCCGGCCTTCCTGATTCTTTCCGCCGCGCCGCTCTCGCTTCTCGGCGTATTCCTGGCGATGTGGGCCACCAAGACGCCGCTGAACGTCTCGTCGTTCATGGGTATCATCCTGATGGTTGGGCTGGTGGTGAAAAATGGCATTATCTTGATGCAATACGTGATTCAGTTGCGCGAGGAGAAGGGCCTGCCGCTCGCGGACGCCCTGGTTGCCGCTGGAACCATCCGGCTGCGGCCCATCCTGATGACCACGCTGTGCACGCTGTTCGGCCTTCTCCCCTTGGCGCTGGGAATCGGCTCCGGAGCGGAGCTGCAGAAGCCGCTCGCGCTCGCCGTCATCGGCGGCCTGACGCTCTCCACGTTCATCACCCTGTTGATGATTCCCGTCTTCTATTCCCTCACGGAGCCGCGCCGCCCCGCGTCACAAGCTCTGTAAGTGCGAGGAATGCTGGGCCGACCGCCCCGCATTCCGCGCAGATGATCTATCGTGGAAGAGGTTGTGCCCAGCAGTGAATCCGAGCGCCCCGACTGGGAGAGAGGGACGCCAATCGCATCAGGCGCACGGGCGGGCGCCGCGGGCCGGCTGCTTCAGGATTTACCTGGGTCACGCGCGCGGGAGATTTCCGTCCACGCCCGTAGGGTTTCCGACACGCTCCACGCCTGCGCGAAGCATCCCCGCAGGGCGAATGGCGGATCGCCGTCGAAAATCTCGCTGATGGATCCCACGCAGGCAGTCTGCAGGTGGTGCTTCATCGGTTCGAGCAGCGCCAGCGCGCCTTCCGGGTCGTGGTGCACGCGCATCCAGGCCAGCGCAAACGGGCCCAACAGCCAACCCCACACCGTCCCCTGGTGATACACGGAATCGCGTTGGGCCGGCCCACCCTCGTACCTGCCGGCGTAGTCCGATTCGCCCGGGGCCAGGCTGCGCAGCCCGAATGACGCCAGCAACCGCCGCGCGCACGTCTCCACCACGGCCGCCTGCTGCTCCGGCGTCAGCGGACTGTGCGGAAGCGACACGGCAAAAATCTGGTTCGGCCGGATGGCGGCCTCGTTGCCCGTTGGGCCGTCCAGCACATCGAAGCAGCAGCCTTCCGCCGAGTTCCAATAGCGCTGGAAACTCACGCGCACGCGCTCGGCCATGGATTCGTAGGCGGCGGACGGCCGTCCGATGGCCCGCGAAAACTGCGCCATGGTGTGCAGTGCGTTGTACCACAGCGCGTTGATCTCCACGGGTTTCCCGATGCGCGGCGTGATCACGCGGTCTCCCACGCGCGCGTCCATCCAGGTGAGCTGTACCCCGGGCGCTCCGGCGTAGAGCAAACCGTCGGCGGCATCCACGTGGATATTGTGCCGCGTGCCGCGTTGGTGGTGCTCCACGATGCCAACGAGCACCGGAAAAAGTGCCTCGAGGAACGCGTCGTCGCGCGCCGCGGCATGGCACTGCCGCGCGGCTTCGAAAAACCACAGCGCGGCGTCCACGGTGTTGTATTCCGGCGCCGTTCCCGCGTCCGTAAAGCAATTCGGCAGCATGCCTCGATCCACAAACCGCGCGAACGTCCGGAGGATGCTGCGGGCGATCTCCGGCCGCCCGGTGGAAAGGGTCAGGCCGGGAAGCGCGATCATCGTGTCGCGGCCCCAGTCCACGAACCAGGGAAAACCGGCGAGCACGGTCTTCGCGCCGGGGGCGTCCGCCAGCGGCCGGACGGCCACGAACTGGTCAGCGGCGAGCACCAGCGCGCGAATCCACTCCGGTGCCCCCTCCGCGACTCCCGTACCGGCGGCGCGCCATTGGCCGAGCAGCGCGTGTTGCTCCGCAACGCGCTGAGCGTACGCCGGACCAGGATCGAGCGCCGCGTCCGGCCGCGTTGTCAGCACGATGGCGATCGAATCTCCAGGGGCGAGCGTGGCGCGGAACGTCCCGGCGTGCAGATGATCTTCGTGGTCGTCCAGACCGCGCTCGCGTTCGGCCGGGAGGTCGAAGTCCCGGTACCATTCGTGCGCGGGTTCCGCGGCTGCCCCGGCGCTCAACAGGTAGAACGGAGTGGCTCCGTCGAAAGCGGTAACGCGCAGGCCATGGGACACCGGCTCGACGTTCATCCACCAGTCGCCCGCGTGCGTGCTGGAATGGTAGTCGCGGTAATTCACCAGGGCTTTGAGCGCCAGCCGCAGCGGCCGGCTGCCCCTCGCCAAGGTAAACACGATGTAGGTAGTGTTCTCGCCCTGCCGCATCCACACGCGCTTTTCGATCTCCGCATCGGCGAGCGCTATCGTCCACACTGGGGTTGTGCCCTCCTGGTGAAATCGCTCGATGTGCCGGTGGCCGCCTTCGGGAGCGAGCGAGGGATGCCCGGCGTTCCACCATCGTTGCGTGGTGAGCGGATAATGCTGGCCGTCGTAATCTGCGGTTGCGTCCAGGTGCGATACCAGCAGCGTACGTCCCACCGGTGGATGGAGCGCGGCGACCAGCAGGCCGTGATACCGCCGGGTCACGTTGCCGGCCAGCGTCCCGCATGCGAAGCCGCCGATCCCGTTCGTCGCCAGCCACTCGCGGGACTCCGCCGCGGCCGCGTCGCCCAGCACTTCGCGGCCGAAGTCGGCGGCGGTCGGCAGAGGGATCATGTGTTCGAGGGCGGCCCGGAACTCGCCCATCCCGCTCACTCTCCGCTCTGCTCGATCAGCTTCGCCACCAGGCCGGTCCAGCCCGTTTGATGGCTGGCGCCGAGCCCGGCGCCGTTGTCGCCGTCGAAGTATTCGTAGAAGGGGATCAGGTGCTGCCAGTTATGGTCCTTGTTGAACTTGTCGGCGCCGCCAAAAACTGCCCGGCGGCCGTTCAAATCGCGCGTGAAGATGTGGATCAGCCGGCGCGAGAGTTCCGTGGCCACTTCCCACAGGTTCATCATCTGGCCCGACCCCACCGGGCATTCCACTTTCAGATCGTCTCCGAAGTAGTGGTGGAATCTCTGCAGCGATTCGATCAGCAGGTAGTTGACGGGAAACCAGATCGGCCCGCGCCAGTTGGAATTTCCGCCGAACAGCCCCGTCGAGGATTCCGCGGGCTCGTAGTCCACACGGTGCACCGCTCCCTCCACAACCAGCTCGTAGGGATGCTCGCGGTGGAACCGGGAAAGGGCGCGCACGCCGTAGGGAGATAGGAATTCACTCTCGTCCAGCAGGTAGCGCGCCATGCGCTCCAACCGCCCGCGGTTCACCAGCGAGAGCAGCCGCCGCACTCCGTGCTTCGACGTGCGTGTCGCTTCGATGTGGTCCGGCACGTCGGGATGATTGTCCAGGAACCACTGCATGCGGCGCTTAAATCCGGGAAATTTCGCCAGCACCTGGGGCTCGAGCGTCAGCACGGCAAACAGTGGAATCAGCCCGACCATGGAGCGCACCTTCAAAGGATGGCGGCGACCGTCGGGAAGGTGCAGCACGTCGTAGTAGAAACCGTCTTCATCGTCCCACAGCGCCAGCCCTTCGCTGCCCATGTCGTGCATGGCGTGGGCGATGTACACGAAATGTTCGAAAAATTTGCTGGCCACATCCTCGTATGCGGGATCCCGAAGCGCCAGTTCTGACGCGATGGCCAGCATGTTCAGGCAGAACATCCCCATCCAGCTGGTGCCGTCGGACTGTTCGATATGCCCGCCCGTGGGCAGCGGCGCGGAACGGTCGAACACGCCGATGTTGTCCAGGCCCAGGAACCCGCCCTCGAATACGTTCATTCCCGAGGGGTCTTTCCGGTTGACCCACCAGGTGAAGTTCAGCAGGAGTTTATGGAAGATTCGCTCCAGGAATTCGTAGTCGGCTTTGCCGCGGATGCGCTTTTCGATCTTGTACACCCGGAGGGCCGCCCAGGCGTGCACCGGAGGGTTCACGTCGCTGAACGCCCATTCATAGGCCGGCAATTGCCCGTTCGGATGCATGTACCATTCGCGCAGCAGCAGAATGAGCTGCTCCTTGGCGAAATCCGGATCAATCTGTGCCAGCGGGATGGTGTGGAAAGCCAGGTCCCAGGCCGCAAACCACGGGTATTCCCATTTGTCGGGCATGGAAATGACGTCCGAATTGTAAAGGTGCCCCCAGGTATGGTTTCGGCCTTTCTTCCTTTCCGGCGGGGGAGGTGGGAGCGCCGCATCGCCTTCGAGCCAGGTGCGCACGTCGTAACCGTAGAACTGCTTCGACCACAACAGGCCGGCAAATGCTTGCCGCTGCACCTCGCACACGTCGTCCATCTGGCTCTTTCCGGTGCGCTTGTGGTAGAAGGCGTCGGCTTCGTCAATGCGGCGGACAAAGGTCTCCTCGAACCATGGCCCGAAAATAGGGCTGGCATCTCCCTGGTCGGTGAAGCGCATTCGGATGATTTCAAAGCCACCCGGCGGCACTTCCAGCCGGTAGAGCGGAGCGGCCTTCGTGCCCGTCATGCACGGGTTCACCGCGTCCTTGCGGCCCTGAATCAGGTAGCTGTGGAAAGCATCCTTCACGTAGGGCGAGTGATTCGCGACCCCGAACAGCCGCTCGGAATTCGTCTCATTTTCCGTGAACAGCAGTTCCGGCTCCCCCTCGCAAAACAGCCACCGCTTCCCGTAGTAGTCGTCATGGACTTCGAGCACTTCGGCGCCCTCGCGCTTTTCCACCAGGGCGATTCCCGACGTTTTCGGCAGGTCGTTCCACGTCCAGGTATTCCGCAGCCAGAGCGTGGGCAGTAGGTGCAGTTCGGCCACGTCCGGGCCGCGGTTCTCGACCGTGATCCGCACCAGGATGTCTTCTGCCGTCGATTTCGCGTACTCCACGATGACGTCGAAGTACCGGTCCTCGTCGAATATGCCGGTGTCGACCAACTCGAATTCGGGGTCTTGCCGGGAGCGCCGCCGGTTTTCCTCCACCAGCCGGCGGTAGGGAAACTCGCCTTGCGGGTATTTGTACAGCATCTTCATGTAGGAATGGGTGGGAGTGGAATCGATGTAGAAGTAATACTCCTTCACGTCCTCGCTGTGGTTGCCTTCGCCTCCGGTAAGGCCGAAAAGGCGCTCCTTCAGGATCGGATCGCGCCCGTTCCACAGCGCCAGCGCAAAGCAGATCAGGCCGTGCCGGTCGCAAATACCCCCGATGCCGTCCTCACCCCAGCGGTAGGCGCGGGAGCGCGCCTGGTCGTGCGAGAAGGAGTCCCAGGCTGTCCCATACGGACTGTAGTCCTCCCGCACCGTACCCCACTGCCGCTCGGAGAGATACGGCCCCCAGCGTTTCCAGTGGGACTTCTTGTCGCGCGCGCTTTCCAGGCGCTCTTCCTCGGCGGTGAGTTGCTCGTTGTTCAACATCGATAGAGTCGTCCTCCGCAAAATGGGTGTGTGACACCAGCGCGGCCCGGGTGGTGTGTGCCAGCTGTAGGTAAGTTTCAGCCGCGCCGCGACATTGTACAAGGGGCAGCCCCCCGGGTATACCGCGGTTTGCGCCGCCTCGTTGCCGCCTCGCAGTACCAGTACTCGCGACTTTCCAGGCCAGCCTCAAGTAGCACCTACGTACAGGCCCGGATGGGGCCATTGACACCCCTGCATCGTTTTGACACTATCGGACTTAAGCAGGCGGACCAGGCGCACTATTTCTGCGCGTGGTCGTTGTGTATTTGCCTGCTTGCTCTGTGACGGGTGTGCCCGGCGGGGCTAATTACTGGTCTCGGCAGGAGCTGGCGGCCATCCAAAAGAAGATCGGCAAATTCGAGATCATCGGCGAGCTGGGCCGCGGCGCCATGGGCGTGGTCTATCGGGGAAAAGACCCCTTCATCGGCCGCACCGTCGCGATCAAAACCATCACCGGAAACTTCACCGACAACCCTGATCTTCTGGAACGGTTCTACCGCGAGGCGCGCGCCGCCGGCGGCCTGCAGCACCCCAACATCGTCACCATCTACGACATGGGAGAGGATAACGGCACTCCCTACATCGCCATGGAATTGCTCGAGGGCGATGACCTGTCGCACATGGTCGAGAGAGAGAAGGAAGACGGCGGCCAGAACCCGCTTCCCGCCTCCATCAAGCTGAACTATATCGTCCAGGTCTGCCGCGCGCTCGAGTTCGCCCACAAACGAAACATCGTCCACCGCGACATCAAACCCGGAAACATCGTGGTCACCAACGATGGAACCGTGAAAGTGGTGGACTTCGGCATCGCACGGCTCACCGACACCTCCTCGACCTCCTCCGGCATGCTCATCGGCACCATTGACTACATGTCCCCGGAGCAGATCCGCGGCGAGAAGGTGGACGGGCGCTCTGACATCTGGGCCGTCGGCGTCATGATGTACGAAATCCTGACCTACACGAAGCCCTTCCAGGGCGGAAACATCACCGCCGTAATGTTCGCCATCGTGAGCCAGGATCCCAAGTCTCTCCTCGATCTCCGCCCCGACCTGCCTCCCGAATTGGACGAAGTCATGCGCCGGATCTTCAAGAAGGAACCGGCTGAGCGCTACCAGAACATGGACGAGCTTCTCAGCCAGCTCGAGCCCATCGTCCGCCGCATGCAGCAGGAGAGCGTCGGGGAACTGGTGACGCAAAGCGAAAATCTGCTCAAGAAGGGCGAGCTGCAACGCGCCAAGGAACTGCTCAAGCAGGCCCTGGTCCTCGACACCTCCCATCTCCACGCCAAGACGCTGCTCGATCGTGTGAATTCGGAAATCCGCCGCAGCGAGGTGCTGCCCAAGCTGGGGGAAATCGTCGCCAAAGCGGAGCAGCATCTCCAGGCCGGCAACCTGGAAGACGCCCGCCGGGAGGCCGATGCGGCCCTCCATCTTGACTCCAACTTCATGCCCGCGCGCGAACTGCTCGGCAAAGTGCAGGAAGCCGCGATGCAGGCCCAGATTGTCCAGTCGGGCATGCGCGAAGCCCGCCAGCGCCTGGCCGAAGGCAGCCTCACCGAGGCGGACCAGAGCCTGGAAAAGGTGCTCAAGGCGGCGCCCGACAATCAGGATGCCCAGTCGCTCCGGAAACAGATTGCCGAGGAAAAGGATCGCCGCGAAAAGCGCCGGCACTTGACCGATGGCGTGCAGCGCGTCCGCCAGTTGTGGACGGGGCAGCAGTTCGACGAAGCCTTGAAACTGCTCGGCGAACTGGACCGCTCCTTCCCGGGCGAAGCCGAAGTCGCCAAGCTGCTCGAGGCCGTCCGGGCCGACCAGTCGCAGGACGAGATCCAGAAGGCCTTGGGCGAGGCGCGCAAACTACTCGGCGCGCAGTCCTTCAATGAGGCCCTCGGCACTCTCGATCGACTGCTCCAGCGTCACCCCAACGAATCCGCCGCTGCCAAGCTGCGTGAGCTCGTCCTGGAGGAACGCAGCGAGCACGCGCGCCAGCTTCGCCTCCAGAAGGAACTCGAGAGCCTGAAGCGCCTGGTCAACGAGGAAAAATTCCAGGACGCCATCTCCAACGGCGAAGCACTCCTCAAAGAGTATCCCGAAGATTTCGAGCTGGGCCGCCTAGTCGACTTCGCCAAAACGCAGCGGGCTCAACAGGACGTCTTGCGCCGCCGCCAGACCCGCCACCAGGAGATCAACAACCTCGTCCAGGCCGGCAATTTCGACGGTGCCGTCACTGCCTGCCAGGAAGCCTTGAAGGAATTTCAGGGCGACGCGGAGTTCAAGCAACGCCTAGATCAAGTCACCACCCAGCAGAAGGAGTCCAAGAACCGCGAGAGGCAGAAACTGCTCGACGAGCGCCTGCGCACCATGCGCCAGGCCATCGAGCGCGGCGACCTGACCGGCGCGATTGATATGGGCAATCGCACCGTGGTGCAGACCGGCAAGGACACCGACCTCACCAAGCTGATTGAGATGGCCAAGCAGGAGCGTTCACTCCGCGATCTGCGCCGCAACCACGACGAGCAGACCCTCAAGGCCATTGACCTGCTCGAGGACAAGAAGTTCGACGAAGCCGCGAAAATCCTGCGCGTCCTGGACCGCGACGAATTGATGGACCAGCGCGTGCCCGCCCTGTTGCGTGCGGCGGAGGATCGCCGGGTACCCACCAAGGAAGAGCTCACGCTGATGCGCAGCAAGCCCGTGCAGCGCTCCGAGGAAGAGGGAGATCTGGGCAAGACGCGCGTCGCGGGAATTGGCGGAATCGGCGGGAAGCCGTTTGCTACTCCCGCTCCCGCGGGCGATGCCGGCGGCGCGACCCGAGTGTTCCGGCCCGAAATCGGTGAAGAGACCGTAAAGTTCAAGTCGCCTCCCGCGACCGCCCCGGCTCCTCCGGCGCCGGTTTCCTTGGGCATGAACGCGGCCGCCGTGGCGCCTCCGCCGCCCGCGGAAGAGAAGACCACGATTGTCCCTCCGGCCATTGGCGAAGCCACGGCGATCGCGCCGCCGAAGCCGAAAGAAGAGAAGAAGGAAGACAAGAAGAAAAAGGAGAAAGAGAAGGGCAGGAAGGTCGAGGAGCCGATTGCCGCCGCTCCGCCTGCGGTGGCCACGCCTCCCGCGCCTCCTGCTGTGAAGCCGGAGCCGAAGCCGAAGCCGGAGATCAAGCCCGTTCCCGCGCCTCCGGCTCCACGGCCCGCTCCGCCCGTCGCTGCTCCCGTGGCCGCTGCAGCGCCGCAGGTTACCGAGCGCCCGCCCAAGCCTCCGGTCGATGAGCGCAAGGAGGCCCCGGTCAAGCCGGCGCCTTTCGAGGCCATCTCCGCGCCGCCCGCCAAGCGCGGCGGGATGGGGATGATCATCGGCGGCGTGGTTGTCGTCGCGGTGATCGGTGTAGGCGTTTACATGTTCATGGGCCATGGCAGCAATCCGCCCAACGGTGGAACGGGCACAACCACGACCACGACCACGACGACCACTCCCCCCGGTGGCGAAACGACCCCGGGTGGAAAAACTACCGTGACCCCGGTTCCGCCCCAACCCGTGGTCCAGACCGGCCCTTCTCCTGATGAGAAGAAGGCCACGGAGATGATTCAGCAGGCCATGAAAGTGACCGCCAAGGGCGACTACGACGGAGGCCGCAAGCGGCTCACCGACGCCGAGAATTTCGTGAAGTCGAAGAATCTGGGCGGAAATTTCATCACCACGATTGAGAGCGACCGGGCGCAGATCGAAAAGGTCCAGAACAACAAGGAGCTCGCGGCTTCTCTGCAGAAGTCCAACGATCTTTTCGACACCGCCAACGCCGCGATCTCCGCAGGCCAGTGGGACCGGGCCAGCCAGTCACTCGACCAGCTCCAGGGCCTGGGCGAAGGCGCCGCCCATAAGGACGAAATCCCGAATCTCCGCAATCAAATCGAGGGCGGCAAGAAGCTCGACGGGCAGTTCGCCCAGGCGCAGTCCCAGGCCAACAGCAACGATGAGGGGAGCCTCATCAACGCGAAGACCACCATGGACGCCATCGCCAATACCAACGGACGCCACTCGGGCGAGGCGCGCACCATCGCGAAGCAACTGGAAACCAAGATCAACACTCTCAAGGCCGAGGCGCTGAAGGCAGAGGCAGCGGCCCGGGGCAAGGAGAAGGCGGACAAGATCAACTCGATCACCTCGGAAATCCACCGGCTGGAAAGCGCAAGCGATTTTGCCGGCGCTCGCTCCAAGCTTTCCGAACTCCAGGGCCTGGGCGAAAACACCAGCGGGTTGAGCGCGGAAATTGAGAAGGCGGAAAAAACCTTTGCCGCCTCTCAGCGGAGCGCGAGCTGCACGGTTGGCCAGGTGGCCCGCCAGAAGTGGTCCAACCCACTCAAGGCCGGCCAGGAAATGGGGCAGAGTTTCCTCGATGCGAATCTCGAGCTGAGTGCCGGTACAAATTGCGGGCTGGCCGCCGCTGCGCTGCAGGCCGCGCCCAAGGGCGAAGTGAAGCTCCTGGTCAACATCGATACGGACGGGAAAGTCGTTGACGGCCGGGTGCTCATCGGCGATCCGTCGGCCGGTTCGAGCGCCCTCGCCGCCGCCAAGCGCAGTTGGCACTTTAGCGCACCCAAGGCCAACGGCACCCCGGTGAAGACGAGTGCCTCCGTTGTCGTGCGGTTCAACTGAGGCCGCCTTTCCTCCCTCCCGCTCCTCCTTCGCTCCTGGTGTTTCCCAGCTTCGAGAATGAATTCCTCCTCCGCGCCGGGCATTCCTTGTCAGTCTCGAGGGCTGCTGGTCGGCCACTCGAACAGTCCTCCACCCCAGGTCGCCGGCCGATCTGCCCTGCTGGAGCGGATTCGAACTTCGCCTAGGTTTGTGCAGGAAATGAAAAGCGCCCATCAAATGGGCCCGCGTGTGGCCTGGAGAGAGGGCCCAGGGATTTGCGTCGGTGGAAGTTCACGTCAGCGGGCCGGAGATCGGGCGCTTCGGCACCCGGGCAGAAAATGAGAAGGCCCGGAATCCGCTCGCGGCGGCCTCCGGGCCAGGCTGAGAATCGCTGAGCAGGCCTTAGAAAATCAACCGCAGGCCGAACTGCATGCGCCGGTTGCCGGTGTTCATCGTCGAAGTGCTCAGGAAAGTGTTATTCGTATTTCTCCCTGTGGACGGACAGACCATGGTGGTCGGCGGTGCCGCACAGACTGTGTTGAAGGCATCAATCGCATTCTCCGGGATCCCGCCGGTGATGGCCGCGGCGGTACGCTGGTTCGAATAGGCGAACGCAGAAGCGCCGGCCGCACTAGCGATGTACGGACTGCCGTTGAAGTAACCCAGGTTCGGGTGATTCAAGACGTCGTACACCTCCCACCGCCCTTGCAAGGTGAAGCGCTCACTGAGCTTGATATTGCGGATGAGGGCGAGGTCCAGGTTGGTGACCTTGGGGCCGACCAGGATGTTCCTTCCGGCCGGTGTGAAAGTCTCCATTCCGTTCGACGTGTCCATCGTTACAGGCCCCAGTTTTCCCCCGGTGTTCGGTGCCAGCACCGGAAGGGTGCCAAGCGGCACCTGCACAAAGTGCGCCGTCTTCGGATCAATGGGACTGCCGTTCAAGTCCACATAGGTCAAGGGATCTTGTGGCGTTGAAACGAGAGTCGATGGGTTGAGGACGGCGGTACCGGGGAGCACGCACAGTGGGTCATTGGAGATCAGCGCCACGGAGTTTAGGGGCGCCTTCGGGTTCCCGATCACTGGCCGCGTGTTTCCGACAAAGCCGTTGCCCGTGGCATCGGCGCACGCACTTTGCGGCGAAGCATTAAGCGGCGAGAATGGCTGCCCACTCTGAAAAGTGAAAAGGCCATTCAGTTGCCAGCCCCGGAGGAATTTGTTTTTGGTGGGGAATGGCTCCCAAATAAAGCTGGCCGCAAACCGCTGCCGCCGGTCAAAGGACGAACTGCCGCGCTCGTTGCTCGTGGTCTGGTTCGCGACTTCCGAGAGGGGTGTGATGGATTCGACCGGTGAATTGGCCAAAGGGTCGAACAGCAGGGCCAGTCCGGGGTAATAGTTCTGATTCGCACAAGTCGTGCCGGTCGTGGAGCACCCACTGAAGTCGCGCGGTTGCAATGTGCGGAATCCGGGCCCGAAGATTTCACTCGTATTATCAATCAAGTGGCTCCAGGTGTAGGCGGCCGTGAACGTCAGGTCGCCCAGGTATTTCGATCGGCTGTATCGCTTTGTCAGCGTGGCTTGCAGCGCGTTATAACTTGAGCTCCCGCCGTTGGTGATTTCCAGGATGTCGCCGTGGGTATTGTCCACCCGGGACTGGCGGCACTGACCCGGAATAGAGAGGTCGCCGAGCCCGGCCTGCTGGAAAATCGCTGAAATGCTCCCCAAACAAGCTTGGTTCCAACCCTGATACGGGTTCTCATCCACGCGCTGGAAGAGCCTTGTCCCTTTGCCGCCCACGTAATTCAACTCGAACATGTAATTGGACCCCAGTTCCCGCTGCACGCCCAGCGACCAGCTCTGGTAGTAGGGGTTTTTGAGGTTCTTGGCCACGGTGTTCTGGTCCGAGCAATCGGCAATCGGGACATTCCCTGGGAACCAGCGGCTCGGGATGAGATTGAGGTTTCCTGTGGTGAGCTCGTCGTAGAGATCGTAGTAGAAGCTGCATCCGCTGACGGACCCGCTGGGCACCCCACCAAAGGAGGCATTCGTCCCCTGGAGGTCCGACAGGTTCAGAGGTTTTCCTGGGAACGAGCCAGTGGGCTGGGTCACTGCGATGCCTATATTATCCGTGCTGACCAGGGGTGAGACGGGCCCGCTCTGCCAGATAAGCAGGGGAATATCCAGGATCGGCGGGTTGTAGCTGATGGTGTAGCCCCCGCGAACCACCATGTGCGTCGAGGGCGACCAGGCAAAACCCAGTCGCGGCGCGAAATCTTTGTTGTCCGTATTCACAAACGGCGCGCTCTTGTTGATGTCATGCACGCTGTTGATGGGCTGCCCGAAGTTCTCGTACCGCAGGCCATAGCTGATGGTCAGATTGTTTCGCACGCGCCAGTCGTCTTGCGCAAAGTAGAACTGGTCGAATTCCTTGATCTTGATTTCGTTCGGCCCTTGGCCCGTGATCTGGCCTTGTGCGTTCATGTGCACGTTTACGAACCTCTGGCTCACCACTGAGGCAAAGCTATTACAAGGACCGACAGTATCAGTAACGGGGAGGAAGCAGTTGTAGCTCCCCGGGTTGGTTGCAAAGTCCTGGAAGCCATTTCCGGTGTAAATGCCGGTATACAGGTAGAAGCCCAGGTTGTCCGGCGCGTTCAGGTTGTTGCTGTCAATCTTCACGAAGTTGGCGCCGAACTTGAAGCTGTGCCGCTTGTATGTATACGAGTAGTTGTCCTGGATCTGATAGGTATTGCTGGAAACCTGTGTGGCGCTGCTGTCATTCCCCAGAGTTAGCAGGTCGCCGGCGGACGTGAAAAGCCCGCCAAACCCTCCCAGTCCGCCGAGATTGCCCGGGGCGGCAAACGTGTCGCTCATGATGGCCGAAGACTGGTTTTGCTGGGCTGTGGTCGCTCGAAAGGCCCCCTGGCCTTGAGAAACCCGGCTGTAAGACACGCGGAATTCGTTCAGGGAATTCACCCGAGAGTACCGGTGGTCAAACAGCAGGCTCTGCGTGCGAGCGCGATTATTCGTCTTCCAGTCTGGCAGCAGGCCGACGTCGGAGAACGCCGCCACGCTCGCGTCGTTCAGCGGGTAGAGAGGCGAGGCAACGTCATCAAACAAATAGCGCGTGAAAAAGTCATTCGAATTGTTGATGCGCTGGTCGTAACGCCCGGAAACTTGGTGATCCCGCAAGTTGAAGGTGTTGGCGTTGGGGACGTTCCAGACGTTGAAGTTAACCGTCTGGCCGGTGGCGAAGTCCGCCGGGACTGCCGTATTGGCCAGGAGGCATGGATTGGTCCGGCTGTACAAGGGAGTCGCCGGAGGCGCAGGCTGCGGGGCTGGGCCGCTGAAGCACGGGGTACCCGCGGAATTCGGAACGCGGTTTACGGATGCCGTGGCCAGATAGGCTTGCAGCCCGGGGCTCGTGGGCAGCCCTTGCAGTGCGCTCAAGTCGGCTGGGCTGGCCGGATAGTTCGATAACACTGGAAAAACGTCGCTCAGGTTGTCGGACAGGCGATCCCATTGGTAGGAAATGAAAAAGAACGACTTCTCCTTCCGGATCGGACCGCCGAGCGTCAAGCCCAGCGTCGTGTCCCAGTAGGGCTCCGGTGAGGTAAGCAGCGCCTGCTTTTCCACCTGGTTCATGGCGTCAAACGGGTTGGCCTGGCCGAACCCGAAGGCCGTGCCGTGCCAATTGTTCGATCCGCTCTTGGTGATGGCATTGATGGTGCCGCCGGTGTTCCGCCCGAATTCTGCCTTGAGCTGGTCGGTGGCGATTTCATACTCGGAGAAAATGTCGCTGTTCGTGAATTGCGAGGCCGCGCCGCCGAACAGCGGCTCGTTGTTGTCCACGCTGTCGATGGTGAAGTTATTGTCCCGGCCGCGTGAGCCGTTGACGGAAAAGGGCACCAGGGTGCTCGCAAAGCTGAACGTGCGCACGCTCTCTACTCCGGGGGCCAGCAGCGCCAGATTGTTCACGTCGCGGGTGACAATGGGCAGGTCCACGGTCTGCCTTTCCGTGAAAGCGGAGGTCAGCGTGGGGCTGTCCATCACCGCCATCGGCGAGGTGGATTCCACGGTGATGGATTCTTCCTTGGTCTGGATCTTCATCGGAAAGTCTTCCACCGTCGTGCGGTTCACGTCCACGCGGACGTTTACGTGATGCTGCGTCTCGAACCCGCCCAGCAGCGCGGTCACTTCATACAGCCCCGGGGGAACTTCCAGGATGCGGTAGTAGCCCTGCCCGTCTGTGCTGGCCTGAAAATCCCGACCCGTGCCTGGGTTGTGCGCGATGATGGCCACGCTCGGAAGGGCCTTCTGCTGTGGGTCCGTGACCTTTCCCGCGATAATCCCGCTGATCGTTTGGGCGGAAAGTTCCCCGGCGAAAAGCAGCACGACACTTGCCAGCGTCAGACCGAGTCTCGACAGGCGCCCTATCATGGTTGCGACTCCTCGCGTAAATGATCTCGGATAATAATGGAAATGATGGACTGCCCCGCTTGCGCAGAGCGGCTCCAAGACGTTCCCAAAGTCCACCTGGGGAATCGTTTCCCCCTCCGCGCCGGTCCCCACGGCGGGACGCAGCGAATATGGAGACTCTACTCACAACGCGCAAGGGCCGTCAAGGACTTCTTGGGAAAAAGGGGGTAGAGCATCCGACAACCGCAAAGGCTGGTCTTTCGTTTTGCCTTGACGATAGCAGAGCCGCGTAGTAGTTTCCCAAATCATCTGTCGCAAAGGGGCAGCCATGGAAGCGGGGGTGGACCACCTTGCTGCAAATTCTCAACTTGTGAGAGGTTGCGTATGTTGAATTCCAGGTCTTGTTCGGAGTTGGAGAAGTCCGTGCAGGTCGCTGCCGTCGCCGGCCGTGGAAGACGTGGCGCCTGCTGCTCGCTCACTCTCGCGCTCCTGGTGCCTATGCTTCTCGCGTTGGGCGGTTGCGCGTCAGGATACAACGGATTGCCTCCCAATATCGGTTTTCCGACCGCCGCGGGTTTTCGCGTCGTCTCCACGACACTCTCTCCCGCTGTGGCAGGACGCACGTACTCCTTCTATGTCCTCCTTAACGGCGGCACCGCTCCAATCAATTGCTCGTCAGGAGTATCCGGCCTGCCGGCCAATCTGAGCGCTACTTACGTCACGGTTCCGACTGGTCCCGTGGCCGGCACGGGCGCCTGCCTCATCAGTGGAACGGTGGCCGCCACTGCCGTCGCTGGCAGCCCGTATGCGTTAACCTTCAACCTCCAAGACACCAGCGCGCCGCCCCTCACTACCTCGGCTGCGCTGTCCTTGACCGTTCGCCCGGAATTCGATTTCAATGCTGCCGTGTTCCCCGTCGGCGTGCAGGGCCGGACGTATGGCGCCAACGGGCCCACCGGTGCGGCGCCGAATATGGCGCCCGTGGCGACAACTACTCTGGCGACCGGGGCGGGCAACGCCCCGCTGACCTCCTGCGTGCTCTCAGGCGCGGCGGTTACCGCCAATCCGGGCATCGCGACGACCCCGGCGCTCGGAGCGAACGTCACCGCTTGCCCGCTCATGACCAGCGCGGCGATGACTTTGGCAGCTCCCGGAGTCAACGTCCCGGTAATCTTCACCGCAACGGACACTCCAATCGTCGATCCCACAACCGGTCTTACTGCGGTACCTGCGGGTATGGTTTCAAATACCACCCAGGCCGCACCACCCAGCCAGGCCGGGCCGGTGGCGCTATCGCTCACCGTGAACCCGCCGCTGGCGCTGGCCCTTGATGCGGCTTCTGCCCCCGTCAATCCCGCACCGGACGGTGTCGTTGGCCGGAGCTACGGCAATACGGGGGTGGGCTTGAAGGATTTGGCCTTTGATGCCACGGGGGGACTGCCGGCGTACATTTTCGGGCTGCCTTCCTCGGTAGCTTTGCCCGCAGCCAACGGCGTGCCAGCCGCGGTGGCGTGCACTCCTAACGGTGCCGACACCATCGCCGCGTGCACCAGCGGCGCCTCAACGATTACGGCCGCGGCGGGAGCGTATCCTTTCTCAATTTCGCTGAATGACACGGCCAACACCGCCGTGCCCAGCGCCTCGGCCTCCGGGACACAACCTATGGCCATTCCCGGCATGGTCACGGTGCAGTCGCCCTTGGTCACTGTGGTCAATTTGACTCCGCAGCCCACCGCCGTGATCGGACGCACCTATGGCTCCCCTGGACTCAGCACCTGCGGAGCGAACGGCACAACTGCTTGCCAGAACCTGGTCTTCACGGCCACGGGAGGAATTGGCAACATGCCGATGCTGGCCATCACGGGGAATCCGAATACTCCGGCGTCGGTGGGGATCACTTGCACCGCTTCCGCGCCGGTGGCCAACACGCCGACCACGGACACCTGCAACAGCGGTGCGGTTACCATGCCAGCGGGGAACGTCA
Source organism: Candidatus Acidiferrales bacterium (assembly GCA_035272605.1). Taxonomy (GTDB): domain Bacteria; phylum Acidobacteriota; class Terriglobia; order Acidiferrales; family UBA7541; genus JOPF136. Next base: position 3,987 of record DATEQM010000085.1, on the reverse strand, counting down.
TTTTTATAGTGACCGCGAGCGACGTGGCCGATGCCACCACGCCCGCCGGAACCAATGCTTCCGACACGAACCGCTTCGTGAACGCCACGATTATCGTCAATGCCGCTCTGGCGCTCACGCTGGATACAGGTCCGAACTCTCTTGCCGCCGTTAATCCCGCACCGGACGCCGTCCAAGGCAGGAGCTACGGAAACACGGCGGCGGGCCTCAAGGATCCGGCTTTCGATGCTACGCAGGGGCTGCCTCCTTACGTATTCGGCCTGCCTGCACCGGCAGCTATGCCGGGAGGTAACGTTGTGCCCAACCCGGTGATGTGCACGGCCAACGTGGCTGACACAATCGCTTCGTGCACCAGCGGCGCCTCGGTGATTCCAAACACGACCGCAACCGGAGCCTATATGTTCTCGATCACGCTAAATGACACGGGCAACGTCGCCACGCCCAGCGCTTCGGCCTCGGCGACGCAGCCTGCCGCCATTCCCGGCTCGATCACCGTGGACCCGGCGCTCACCATCACTGCCGCGCTACCCTCACCCATGGCGCCGTGGACAGTAAATCCGGCCAATCCGTATCCCACCGTGACGGTAACGGCCATGACCGGCCTGCCGGCGACTCAGACGAACTACAGTTGCTTGCAGACTACGGCGTTGGTCACCACGTTCGGGTTGACAGTTACGTTTAGCCTGCCGATGCCGAACATGCCGAGTTGTTCCGTTTCGGGCAAGCCCAACTTCGCGGGCACCGCTGCGGTCACGGTTACGATCCAGGACACGGGCGATCTCGCCGTGCCTGCGGGCTCGATAACATCTCCCTCCCCGGCCTCGAGTTTGACGATTCATCCGCAGCCGGCGTTTGCGACCACGACACTGCCGGATGGAGTCACAGACAATGACGGAGCCCCGGCGGATCCTCGACCGTATGGGCCCACTGCTGGGTCTACCGTGACTATCTCCGGCGTCAACACCGGAACGCCTCCTTTCGCGCTGGCGAGCACCACTGGCCTCAACGCGGGTAACTGCGCCGGCCTGATGCCGGGCGCATTTACAATGGCATCGGGCTCCCTGGTGATTTCCGGCACGCCGAGCTTTGTGACGACACCGGGCGTGGCGGTGCAGTGCATGTTTACGATCAATGAGGCGGATTCCAGCGGCACGGCTGTGGCGCCCAGCACGATCACCATCACGATTCAGCCGCCGCTGCGCATTAATCCCAATCTCAATCTCACCACGCAAGCTGTGGCCGTTGACGGCCGCACCTATGGAGTCGCCCCGCAAATGCCGCTCATCTTCACGGCTACCGGCGGCATCGCTCCACAGACGGTTACGTTCAACAACGCACTGACTCCTGCCCCCACGGGCATCACCTGTACTGCTTCGGCAAATATGCTGACATGTGCCACGGCTGGGGCCACGACAGTATCCGGTATGACAAGCGTGCTGACTGTGAATGCCACCGACAGTACCAATACCGCCACCACTGCGACGGATAGTATCAGCCCTTCGGAAACCATCACGGTGAACCCGGCGATCACGGTCACTTCACCCGCGCGGATTCCCAATGCCCTGGAGGGCTTCGTCTATCCGACTCCTCCGTCCACGGCGCCCACCTTCACGGCCACGGGCGGCCTTATGCCGCCCACCTTCACGGCCCTCGTCTGGTCGGTTGGCGCGACCAACGGGAGCGGAGTTTGCGCTGCCGTCGCAGGCCAGACCCTGACCGGCTCCGGCCTGACGCTGGATCCTGCTGCGGCCACGGTCACCAGCGGTGGGGCTGCGATTACGCAGGGCGACATTGGCGTTTACACTTTCCAGGCTTGCGCGCAGGACGCTGGGGACATGACCACACCCTCAGGTTCCGGTACGAGCGCTTCGCCGTTCACGGTGGATGTGCTGCCCGCGCTGGCGGTGGCGAGCGGCACAGGTAGCTCCACCGTTGAGGCCGTCGACTACGTGACGAATCTGTATTACGGGCACTCGAATATTGCGGGTGCTACCCCCTCCGGCATCGCTGTGACCTCGGACGGCAGTGTGATCTTTGTGGCGGACAACGCCAACAACAAGATCATCGCCATCGACACGATTACCGGCACAACGCTAGCGGGGTCGCCCTTTGGAACGGTTCCGAACTGTGGCCTTCCCACGGAGTTGGCCACGACTCCCGATCCGGTGGCAGCCGGTCATGACCGCCTCTACGTCGTGTGTACAGATACGTCGGGGACCAACGTCGAGGAGGTTGGCGTGCTGGATACCTCGAATGTGAGGGGCGGCACGCTCGGCGTGTTCGCCGCCCTCCCCACGGGCCCCGGCAGTGCGCCGACGGCTGTGGCCATCCAGAGCGACAACTCGCACGCCTTTGTGACTTTGAATGGCTTCAACACGCTCTTCGTCGTTGACAATACTCTCGCCTTTCCGAAGCCGGTGACGAGTTCGCCCTTCACCTTGGACGCCAACACCAGCCAGCCGACGGGCATTGCCGTGACTGCTAACGGTGGGGGCGTTTACGCCTACATGGGCAAACAGGGCTTTGGCAATCAGCCGACTACTCCCTCGGCGATTGCCACAGCGACTGCGGCAGGAACCACCGTGACCACCACCACTACGGGCGCGAATGGATTTGTCAGCGGCGAAACGGTGGTGATCGCCGGTTCGGGTGACGCGACATTCGATGGCACGTTCGTAATCACGGTCACCAGCCCAACGACGTTTACCTACACGGATCCCACCGTCGATGCCGGGCCTTCCGCGGGTGGCACGGCCACTTTGGAGAATCAACAGGGCATCGAGGTCGTGGATGTAACCAACGTGGGTACGTTCGGGACTGCTGGAACAACGACACTGGTCACCGACATCCTGCTCACCCCCGGCGCATTGCCCAACCCCGATGACGTGGCCGTCGATCCGACGAATGCCTTCGTCTACGTCACCTTCCCGGGCACCGATCAATTCACCGTGGTGGCCAACACCAATCCCGCCACGCCGGCGCAGGTCGCTGGGAATCCCTTCGGCTTGCCCGATCCTTCGATGGCGGGAACAGACATGCCCGGCGGGGTCACGGTTCCTCCTGTCCCCCTGGGCTCAGTGCTGGCCTACTTTACGGCTCACAACATGGCCCAGGTGGACGTCGTCACCCAGGGAACGCCGCCAACGAAGGATCTTTCCATCACCGGCCTTACGGCGGGATCCGCGCCCGGTCGCATCAAGCACATCCCGATCCCGCAGTAATCCGCGGGCGATCGAAACTCAAAAGGCCCGACGCCACTCCAATCGGCGCCGGGCCTTTCCATTTTGCAGGCCCTGCTCGGCCCCTCTCCAGCTCTCGCCTACTGTACGGTCAGGGTGAAGGTCACAGTCTGCGGCGTTGCGCTTCCTGAACTCGCCGTCACAGTGATGGGATAGGTGCCCGCGGGCGTCCCTGCACTACCCCTGCCACCTCCGCCGCTGCCACCCCCGCAGGCCTCCAGCAGTCCCACCATCGCCAGCACCATCGCCAGAGCGCAGCCCACTGCGAAGCGCGGCATCCGCGGCGTTCGACGCCCAGCGAACATTCCGGCCGCCACCAGCACGACTCCCGTCCACGCCAGCGCCACGAGCACGCGCCGTGAAATCCCCGGCGTGGGGTCAGGCGCCCGCGGCAGAAGGAGCGACGGAGCCGCCGTTTGAATCGTCAGTGTGCTCGTGTTGCCGGGCGCCGTCGTCGCCGCAGCCGCAATGCTCGGCGCAGAGCACGTCGTGAGTGCTGGTTGGCCGGAGCAGGTGATCGTCACTGCGGCCGGGAACGAAAGGGCCCCGGCCGTCGTCGGCGTCACCGTAAGCATGGCCATGGCCGCTCCGCCCGGCATGACCGAACCCGCCAAAGAACTCGCCATCAGCGTGAAATTGGAGCCCGCCGTAAACGTTGCCGTGCCCGATGTGCCGCCCGGGGTCGTCACCATAATCGTCTGGGCCCCGGCGGTGGCGGCGCTCGCGGCGATGGCAAACGTTGCGGTGA
>DATEQM010000084.1:0-8131 GCA_035272605.1 Candidatus Acidiferrales bacterium | reverse complement strand
CCGGCGGAAATGTTGCGCCAACTGAACCAGCACATCACCGAGCTGCGCGTGGAGGGGCGATTCACCACGCTTTGCTTCATGACTTGGCAGAAAGGGCGGCAAAAACTGAGGATCGCCAACGCAGGCCACTGGCAGCCGCTGCTGTGGAAGGACGGCCGGTGCCAGAAGATTCCGGTGGAGGGGCTGCCGCTGGGCATCGAGGAGAACGCGTCGTACGAGGAGCGCGGGTATCACCTCGCGCCCGGCGATCTGCTGGTGTGTTATTCCGACGGCATCACGGAACGGACCAATCCGGCGGGCGAATTCTACGGTGCGGATCGGCTGTCCCTGCTGGTAACAGCGCATCACGCATCGAGCGCGGCGGATCTGGCTGACCTCATTTTCGACGACGCAGACCGCTTCGCCCAGGGCGTTCCTCCCTCCGATGACGGCACGCTGGTCGTCTTGCGCGTGAAATGAGCGTTCCACGGACCTCTGTTGCGGCCGATGCTCACGCGCTTGCGGCCATCGCTCCGCTTTTTTCCCGGAAGGGCGGAGCGCTCCACGCGGAAAACGTGCCAATCGAGCGCCTGGCTGCGCAATACGGCACTCCGCTCTACGTTTATTCCGCCGCATCGATCGAGCGCGCCTATCGCGGCCTGGACGGAGTGTTCGCCGGCGTGCCGCACACGTTGTGCTACTCCGTGAAGTCGAACGGGAACCTGGAAATCCTGCGGCGCCTCGCACGGTTGGGCAGCGGATTCGACATCGTATCGGGCGGCGAATTGTATCGCGTGCGCCGCGCGGGAGCGCCTGCTTCTCGGGTGGTTTTTTCGGGCGTAGGAAAAACGCGGGAAGAGATTCGCGAAGCCCTGCGGGAGCGAATTCTTCTGTTCAACGCGGAGTCGGCAGGCGAGGTGGAAATTCTGGCGGAAGAGGCCGCGCGCCTGGGGCGGATCGCGCCAGTGGGTCTTCGCGTGAACCTGGATGTGGCGGCTGGCGGCCATCCTTACATTTCCACGGGACGCCGCGCGCACAAATTCGGCATTGCTGCGGGCGAAGCGCTGCGGCTTTTTCGAGAGCACCGGCACAATCGCGCGCTCGCGTTGCGGGGGATCAGCACGCACATCGGCTCGCAGATTCTTAGCCTTGCCCCGATCCGCAGGGCCGTGCGTGAACTCGCTGCGCTCGCCCTGCAGGCCATGGCGGGGGGCGCAGGACTGCGGTATTTCGACGTCGGCGGCGGGCTCGGGATTCGTTATTCCCGCGAACAGCATGTGAATCTGCGCGCGTATGCGCGGGTGGTTCTGCGCGAACTGCGCCCGCTGGGACTGCATCTGCTTCTCGAGCCTGGCCGCTGGATTTCCGGGCCGGCGGGCGTGCTGGTCACGCGTGTCCTTTACAGGAAAGACGGCGGCGGCCGCCGATTCGTCATTGTGGATGCGGGCATGAATGATTTCCTCCGGCCGGCGCTCTACGGGGCATTTCATCCCGTAATTGCCGTTCGCCGCAGCCTGCGAGCGCGAGGGGAGAGCGTGGACGTGGTGGGCCCCGTTTGCGAAACGGCCGATTGTTTTGCCCGGGGAGTCCGCATGGACCCTGTGGCCCCAGGAGATCTGCTGGCCATTTTAGGGGCCGGGGCATACGGGGCCGTGGCCGCTTCGAATTACAACGCGCGTCCCCGGCCTGCCGAGGTGCTGGTGCGCGGGAGCCGCGCGCAACTCGTGCGCCGCCGGGAATCGCGGGAGGACTTGGTGCGAGGGGAGTAACGCTCCGGGCGGGTATCCTCCGCAATCCCGCCATTCCGCAACGGATCAATCGGCGCTGTAGACGATGCGGCCGCCCACGATAGTCGTTAGCACCTTCGCGGCCCTGATTTTTTCCGGCGGGATGCGGAACAGGTCGGCGTCGAGAATCACGACGTCGGCGAGTTTGCCGGGGGTGATGGACCCCTTCTGTGTTTCTGTGAATTCGGCGTAAGCCGATCCCAAAGTGTAGGCTTCGATGGCCTGGGCGAGAGTGATTTTTTGCTCGGGGATCCAGCCCTCCGGATGTTTGCCGTCCAGCGTGGCGCGCGTCACGGCGGCGTAAAGGCCCAGCAGCGGGTTGAGCGGGGCCACCGGCCAGTCCGTGCCGAACGCCAGCTTTGCGCCGTGGTCCAGCAGGCTGCGCCAGGCGTAGGAACTTTTGGCGCGCTCGTGGCCGATGCGCTTCTCGGCCCAGCGGCCGTCGTCAATCGCGTGGTAGGGCTGCATGGAGGCGATGACGCCCAGCCGTGCGAAGGCGTCGTAGTCGGACGGGAGCAGGTGCTGCACGTGCTCGATGCGCCAGCGCCGGCCGCGCGCGGGGCCCGGTCCGTTGCGCCGCACAATTTCCCCGTACATGGCCAGGATTTCATGGTTCGCCCGGTCGCCGATGGCGTGAATGGCGATTTGCAGGCCGGCGGCATCGGCCGGCCGGGCCATCTGGAGCATGTGGCCTTCAGGCAGCATCATGGCGTTGAAGAGGCCTCGCGTCGTGGGCGCGTCGTTATAAGGTTCGTAGGAAAGCGCGGTGGTGGATCCCAGCGAACCATCGGCGAAGCCTTTCAATGCGCCGGTGCGAATCCAATCGTTGCCAAAGCCTGCGGTGATTCCGGCGCCGATCTGCGCCTGATATTCTTGAATCGGCGTGATGCAATAGAAGCGGGCCGTCAATTGTCCCGCCGCGAGCAGTTTTTGATAGACGCGCATTTCCGTCGCGTGGCTGATGTCCTGCACGGAGGTAAGGCCGACGCGCCGAGCTTCGTCGAGCCCTGCGTGGATGGCGCGGGTGAGTTGTTCTTCCGACAGCCGAGGAATCACGCGCTCGACCAATCCCGCGGCCGCGTCTTTCAGCGCCCCGGTGGGATTTCCTTCTGCATCGTGCAGGATTGTGCCTCCGGGCGGGTCGGGAGTATTGCGGTCCACGCCGGCGAGTTTGAGCGCGGCGCTGTTGGCCAGCCCCATGTGGCCATCGTAGCGATCGAGCCATACGGGATTTTCAGGGGTGACCGCGTCAATCCACTCGCGCGTAGGCATGGTGGCGCCGGGAAATTTCTCGTGGTCCCAGTTGCCACCGAGCACCCACTGGCCCTTCTGCAATCCCTTGGCGTAGGCCGCCACGCGGCGCGTGAATTCCTCGCGCGTGGTGACGTCGGCCAGATGCACCTGGCTCAGCAGGGAGCTGCCATCAACGAAGTGAACGTGGGAGTCATTGAAGCCGGGGAGGACGGCCCCTCCGTGAGCGTCGAGCACCCGCGTGCCAGGGCCGATCCAGGTCCGGATGTCGTCCTCGGAGCCGACGGCGCGGATGCGGTCGCCGACAATCGCCAGCGCCTGAGCTTCCGGACGGCTGGGATCCACGGTGTGGACCTTCGCGTTATGGATGACCAGGTCAGCGGGACCGTGGGCTGCCGGCGCCTGCGCTCCGCCGGCGAACGAGAGAACGAAAAGGGCCGCGATTGCCGTCAAAATGCCGGCCAGGATTCGGGCAGATTCCATGATGCGGTCACCTCGTATGGTTTTCCTGTACAGCGCCGCCCCTGCCTCGGAGGACAGGCAGCCGAGTCTATTAGCGCGCCCCCCACTTCAGTTTTGCGCGGAGAATTTCGAAATATACTTTATCGTTCGGGCGCACCAGCTTCAGTTTGTTGCGCGCCTTCGTCACCGCAACCCGGTCGGCATCGTGGAGTTCGACGCCCACCTGCCCGTCAATGGTCAAAAATGCGGCTTCCTGCCCGGTGGCCACGACCAGCTCAATCTTCATATGATCCGGCACGACCAGAGGCCGGTTGGAGAGCGCGTGCGGGCAAATGGGGGTGACCACGAAGGCGCCGACCTGAGGATAGAGGATCGGCCCTCCCGCCGAAAGGGAGTACGCCGTGGAGCCGGTGGGAGTGGCAAAAATAATTCCGTCCGCCTTGTAGCTGCAAGCGTAACCTCCGTCGAAGTAGAGGTCGAGGTCCAGAATGCGGGCCATGGCGGATTTGTTGACCACCACGTCGTTGAGCGCGCGGTGGCGGGCGATCTCCGAGCCGGCGCGCTCGAGGGTGGCATCGAGCAGCACGCGCTCGCTGATGCGATAATTTCCAGCGAGCGCCAGCTCCAGCGCCGGATAGAGCTCCTCGCGCGGATAGCTGGTGAGAAAGCCCAGGCCGCCCAAATTGATGGCCAGTACGGGGATGTCGTGATCGCCGAGGGCGCGCGCGGCAGCCAGCAGCGTGCCGTCCCCGCCCAGCACCACGGCCAGATCGGCCCGGCGGCCCAGTTCGGAGCGCTCGAGCGTGCGAGAAGCGTCTCCGACGCATTGCGCCGTCTCCTGATCGTAGAACACGGCGATGCCGCGCTTTTCGAGCCACTCGGTGAGGCCCGGCACCAGAGCGCAGAGGTCTTCCTTCCGCGGCTTGGAGATGATTCCGACAGTGCGAATGGCGCCCATTGAGTGGCAAGAATTCTACTGCAAATATGACGCCTTCGCCCCTGTGTCGTATTTCCGCTGCCGGGCAGAGAGCATCGCTTCGGAATGTAGAGCTGCGGCGCGTCCACCGCGAGAATTTGCGGCTAGTTGAGTCCATCCGCGAGGAACAAATCCGAAAGGATGCGGTGAAAACCATACACGTAGAATTTGGCATCCGGGGTAATCAGTACAGGCCCGATGCGCCACACTCCAGCGGGATCGGAGGGTGCGAGCAGTTTCCAGGGCGTTCGGTTCCCGGTCGCCAGTTCGATTCGATACACCTGCGCGGGCAGTTGTCCGGGCTTGTAGACGTAGAGGGAGCGGCCGTCCGCGCTCCAGTTGATCGGCTGCTCGCCCAGGGCAAGTCCGGAGATGGGCCGCGGGTCTCCGCCAGCCAGCGGGTAGAGATAGCCCTTCTCGTCCGAAGCGATCCCGGCAACCGTCCTGCCGTCAGGGGACAGGGCGAAAGCCCGCGCGTCAATGCCTTCCGGCGAAACGGGCTGCGGCGTCCTGCCCACAAGATCCTGGACATAGAAACGAGTGCCGCGGCCGGGCTCCGTGCCGGAGAAAAGGATTCGGCTGCCATCGGGGAGCCAACAGGCTCGATTGTGATGGATCGCATCGTGAGTGATCTGTTTTGCCTCCCCCGGGCCGGTTGGCAAGAGCACAAGCTGTGCGGGGGTAGTCAGCGGCGAGGTGATGGCCCATTTGCCGTCGGGCGAGAGGGCGTCGGCCTGGCCGCCGCCGAGCCTGACGGGGGCGGGATCGTCCATCTTCCGCAAGTAGATGGAGTACTCGCTGCCGCCTCCCTCGCCTGCTTCGACAAAGAGAAGCGATTTTCCGTCCGGTGAGAGATCGGCAGGGAAGGAGTAATCCAGCCAGGAAAGGTCGCGCTCCTTCAACTGTCCTGGAGTAAGACCCATCAGTTCTCGCCTCACACTATCCCGGGCGAGCAGCACGCGGCCGTCACGGGCGATATCCTGCAGGGTGAGCGTGCCCGGCACGCGCGCCACGAGTCGCTGCCGGCCCGCGAGACTCACGGAGTACAGAGCACGGGTGACACCCCAATCGCTTCCCGTGAACCACACCTCGTTCCCAGAGGGGGACCAGGCCAGCCCCTGAACCGTGAGCGACCCAGTGACGAGGGATTTGCGATTCCCGGCCAGATCCACGACCTCCACTGAACCCGCATCATCCCCTGCAAAGGGGTGGTCGAGAAAGGCGATCAGATCGCCCTTCGGTGAGAAGCGCGGATGGCTGATCCACCCCGTGGTTTCATAGAGAGTCTTTCCTGGTGGGAATTCCAGTCGGTTCCGCGCGGCCTGGTCGCGCACCACCGCCAGTTTCGAGCCATCGGGTGCCCAGTCCGCCCATTGAACTCCCTCCATGAGTTCACGCGGGGCCCCGCCGTCGAGAGGCGCCTCCGCCAGCGTTCCGATTCGGACATATGTTCCCGCGGCACGTGGATGCAAGGAGAGGGCCAGTTCGCCCGAGGCGGAGATCGCCAGGACCTCCACACCCGAAAATCCAAGGGAGCGAGACTGCGGGCTCTCCGGGCGAGTGATGAAGACTTCCGGGGCCGCGCCTTCCCAGGCCGCGGTGTAAATGATGGATTTGCCGTCCTGGGAGAATCGCGCGGAAAGGAGCGAGCCTCGACGAAAGGTAAGCTGGTGGTAGGCGGAGTGGGGAAGCGGCCTGCGCCCGGCGAGAAGGAAGCCAAGAGCGACGCCGGCCGCAAGGCCGAGCAACATGGCGGGTCCCGCGAGGGCCAGCCATTGCCTGGAGGGCGCGGCAGCAGGGGCTTCCGTTCCGGGCGCGGCCTGGCTGGGTGGGGCGTCCGCGCTGGCGCGGACCGCCACTCCAGAGGACCCGGAGGAAGATCCCACGGCGCGCGCGGATTCCACGTCACGCCGCAAGCGTTTCAGGTCCGCACGCAGTTCCGCGGCGCTCTGGGAGCGCAGGTCGCGATCTTTCTCAAGAGCCTTGGCGAGGATGCTCTCGAGCGCCTCCGGCAGATTCGCGTTGAGCCGCGCGGGGGGCACGGGAATCTTGTGCAGGATGGCATCGAAGACAGCCGCCGACGTGTTTCCGCCGAAGGCCTGGCAACCGGTGGCCATCTCATAGAGCACCACGCCGAAGCTGAACAGGTCGGAGCGCGCATCGAGCGGTTCGCCGAGCGCTTGTTCCGGCGACATGTAGGCCACCGTGCCCACAGCGGTGCCGGGACTGGTCAGCAGGGCGTCCGCAGAGGCGCCCTTGGTTGCGTCGGTGGCGTCCGCGCCGGCATCGCGCTCGCCTCCCGGCCTTCGCGCCCCGGCAAATTTCGCCAGGCCGAAGTCGAGGATCTTCGCCTGGCCGCGGCTGGTGACGAAAATATTGGCGGGCTTGATGTCGCGGTGGATGATTCCCTGCGCGTGGGCCGCGTCGAGCGCATCGGCGATCTGCGCGCCCAATTCCACCACCTGCGCGAAGGGCAGCGGTTTGCCTCCGATGCAATGCTTGAGCGTGGCCCCGTCCAGAAACTCCATGGCGATGAAGGCCCAGCCATCCTCCTCGCCAACATCGTAGATGGTGCAGATATTGGGATGATTCAGCCCCGACGCCGCCTGGGCTTCCCGCTGGAACCGTTCCAAAACGCTACGGTCGCGCTCTGAGTTCTCCGGGAGGAATTTTAGGGCGACCATGCGGCGCAGGCGGGTGTCTTCGGCCTTGTACACTACGCCCATGCCTCCGCCGCCAAGTTTTTCCAGAATTCGATAATGGGAGACGGTGCGACCGATGCGCGACTGGGTTTCCGCCATTTTTGGGACATCTTAGTTGTCAATTCGCAGCAAGTCAACGCGGCGGCGGTTCGGAGCGGAGCCACCGCGATTTTCGAGCCTGGAGGAAAAATTCCACGTTCCCCTCGGCACCCGCCACCCGGCTCGCGCGTTCGCCCTCAATGGAGAGCCCAGCGGCCTTTGCCGCCGCGCGGACGCTCTCGATGGCGCGCTGGTGCAGCGCTGGATCGCGGACCACCCCGCCGCGGCTTACGGCTTTGCGTTCCAGCTCGAATTGGGGTTTCACGAGCAGCAGATAAGTCGCACCGGGCGCCGCCAGCGGGACGAGCGCGGGAATCACTTTTGCCAAGCCGATGAATGAGAGGTCCACGGTAATCAGGTCCGCGGGCTCGGCGATGTCCGCGGGAATCAGGTACCGCGCATTTTTCTCGACTGGCACGACGCGCGGATCCTGCCGCAGCTTCCAGGCGAGCTGGCTGGTAGTGACGTCCACGGCGTAGACGCGGCGCGCGCCGCGCTGCAGCAGGCAATCGGTGAAACCGCCGGTGGAGCAGCCCACATCCAGGCACACGCGCCCCGCGGGATCCACGCTGAAATCTTCCAATGCGCCCGCCAATTTAGCGCCGGCTCGGCTGGCGTAGGCGGGCGCGCCCGTAACTTCGATTGCTGCGTCGGAACGAACCAATGCGCCCGCTTTCTGTGCCGGCACAGCGTTCACGTGTACGCGGCCGGCCAGGATGAGCGCCTGAGCGCGCTGGCGCGATTCGGCCAGCCCGCGCTCGACGAGCAAGACGTCCAATCTGCGTTTTTCAGGCTTGGGCTTGCCAGGTTTGCTCATCGCACGGCCGGAGTGAGAGCGAGAATCATTTCATCGGTGCTGAATGTGGCGCGACCTC
>DATEQM010000083.1:0-8364 GCA_035272605.1 Candidatus Acidiferrales bacterium | reverse complement strand
CATGGTTCTCGAAGACCTCGAACATCGCGGCGAGCAGTTGAAACAGCGCATCGAGATGGTGCGGAGCTATCTTTGACGCTCCCGGCAACCGCCAGCGCCTGGCGGCCCTCGAAGAGCAGATCGCTCGCCCCGACTTCTGGCAGAACCAGGAAACCGCCCAGCGCGCCATGCAGGACCGCAAGCGCGCTGAATCCGCGGTCCAGAACGAAGAAAAACTCGCCCGCCTGCTGAACGACCTGGAAGGCTATTTCCAGCTCGCCCACGAAGAGTCCAACGCCACCGAGCGCGAAAAACTGCTCGACGAAATCTCCGGCGAATTGGACGCCGCCGATTCCTGGGTCGCCGAGCTGGAAACCGCCACGCTGCTCTCCGGCGAAAACGACCGGCTGAACGCCATCGTCACCATCAAGCCCGGCGCCGGCGGCATTGACTCCCAGGACTGGGCCGAGATGCTCATGCGCATGTATCTGCGCTGGGCGGAGCGCCGCCGTTTCCGCGCCTCCGTGTTGGACACGACCCCCGCCGAGGAAGCGGGCATCAAGAACGCCACGCTCCTGATCGAGGGCGAAAACGCCTACGGCCTGCTGGCCTCCGAGAGCGGCGTGCACCGCCTGGTGCGCATCTCGCCCTTCGACCAGCAGGCCCGCCGCCACACCTCGTTCGCCTCCGTCTTCGTCACCCCGGAAATCGACGACAAGATTGAAATTGACCTCAAACCCGACGACATTCGCATCGACACCTTCCGCGCCGGCGGCCACGGCGGCCAGAACGTCAACAAAGTCGAGACCGCCGTCCGCTTCACCCACATCCCCACCGGCATCGTCGTGCAATGCCAGAACGAGCGCAGCCAGTTCAAGAACCGCGAAATCGCCATGAAGCTCCTGCGCTCCAAGCTCTACGAGCTCGAAATCGAAAAGCGCGAGGCCCAGGCCTCCAAGCTGCACGACGAAAAGCGCGGCATCCGCTTCGGCAGCCAGATCCGCTCGTACGTCTTGCAGCCCTACCGCATGGTCAAGGACCTGCGCACCCGCGTGGAAACCGGCGACGTCAATCGCGTCCTCGACGGCGATATCGACGCCTTCATCCGCGCCTTCCTCCTCGCCCGCCGCACCGGCTTCGCCGAACCCGTCGAAGCCGAGGTGGATGAGGCGTAGCGTCGGCGGCATTTATCCCGGCAGAGCCGGGAGGCCGGCATCTCCCCCTCTTCATCCGCGCCCTCCCGAAAATCGTCGCGGTTGTCGTTCCGAAGCCCGCCGAATGCCGGCGGACTGAGGAACCCGCTTTTTCTCCTCTCTCACCCATCCTCCGCCTTGCAATCCCCTCCGCGCTCCTTCGCGTCTTACCGCCTTCGCGAGAGACCGCTCCTCTTGTCCCTCTCTCATCCCAAATCACCATCCAGGTCAATGAGCCGCTTGTTTATCCCGGATAGCTTCACACCAGTCCAAGATAGGGATACGCATTCCAGCTTTCGATCATGCGCATGCAGCCAGGCCCCAATCTGCCATCTGTGGGCGAACAGCCCACCCTCAGCAAATCTCTTGGTTTCAAACCGCATAGCCTCCCGGACGGTTGCGCGCGTGATCCCTACCTCGGCTGCGACGTCATTCGTCAACGCATACACTTTGCAATCGACCAGGTTTGGTTTGCTCTCGTCGCGCCATGGAGACCGAGGTCTCCACCACTCAGACCTCCCCCAGTCGGGCACGTGGCGCAAGAGTGCCAACCTGTATTTACCGTCGCTGGGAGGTCGATGCCAACCCCGCTGCCAAAGGGCCCGATCCCCGCAGAACCATACGTCCAGGTAGACGCTTTTCTCCGCTACGGCGAGGAACAAGGACTCCAGGTCGGAGTACTTCAGCATGAAATGCGATGTCTTGCTGAGCTTCTCTTTGCATATAGAAGAAATCACGGCACACACGGGCGCACCTCCTTTACCCGTCTGGAGCGCAATGTGGAGTTACTGTTTAAGATCCCGCGCGCGGCCGCAGGCCCTGCGACGGCCTCCCGCTCCTCGTGAATGCCGTCGCTTTCCCGCTCGCAAGTAGGCACACCACGGACTCTAGGCAGATTGATTCGTCAGAACCGGAAAGGCGTCAGATGGAAGGCGGGATTTGTCTTAGCGGGATCATAGAAAGCTCGCCTGGTTTCTATTCCAGTTTAATGGTAACAGTGGCAACCCCTGAATGCTACGAAACTCTTCGGGAATCATTGATTTCGGGCGGGTGGCACGTCCTCCGTTTCCCGTCCGATCTTTTCCGTGCCCTAGGGTTGGGTGCCCCATCCCTGCGTGCTCAGCAGGGGTGGGCTCTTTTCCTGATCTTCCTGGGTTTGCCGCGCGACTTTTCGGATACCCCCGCAAGACCGACCTCAGTCCTCCTCACCCGTCCCGCACGATTCCCCCCGACGCTGGCCTAGGGTTGCGGCACCAGCTTTCCCCTAGGCTACCCCGCGAGGGTGTTATCTAAAATTCCCCCTGATTTTCCCAGATTTTGCTTGCTTCTCTATGTCGCGTGTGATAATATACCCCAGGGTAACTGTACGTGAGACGCGCCAGAGCAATCCGAGCAGCCCGAGGCGAATCTCTTTCTAACTCCTGTAGTATGTGCAGATCCACGCCCGGCGCTGTAACTCCCTTTAGTTTGTGCAGATCCAAAATCACCTCGGATCTGTTCATTCCACAGCAACTTAAAATTGCCTGTTTTCAAGGGTTTGCGCGCTTTTCGGGCTTAACTCCTTTCGTTTCTGCAGATCCATAAAGTGGGGGGGCATGGGTACCCGGAAGTTGGAGGACGGAAGTCAGAAGCTGGACGCAGGAACGGAACACCGGCCGACGCCCCGCGGTCGTAAGGCTCGTGGTTGCCCCTCTCTCAAACCTCCTGGCCGAACCCCTGGGACCAGCCTCCAACCTCCGGACTTCACCAGTCACCAGCCCGCCCGCCGCACTGTTGGCGGGTCACGAATCACCAGTCACGAAGCCTGCCCCGTTCGAGCGCGTATTTTCCCCGTTGGCCAACCGCATAACCCCATTGAGGTGAACGCGTTGACACCCCTAGGACCCTCTGCTACGCTGAAATTCGACAGAGAAACGCGCGATTTCTCCAGAATTACTGGCCCCAGGAGAATGCCTTGAGTTCCAGCGAACGCAATTTTCTTTTTACCTCCGAGTCTGTCACCGAAGGCCATCCCGACAAGATGGCCGACCAGATTTCCGACGCCGTTCTCGATCGAGTTCTGAGCGAGGATCCTCTCGGCCGGGTGGCCTGCGAGACGCTCCTCACCACCGGCTTGGTGGTCGTGGCGGGAGAAATCACCACCACGGCTAGGTTTGATTACAGCGAACTCGTCCGCGGCGTCGTCCGCGACATCGGTTATCGCCACTCGGAGCAGGGCTTCGATGCCGAAACGTGCGCGGTGATCTGCTCTCTCAAGCAGCAGTCGCGGGATATCGCCATGGGTGTGGATATCGGCGGGGCGGGCGATCAGGGCTTGATGTTCGGCTTCGCCTGCGACGAGACTGAGGAATTGATGCCCCTGCCCATCACCCTGGCCCACAATCTTTGCCGCCGCCTCTCCGAAGTCCGCAAGAACGGCTTACTCGGTTACCTCCGGCCCGATGGCAAGTCCCAGGTGACCGTCGAGTATCGCGACAGCCGTCCCGCGCGCGTGGATTGCGTGGTCGTGTCCTCCCAGCATAGCGACAAAGTTTCCCACCACGAGCTCCAGCAGGGCATTGCGGAATACGTGATTCGCGCCGTGATTCCGCCGCACATGCTGGACTCCCGGACCAAGTTCCACATCAATCCCACCGGACAGTTTATTACCGGGGGCCCCATGGGCGATGCCGGGCTGACCGGCCGAAAAATCATCGTGGACACCTACGGCGGCTACAGCCGGCACGGCGGCGGCGCCTTTAGCGGCAAGGATCCCACCAAGGTGGACCGCTCCGCCTGCTACATGGCGCGGCATATCGCCAAAAACCTGGTGGCGGCGGGACTGGCCCGCAAAGTCGAAGTGCAGATCGCCTACGCCATCGGAGTCCCGGAGCCGGTCTCCGTGATGGCCGACACGTTTGGCACCGGCGTGCTGCCCGACGAGAAGCTGACCTCGATCATTCGCGAAAATTTCTCGCTCACGCCGAAAGGCATCATGGATATGCTGAACCTTCGCCGGCCGATTTATCGCGCCACCGCCGCCTACGGCCACTTCGGGCGCCGCGAGCCGGGGTTCACCTGGGAGCAGACCGAAAAAGTGGACGCGCTCCGGCAGGCCGCCGGGCTTCAACCCGCCGAGGTTGCCGCGCGCCGCTAACTCGCGCGACCATTTTTTCCGCATTTCATCCCAATTCAAAAGGAGTTTGCTGTGACCACAACGGAACGCCTGCCCGGCGACGTGAAGGACATGGCGCTCGCCGAGCGCGGCAAGCGCAAGATCGAATGGGCCAACCAGCAGATGCCCGTGCTTCAGCTCATCCGCAAGCGGTTCATCAAGGAGCAGCCGCTCAAGGGCTTGCGCCTCTCCGCCTGCCTGCACGTGACCAGCGAGACGGCCAACCTGGCCATCACCCTGCGCGACGGTGGCGCGGACGTGGTGGTGTGCGGCTCGAACCCCCTCTCGACGCAGGATGAAGTGGCCGCTTCGCTCGTGAAGGATTACGGCATCCCCACCTATGCCATCAAGGGCGAGGACAACGCCACCTACTACGCGCACATCGCAGCGGCGCTCGATCATAAGCCGCAAATCACCATGGACGACGGCGCCGATCTGGTCACCACGCTGCTCACCAAGCGCACCGATCTTCTTTCCGGTGTGATCGGCGGGACCGAGGAAACCACGACCGGCGTCATCCGCCTGCGCGCCATGGCCAAGGACGGCACGCTGAAGTTTCCGGTGATCGCCGTGAACGATGCCATGACCAAGCACTTCTTCGACAATCGCTACGGCACCGGGCAATCCACGATTGACGGAATCATACGGGCCACCAACCTGCTCCTCGCCGGCCTGAAGTTTGTTATCTCCGGATACGGCTGGTGCGGGCGCGGCGTGGCCATGCGCGCCAAGGGCCTGGGTGCGGACGTCATCGTCACGGAAGTCGATCCCACGCGCGCCATCGAGGCCGCCATGGACGGCTTCAGAGTGATGCCAATGCGCGAGGCCGCCAAGCTCGGCGACATCTTTGTCACCGTTACCGGCAACAAAGGCGTCCTGGGCAGCGAACATTTCCAGTTGATGAAAGACGGCGCGGTGCTGGCCAACTCCGGCCACTTCAATGTCGAGATTGACCTGCCCGCGCTCGAGAAGCTGGCCACCTCGCGCCGCGAGGCGCGCCCCCTGGTGGAAGAATTCCAGCTCAAGGATGGGCGGAAGATCTACGTGCTCGGCGAAGGACGGCTGGTGAACCTGGCCACTGCGGAAGGCCACCCCGCATCCGTCATGGACATGAGCTTCGCCAACCAGGCGCTCTCCGCCGAGTACATGGCGCAGCACAGCAAGGAGCTGAAGCCGCAGGTGTACTCCGTTCCCGAGCACCTGGACAAGCAAATCGCGCGGCTCAAGCTCGATTCCATGGGCATTCAGATCGACAAGCTCTCCACCGAACAGGAGCACTACCTGGCGTCGTGGCAGGAAGGGACGTAGGGGAAAGCCGTGAGTCGAGCGCTGCGCCTTTTTTTGCCGCGTACCCCTCCGCTGCGATGAGGTAGCGCCCCCGGTTTCGTTCCATGTTTGACTTCGCTCATGCCGCCATCGAGACCGCGCGCCGCCGCGGCGCCAGCTACGCTGACGCGCGCGTGATGGACATCCGCTCGCGCGACCTGTCCACGAAAAACGGCGAAGTGGGCACGCTGAACGAGGCCGAATCGCTCGGCATCGGCATCCGCGTGATCGCACTCGGCGCCTGGGGCTTTGCCTCCACGGACCGCATGACGCGCGAGGGCGTTTCCGCCTGTGCCGCGCGGGCCGTGGCTATCGCCCACGCTTCCGCCTTGGCAAAACAGAAGGACGTGGCGCTCGCAGCAGAAGCTGCCGTTGTAGACACCTGGCAGAATCCGTTCGTCAAAGACCCGTTCCGCATTCCCGTCGAGCGCCAGCTCGATCTGCTGCTCGCCGCGGATGCGGAGATGCGCCGGGTGAAGGGCGTCACGCTTACCGAGACGTCCATGGCGTTTCGCCGCATCGAGCAGTTCTACGTTTCCACGGAGGGCTCGCGCATCCACCAGGTGAAAATGCAATCCGGCGCGGGAATCGTGGCCACCAGCTTCGCCCGGGAGGAAATTCAGAAGCGCTCGTACCCGAATAGCTTCGGGGGCCAGCACATGCTCCAGGGTTACGAGTTGATTGAGTCGTTCGACCTGGTGGGCCACGCCCAACGCACGGCGGAAGAAGCCGTGGCCCTGCACAGCGCGGCGCAGTGCCCGGAAGGGACGCGCACGCTGCTGCTCGACGGCAGCCAGTTGGGCCTGCAAATCCACGAATCCGTCGGCCACCCCATCGAGCTGGACCGCGTGCTGGGCATGGAGGCAAATTTCGCGGGAATGAGTTTCCTGACGCTCGACAAACTGCGCACGCTGCGCTACGGCTCGGAAATCGTCAACGTGGTGGCGGACGCGCGGCTCGAGCACGGCGCGGGCCTGGGCACGTTCGGCTACGACGACGAGGGCGTGCCCGCGCGCTGCACACCGATCATCTCGGACGGCCTGTTCACCGGCTACCTTTCCAGCCGCGAGACCGCGGCGCTGGTCGGCGAAACGCGTTCGGGCGGCACGGTGCGCGCCGAAAGCTGGAACCGCCTGCCCATGATCCGCATGACGAATGTGAGCCTGCTGCCTGGCGCCTGGCGCAGCGAAGATCTGGTGGCCGACACCGACGACGGCATCTGGATGGAGACGAATCGCTCCTGGTCCATCGACGACCACCGCTACCATTTTCAGTTTTCCACGGAAATCGCTTGGGAAATCAAAGGCGGGAAGCGCGTGCGCATGCTGAAGAACCCGAGCTATAGCGGCATCACCACGGAATTCTGGAATTCGTGCGACGCCATCTGCGGCCGCGAGGAATGGGCGTTGTGGGGCACGCCGAACTGCGGGAAAGGCCAGCCGCAACAGGTGATGGGAACGGGCCACGGCGCGGCGCCGGCGCGGTTCCGGAATGTCCGCATGGGCGTGGCGTTTGCAAAATGAAGGGGCGCTCCAAATCGAGCCGTTCCCGCCGAGCCGGACCCGCCGTGGCCAGCGAGCATCTCCCTTCGCAGGCGCAGTTGCGGCGCATCGCGGCCCGCGTGCTGGCACTGAGCGAGGCGGACGAAACCGAGGTTACCATCGAGGCGGAGTCGGACGCGCTCACCCGCTTCGCCAATAACGTGATCCACCAGCACGTGGCCGAGCAGGGGCTGGTGATTTCCATCCGCGCGGTGGTGGATGGCCGCACGGCCCGCGCGACCACGAACAAGAACGACCAGGAATCGCTGCGCCGCGCCGCGCAGGCGGCCTTCGAACTGGCCCGCCATCAGCCGAAGCATCCCGACCTTTTGCCCATGGCCCGGCCGCCCGCGCGAGGCGCGGCGACGTCTGTGCGGCGGTATTTTGAGGCCACTGCCGCGGCCACGCCCGCGGATCGCGCGCGTGTCGTCGCGAAGCTTTGCGACGCGGCGCGGCGCGGCGGGCACACGGCTGCCGGGATTTTTTCCACGGGCGCGAGCGCCATGCTGCTGGCTAATTCGCGCGGCGTCTTTGCCTTTCACAGCCAGACGCGGGCGGAATTTTCCATCACGGCGATGGACGGCGATTCTTCCGGCTGGGCTAAGGCAACCTCGCCGGATCTCGGCGGGATCGAACCGCAGGCGCTGGCCCGCCGCGCCATGGAAAAGGCGGTCCTGTCGCGCCAGCCGCGGGAGATTCCTCCGGCGCGCATGACGGTGATCCTGGAGCCGGCCGCCGTGCTCGATCTCGTCGGCTTCCTGTTCTACGATTTCGCGGGGACGGCAGTACTCGACCATCGTTCCTGCTTCAACGAGCGCATCGGGAAACAGGTTTTCGACGCGAACATTCATCTGTCGGACGACGTCTACCACCCGCTGCAAAGCGGCGCGCCATTCGACGGGGAGGGGCTGCCGCGCCAGCGCGTGCGCCTGGTGGAAGCCGGAGTGCCGAAGCACCTGGTCTATTCGCGGGCCACGGCCAAGAAAATGAAGGAGAAGCCCACAGGCCACGGATTGCCGCTGCCCAACGAGTGGGGTGAAGCGCCGATGAACCTGGTGCTGGAGGGCGGCGACTCGTCGGTCGAGGCCATGATCGCTTCCACCGAC
The DNA here is from genome assembly GCA_035272605.1 of Candidatus Acidiferrales bacterium. Lineage (GTDB taxonomy): Bacteria > Acidobacteriota > Terriglobia > Acidiferrales > UBA7541 > JOPF136. Next base: position 65 of record DATEQM010000083.1, on the reverse strand, counting down.
CGTGGCGTGCTGCTGACGCGCGTGTGGTACGTGCGCGAGGTGGACCCGTATGAAAAGGTGCTCAC
>DATEQM010000082.1:0-6337 GCA_035272605.1 Candidatus Acidiferrales bacterium | reverse complement strand
TGCGTGGCGAGCAGCTCGATGGCCAGGTCTTCGTCGGAGCGCGCGGCAGGGACGCGGAGGACGGCGTACCAGCCGCCTTCGACTTTCAGGCGTGAGCAGGTTTTGTGCCCGGCGAGCTGGCGGTCGAGTTCGGCCAGGTTTTGCCGGAGGCGGGCGAGCGCCTGGCGCTGGAAGCCGGAGCGTTGCTCGAGGAGCGCGGGCAGGGCCAATTGAACCGGAGCGTTTGGAGAGAGGTAGGTATCGGCGATCACCTCGAGCCGCGCGAGCGCCTGCGATTTCCACGGTTGCGGGCCGTTCACGACCAGCCAAGCCGCTTTCATCTGCGGCAGGCCGGAGATTTTGGAGAGGCCGCTGAGGGTGAAGGTGAGCGCGCCGGAATTTGCAGCGAAGCTGAGCGGCGCGCCGCCAGCCGGCCGGCGGCCTTCCGCCGATGCAGTCCCGTAGTCGAGCACAAAATCGAGAAAAACCTCGTCGGCGATGACGGCCATGCCCCGCGCGGCGCAGAGCGCGCTCAGCCGGGCCGTCTCCGCGGGGCTGGTGAAGTGTCCCGTGGGATTATTCGGGTGTACCACGATGACGCCGCGCGTTACGGGCGTGATGGCCTGCTCGAGCGCGTGAAAATCCATCTGCCAGCCGTGGTCGTAGAGGAGCGGATAGTGGACGAGCTGGACGTCTTGGAGATCGGCCAGAAAGCTGAAAAGAGGATAACTGGGCGCGGGGATGAGCAGGGCGTCGCCAGGATCGCAAAGCGTGCGAAATATCCAGGAATAGGCCTCGCTCGTGCTCGTGGCCAGGAGCACGTCCTCGGCAGCGACGGCGGAGCCACGCGCGGCGTAGTAGCCGGAGACGGCCCGGCGCGCGGTGGCCAGTCCTTTGGGATCGGGTGAATAGGCGAGCGCGGCCGGGTTGGCGAGCGGCCGCAGGATGGCCTCGCCGTCGTACGCGAACCCACATTCCGTGGGATTCGACGCGGTGAGGTCCAGCACCGGCCTGCCGTCAGCGCGCCGCCGGTCGAGCGCCTGGCTCAGGCGGTTAGGGGCCAGGCTCCAGTTTGTACGCTTGGCAAACATGCCGAGGCCGGTGGCTCCGGGAGGACGATTGTAGGCTGCGGCCGTGCGCTGTGCCAGGCTGTCGAGCCCGGTTTTCCACCACAAACGCGCGAGGAACCACCGGACTCATTGACTTGCACGCGGCTGTATGCTACCAGTTAGATTCTTTGCAGCTCATACCGCCGGATGCGCGGACTGACCCAACGTATCGAGGTCACACTTGAGACTCTTCTGGAAAGTGTTGACCTGGCCGAAGATATCACCCTACGGGTGGCCAAAGCCGTCGGCTTCGACGAGGAGCAGGGCTATCGCATAGGTATGTCCGTACGCGAGGCGGTGATCAATGCCTACACGTACGGCAACCTGGAGAGCCGCGAGCGGCACATCTTCCTTTTGTTCGAGTTGCTCCCCGCCGAGATGGTGATTCGTGTTCGGGATCAGGGCGCCGGGTTCCACCTGGAAGACGTGCCCAACCCCCTGGCCGAGGAAAACCTGCTGAAGACATCCGGGCGGGGGCTGTTCCTCATCCGAGCTTTCATGGACGAACTCCTGGTGACCATCCCGAAATCCGGCGGAGCAGAAGTGATCATGACGAAGCGCTATCCCCAGCCGCGCCCTCCCGCCCCCGCGGGAGCTTCTGAGGTATGACCCCATGAATCTGCAGGCGACAAATCGCGACATCGGCTCCACCACGGTGGTGGACATGAGCGGGCGGATCACGCTCGGCGAGGGTAGCGCGATGTTGCGGAGCCTGGTGCGCCAGCTCCTTGAACACGGGCGGAAGCACATCGTGCTGAACCTGGCCGACGTCAACTACATCGACAGCTCCGGAATCGGCGAGCTGGTGAGCAGCTTCACGGCAGTGAAGAAAGAAGGGGGCGAGCTGAAGCTGCTGCACCTGACAAAGAAGGTGCATGACCTGCTGCTGATCACGAAACTCTTCACCGTCTTCGACGTCCATACCGACGAAGAAAAGGCCATCACCAGCTTTTCTTCCTGACCGATCCTGCCGGGTGAATCGCGTGGCGACGGGCTACTTGAGTTTGCCGGCGGCGCGCAGCATCGCTTCGCGCTTGGCCTTGAATTCCGCGCCCGGCTTCCAGGAAGGGAGTTTCCGTTCGTTGGCCACGCGGTAACCCACCAGGAAGTAGAGCTGCATATCTTCTACGGCGCCGGAGAGGTCCCAGTCGGATTTCACGTTGTCGGACGGTCTGTGGTAGTCCTCGCGGGTGTAGCGCTGCCTCTGCTGGAGGCCCCAGCCTTCCGGACGTCCGATGTAGTCCACGCCGCCTTTGGGGTCGAAGGCGGGAACGCCCTGGTGGGCAAAGTTGAAATGATCGGAGCGGTAGAAGAACCCTTTTTCCGGTTCCAGATCAGGCTTCACGGTACGGCCCTGCTCGTGCGCCGCCTCGTCCACCACTTCATCGAGCGTGGAATTCCCCCTGCCGATCATCACGATGTCGCGCGTGCGCCCCAGCGCGTTCATCACGTCCATGTTGATGTCCACGGCCGTGTCCACCAGGGGATAGAGCGGGTGCTCCGCGTAGTATTGCGAGCCGAGCAGACCCTGCTCCTCCGCAGTGACGGAGAGGAAGAGAATCGAGCGGCGTGGGGGCACCTGCAGTTGTTTGAAGGCCTTGGCGATCTCGATGAGCGCGCCGACGCCGGAAGCATTGTCCAGCGCGCCGTGATAGATCTTGTCGCCGTTCACCGGAGGCCCGATGCCGAAGTGGTCCCAGTGGGCCGTGTAGACGACGAATTCCTTGTTGAGTTTGGGGTCGCTGCCGGTGAGCTTGGCGACGACGTTGGCGGACTGAATTTCGCGCAGCGAGTTGTGGATGTGGAGTTGGGAGCGCAGGCCCAGCGGCACAGGACGAAAATCGCGGCTGAGCGCGGCCTTCTTCAGCGCTTCGAAATCCTTTCCGGCCATTTTGAAGAGATTCCGGGCCTGCTCGACGGTGATCCAGCCCTCGACGGCAGAGCGGCCGGCGTTTTTATCGGGGCTGGAGAGAGTGAATTTCTCGCCACTTTGCTGCGCGACGACGGCCCAGGGGTAGCCAGCCGGACCGGCTTCGTGCACGATCAGGCAGCCCGCGGCGCCCAGTTCGGCGGCCTTCTCGTACTTGTAGGTCCAGCGGCCGTAGTACTTCATGGCTTTTCCGCCGAACAGCGACTGGTCCTCGTAACCCGGATCGTTCACCAGGACCACGAGCATTTTTCCCTTCAGGTCCGCACCCTTGAAGTCGTCCCAGTCATATTCGGGCGCGACGATGCCGTAGCCGGCGAACACCGTGTCCGCATCCACAGAGACGTCTTCGACCTGGCGCTTGGTCCAGGCCACAAAGTCGTCGCGGAATTTCAGCGTGACTTCCTTCTTCGGGTGGGCTTCCTCCGTGAAGGTCAGCGCCATCGAGGGATCGGGCGTGATGCCCACCAGCGGAACCTCTTGCAGATAGGTCCCGCCGGGGTTTCCCGGCTCGAGCGAGAGCGCGCGGAATTGATCCTCGATATATTTCACGGTGAGCTGCTCGCCTCTGGTGCCCGGAAAGCGGCCCTCGTATTCGTCCGAAGCGAGTGTGCGGATGTGGGCGAGAAGGTCAGGGCCGGAGATGCCCTTCATCGCGGCGTCGGGAGGGGTCGGCTCCTGAACGGTGGTGCAGGCCGCGAGCGCGAAGAGGAGAGTGGCAGGAAGCACACGCAATCGAGCGCGGCGCGCGGCTGGCTGGGATTGAGTCATGCGCCCATCTCCTTCGGTCCCGACGGATCCGATGGCGCGCATCTTACTGCGGGGCGAAGCGGCTCGCCAGAGTAGAATTCGCCGTCCCGGACCCGGCTGCGGCAGTTGCAAATCGCCCTGCGGGGCCTGAGAATGGCGGCGTGTTGCAGCCGGGACAGCCCGTGCGCGTGAATCTGGCCGGCCTGCGGGTGAAGAACGTCACGTTTCAGGCCGCCGTGACCGACGCCGTGGGCCACATTGTCCGGCAGACGTCGGAAGATCCGCCCGTCTATCTCGTGCGCCTGCTGTTTTCCTTCCGTGGCGTGGACGAAGTGGAAGTGCCCGCGGAACGGATCAAGACGGCCTCGTAGCGGATTCGCGCCCTCTGCATTCCATTCCCAAAGCGAAGGTGACTCGTGACTTGTGACTGGTGACTGGTGTGGGGAGGGGAGGTTTCCGCCTGCGGGGCGGTGATGATTGGACTGGCACGCGAGCGAAATGGGGCGAGTCGATGAGGGGACGGGCGCGGTAGAATAGAAAGTCGCGCGGAGGCGCGCATGATTCATCGCTACGTCTATCACAACGATCGCCTGGCGCCCATCGAGGAGGTGCGGCTGTCTCCCGGGCAGGCGGGGCTGCTGAACGGCTTCGGGCTGTTCACCACGCTGCGGGTGGCCAGCGGCGAGCCGTTTGCCTTCGAGCGGCACTGGCGGCGGCTGGAGAAGGACGCGGAACGCACGCACCTGCCCATGCCGCATTCCGCAGACGCCGTGAGGCGGCATCTGGCCGAGGTGATCCGCGCCAACGAGGTGCGCGAAGGCACGGCGCGCATCTACCTGATTTACAACCGCACGGGCTTCTGGCGCAGCGAGGAAGCGTTCCCGGAGGTTGACCTGGTTCTCTACACGGCGGGGCTGCCGCCGTATCGCGAGCCGGTGCGGCTGTCGCTGCGGCCCAACGGGCGGTTTGCGGCGGCGCCGCTGTGCAGCGTGAAGACCACGGCGTGGCTGAACAACGTGTGGTACCTTGCGGAAGCGCAGAAGGCGGGATTCGACGAAGTCGTGCTGCTGAACGAGCGCGGGGAAGTGGCGGAATGCACGGCGGCCAACGTGTTTGCGGTCCAGGGTGGGCGGGTATTTACGCCGCCGCTGGCCTCGGGCTGTCTGGAGGGCGTGACCCGCGGGGTGCTGCTGGAAATCGCGCCGCGGCTCGGGATTGCCATGGAAGAGCGCACGCTCACGCCCGGCGATTTGCGCGGGGCGCAGGAGATGTTCATTTCCTCGACGAACCGCAACCTGCTCGGCGTGGGCGCCATCGAAGACCACGTGTTCGCCGATGCGCCCGGTTCGGTTACGCGCCGGCTGGAAGAGGCATTCGCCGCCTACGTGGCGGAGTACGTCGCACGCCAGGCGGTCGCGCCTGCCCGGCGGTAGCCTTCGGCCCTGCCCGGCGGCTGCTTCGTGCCCCTGAAGTGCGGATGGATGGTGCACGTCTACGCCTATGAAACCGACGCGGACAAAATCTGGGCAAAGCAGCAGGCTACTAGTCCCTGAGCGAGGGGACCAATTGTGCCTTACAACGCATCAAAGATTTTGACGCCGGCCGTCTGCAGGGACGGCTGCATGAAAATCGCGTATTGATCCGAACAGGAACATGCTCATTGCTCGACCCGTAACGATCTCTGTACTGGTCGCAATGCAATTCGCCCTCTCGCCCACCCTGGCCAGGGCTCAAGATGCCCTCCGGGATGGTGGCCGGCCAGAAACACTTCGAGTTACACTTGCGGCCGTGAAGCCGACGATCTCTGTCGGCGAAGACTTACAGCTTCAAGTCGCGATTTGGAACGACGGGCCCGCAGAAGTATATGTGTGCCGTCAATTTGACCGCTTGGAATGGCCCCTCTGCAATATCAAACTGTTCCTCGAAGCCAAGCCGGGGCGAATCGGCTCTCAGGTGGGGCTGGCGATCTGCTTCTATGCGACCCACAAGACACCTCTTTCGGAAGTGATATCCCGCGACTGGGTTGTTCTCGCTCCCGGCCACTCCTACGGCGGAATCGTTACGATGGACCCGACTGAGTTTCCGGCAATTCGGAAGCCGGGTCGCTACCGGGTTCTGGCGACATATTCCTCAGGAGGTGTCGTGGGTGGCTACAACGGCAGGGTTTTCGCAGAGCCGGCGGAAGTCGAACGCCTTCCTGCCAGGGAGTGGAAGGGACAAATCGAGTCACACTCTGTCCCGTTTCGCGTCAGGTCATCGAAGAAGTGGGCATGCCCCGTCCCCTCGATTCGAAACACGCCGTGACCGAATCCGGACAAAGTAGAATACACCCGGTCCAAACCGAGGGGACCGGACCCATGACACAACGCGTGTACAACTTCGGATCCGGCCCGGCGGCGCTGCCGCTGCCGGTACTGGAAGAGATCCAACGCGACCTGGTAGCGCACCCGGAACTGGGCGCCTCCGTGCTCGAGATCAGCCATCGCTCCAAATGGTTCGAGGGTGTGCTGGCCGCGGCGGAATACAACCTGCGCACATTGCTGCGAATCCCCGCGGATTATCAGGTTCTCTT
>DATEQM010000081.1:0-16998 GCA_035272605.1 Candidatus Acidiferrales bacterium | reverse complement strand
GTGGAACCTCGTCGGCGCACCCGCCGAAGACTCTCCGCGCGTCGCCTGACCAATGGCCGCCGAAGTCAATACGTCCTCGGTCGGACGCTTACACCCCACCCAAAAGTCCGGAACACCTCAGAAGAGAAATAGCGGATGTGCCACCCGCCTCTTATCGACGGCCACCCGCCCGCACAGGCTTAGGACGCTACACTCGTGGTTTTCGCCTGCGCTGAAGCACGGCGACCCCCGTAAGCCACATAACTGAAGAAGCCGCCGGTCAGAAAAGCGGTAAATACGTCGTACGAATAAAAAAGTGCGGCTCCAACATTGCTCGTCGGCGAGCCCCATACAATGGCGTAGTTCTGCGCCCCTACGAGCGCTCTGTATACCCATTCCAATGCAGCGGTGAAGATGGCAAGCCCAAGCATTAGCAGTGATACCTTGCGCGGTGACCGATGCGGATATCCGGCCCACCCATTCGCGAAACCCAGAACGGCTGCCGGCAAGAGGTTGTCAAGCACGCCGGCGAAGAAGTGCTTTCCGCTGCTGCCGCCTGTGAGATACACAGCGAGAAGCGTCGGAAAGGTTCCTCTGCCCAGCAGCCAATGAACGGCGGCCTCAAAGGCGAGAACCGCCGCGGCAGTTGCGAAAATCAATAAAGAGGGACGGCGCTTCACGTAAGTCTCCTTCTACTGGAATGCAACCGATTGACTCGGGGGCAAGTTGCCAATAGTACGACGCAGTCGCTGAGAAGTTGCTGGTTGCGCCCTGGGTGGAACTACTAAGTCCCAACGACACTCCGACAACGCGAGGGCTGAACGGCGAAAAGAAGACTGTGACGTTCTTGATCCAGTTTGACGGGGTTACCGTCGAGACGAGGCCGATCACCGGAACCAACAAGCTCCCAAAGCCCACTGGGATGTCCCCGGCGGTTACGACAGCTGGAATTTGAGCGACCCCTGCGAAGATGCGCAATCTAATCTTGGGCGGCAGTGCGCCAAGAGGAATGGTAAAACTGACGAAGTTTGTTGTGTACCTTGCTGAGTTTGGGCAGTTAGAGACAAGGCCCACATTTCCCCCGAGGCCTCCGATTGTCGTCGTCTCCAAAGCGGAGAGCCCCACACCATAGTAACTACGTTCAATTGTAATGCGGATGGCCGTTGCCTCCAGAGAGGCGCCGGGCGCGGTCGGCGATTTCCACCTCTTCGAGCCAGCGGGCCAGGCTCAGCTCCAGGCTGTGGCGGCGCTCTTGCTCGTCGCGCATTTCCAGTAGTTTTTGTTTGTACGGCAGGTCCAGCGGAAGCGCCCCGGCGATGTGAAAGGAAACCACGTGTGCCTTCGCCAGGGCACTGCGGTCCGGCGGGCGCTCGAAGGCGGCGTGGTAGCACTTTTCGTAGAGCTGCAGGAGAGCGGTGCTGGGGACCTGCGTGGGCGGCGAGCCCTCGTGGAGAAATTCCACCTCGGCCTCGTAATAGGAGCGCTCCTCGAGCACTTCGAGAATGCGGCAGACCTGGCGGCCCACAGTGATGATATCCATCTCGCCGTTCTCGTAGGTTTTGGCGATTTCGAGGATTTCCGCAGTGCAGGCCACCTCGGCCAGGCCCTCCTCCGCGGCAAGAACCACGCCGAAGGCCTGCTTCTTCTCGCTGCACTCGCGAATCATTTCCTTATAGCGCGGCTCGAAGATGTGCAAGGGGAGCAGCTCGTGGGGAAACAGGACCACTTCGAGGGGGAAGAGCGGGATGCGGGTCGAAGCCATGCGTCGTGTCCTAGTGGGGCTCCTGCTGGGCCTGCCAACTACGCGCCACGGGATTCCTCCAGGGCGGCCTCCAGTTCGCTGAGGGCGTGGGAGTCGCCGGCTTTCCGCGCCGTCTCGATTCCCTGGCGGAACGTGCCCTGGGCCTCGGCGCCGCGCGACAGGCGCATCAGGAGCTGGCCGTAATGATAGTAGCCGGGAACATATTCGGGATGGGAGGCGAGGAGACGGCGGAAATTCTCTTCCGCAGCGGCATCATCCCCGCCATTGACGCATTCCAGGGCCAAACCGTAGCGCGCAAAGGCATCGTCGGGATTCGCGGCCAGAAATTCTGCGAGCATTGCGCGGCGAGGGTTTGGCGCGTCGGTCACAAACCGAGAATACCACAGCGTGCCGCGGACCCACGCTGGTGGGAACGCGTCCGCGCCACTTGTCGGCGCTGGGGTTGCAAGAGCGCGATCTCGCGCTGAGAGTGGCCCTGCCCGGTCGACGCATCAGGGCACGCGAATTCTTGCGAAGGACTGGGGAAAGGCGAAAGGAGTTCGCAGACGAACTCCTTTCGCACTCAAAGGGCTTCGCGCTGCCCTTCGAGAAGCCTAGGCTCTGCCAGAAGCAGCTTCGGCGACGCGGTTGGCGACGGCTACGCAGGCGCCGATTGCGGGGCCTTCCAGATAATTGCCTGCGAGGAAGAGGCCCGGCGTCGCGTCGAGAGCCGCGCGGACGCGACGTAGGAGTTCCGCATGGCCCATGCCGTACTGCGGGATGGCCTGGGCCCAGCGCTGGGTGAATCGGACGCGGGGCGGGCAGAGCAATCCGAGGACGCGGCGCAACTCGGATTCGACAGTTTGAAAGAGAGCGTCGTCCGGCAGGGCGGCAACGGAGGGATCGGTCATGCCGCCGGCGAAACTCGTGAGGAGCGTCTGTCCTTCGGGCACGCGTCCGGCGAAGAGCGAGGAATTCCAGACGGTGCCGAGCACGCGGAGGCGCTCGGTGCGGGGGACGAGAAACCCAAAGCCAGCGAGCGGGCGCGGGACGTGTTCCGAGGCGTAACTCCCGGCGACCACCGACACCGGAGCGTACTCGATGCGAGCCAGGTCTGTCGCGGCGGGAACCACGGGCGCCAATAGCGCGGCCGCCGCCCGCGCAGGCGTGGCCACCACCACGGCGGCCGCGGGAATCGTCTCGCGGCGCCCGGCTATGTCGCATTCGATCTCGAAGCGCACTTCGCTCTGAACGGCTGGGCGGCGAAGGGCAATCGCGCGGGCGCGTGGTGAGACGCGGTCACCGAGGCGTTCCGCGAGGCGCGCGACCAGGCTTTCGTTCCCCTCTCGCAGAGTGGCCAGCCCGCCGCGAGGCGCGCCGCCTGGCGGACGCGATTTGATGGCGCCGCGCACCACGCTGCCGAAGCGCGTCTCCCAATCGTGGACCGACGGGAAGGCGCCGCGCAGGCTCAGCCGCTCCGCGTCTCCCGCGTAGATTCCGGCCACCATGGGCGCGACGAGCCGATCGAGCAGCTCCGCGCCGAATTTGCGGCGCACAAAGGCGGCGATGGATTCGTCATCGGTAGGTGGGGTGGTGCGGCCGAACGGCTCGGAGAGCAAGCGCATCTTGGTGCCCCAGGAGAGCAGGGAAGAGAACAGCAGCGCAGGGCCGAGCGGCACCTGTCGCAGCCGTCCGCCCATCACCAGGTAGCGCGGAGCGCGCGGGTCGGCGAGGAGCAGGTCGTCCTCCAGGCCAGCCTCGCGGATGAGTGCGGCGAGTTCAGGCGTGAGAAGAAAACTTTGCGGCCCGGCCTCAAAGAGCACGCCTTCGCGTCGCACCGAGCGGATAACGCCGCCTGGGCGCTCCTCTTGTTCGAGGAGCCGGACGGGCAGGCCCAGGCGCTCGAGACGCCACGCGCAGGCCAGGCCGGAGATTCCTCCACCGATGACGACAATCGGCATGGGCGCGCCCGGGTCCGGCTGCGGGGGCATCAGAGGGTTTTCGAAAACAGCGGACGTTCCGCCAGCCGCTGCCGCTCGAGGTAGGGATCGAAGACCATGGCCACGTTGCGGATGAAGATGCGGCCCAGGCCCACCACTTCCACGGCCTCGGGGCCGAGCCGCACCAGACCATCCGCGGCGCAGGCCGCCAGCCGTTCGAGTTCCGGGGCGAAGTATTCGTCGAAGCGCAGGCCGAATTCGCGCTCGATTTCCTGTTTGCGCAGCACGGTGTGGCACAACAGCCGGCTGATGACGCTGCGGCGGATGCGGTCGTCGGCGCTCAGGCGGTAGCCGCGCATGGTGGCCAGGCCGCGCGCGGCGATGGCCCCGGCGTAACGGCCGGCCTCGCGTTCGTTCTGCGCGTAGGCATCGCCGATGCCGCTGATGGCGCTGACGCCCATGCCGTAAAGATCCGCGCCGGCCTTGGTGGTGTAGCCTTGGAAATTCCGATGCAGCGTGCGATTGCGCTGGGCCATGGCCAGCTCATCACCGGGGCGGGCAAAATGGTCCATGCCGATGTACTGGTAGCCGGCGCCCAGGAATCGCTCGAGTCCCGCGCGGAAGATGCGGAATTTCTCCATGCCCTCGGGCAGGCGGCGGGCAAACGAGCCCTGCTGCTTCTTGAGCCAGGGAACGTGCGCATAGCTGAACATGGCGATACGGTCCGGCGCGATCTCCACGATTTTGTCCACGGTCTGGGCGAAAGTTTCGGCGGTCTGGAGCGGCAGGCCGTAGATCAGGTCCACGTTGACGCTATCGAATCCCAGGCGGCGCGCGGCATTCACTAGATCGCGCGTCATTTCGTATCCCTGGACGCGGTGGACGGCCTGCTGCACCTCCGGCGTAAAGTCCTGCACGCCCATGCTCAGGCGGTTGAAGCCCAGGCGCCGCAGGGTCTCGAGATGCTCGCGGGAAGTGACGCGCGGGTCCACCTCGACGCCGATTTCCGCATCGGCGGCCAATGTGAAGCGTTCGCGCGTGAACTCGAACAGTTCCTCGAGCTGAGCGGGGGTGTAGTAGGTGGGCGTTCCTCCGCCCCAGTGGAATTGAATCACCGGGCGGGAGCGGGCCACGTGCTGCGCCACGCGCTCGACTTCACGCTTCAAGGTGTCCAGATAGGCCGCGGCGCCCGTCTTGTCCTTGGAGATCACCACGTTGCAGGCACAGAACAGGCACAGGCTTTCGCAGAAGGGCAGGTGCTGATAGAGCGAGACGGGGCGGCCTTCCGCGTCTGCCGCGCGGCACACTCCCTCGAAATCCTCGACGCCAAAATTGTCCTGCCACACCGGCGCGGTGGGATAGCTGGTATAGCGAGGGCCGGGCTGGTTATAGCGCTCCAGCAGCTCGTCGGACACTTCGAGCGCTTGCACGTCCAGCGATTGCTCGAGCCGGCTATCCATCGGGTCGTCCATCATTCTCCCATTCGCGGGCGCTCCGCAACCCGGGGTTCTCGTTTGCGGTGCGCCCACGGGTCCCCGCAGCGATGTCCATCCGGGTTCAGGCGGCGCCCGGCACAATCGGGGCAACGATTCCCGCGCCCGCCACTCCGCCGGCGGCCGCACCCTCGGTCCCCATTTGCCCGGCCTGGACAAAGGCGCGCGCCGACTCCACCGGAACATCCGGAAGTATGCCATGCCCCAGATTCAGCACATGGGCATGCCCGCCCGTCTGTGCCAGCGCCCGGCGCACGGCGGTGCGAATTTCCGGCTCCGCGCCGTGGAGCACGGAAGGATCCACGTTCCCTTGCAGCGGCCACAGCCGTCCGGTGCGCTCCAGGAGGGTGGCGCGCAACTCCGCCATGTCCACGCGCCAGTCCACGCTGAGCACCGTGGCGCCGGAACGCGCGGCGCTCTCGAGCAGGTGGCTGGAAGCCTTGGAATAGTAAATCACCGGAGCATTTCCCGCGTTCAGATCGTTCACCACCTGCTGCAGGGCGGGCAGGGCGAACGCGTCGTAATCCTCGCGGGAGAGTTCGCCCGCCCAGGTGTCGAATAACTGCACCGCAGCGGCGCCCGCGGCGAGCTGGGCTTGCAAATAGCGCGCCGTGTTCCGCGCGATGCGGCGGAGCAATTCGCGCAGCAGGTCGGGCTGCGCGTGGAGCATGCGTTTGGTATCCGGGAAACCCGTGCGGCCGCCGCCGTCCACCATGTAACAGGCCAGCGTCCAGGGCGCCGCGGCGAAGCCGAGAACGGGAACCTCGGGCCCCAGCACGCGGCAGAGTTGGGCGATGGCCTCCGGCAGGAAGGGCGTGTCGCGCAGGGGATCGAAATCGCGCAGCGCGTCCACCTGACTGCGATGGCGAATCTTTTCCGGCAGCTCCGGCCCAGCATCGCCGAACGCAATGGGCAGGCCCATGGCTTCGGCGGGCACGAGGATGTCGGAAAAGACGATGACGGCATCCATGCCCAGCGCGCGGTAGGGTTGCAGCGAAACCTCCACGGCGAGTTCGGGTGTTTTGCAGACTTCTAGGAAGGAGTGCTTGGAGCGCAGGGCACGGTATTCCGGCAGGTAGCGTCCAGCCTGGCGCATCATCCAGACGGGAGCGCGATCCGTGGTCTGGCCCCAGCAGGAGCGGAGGAAGAGCGTCCTGCGGTCGAATTGGGAGCCGGGTGCGAGCACGGCAGTTTCGAGCGTACCTCCGCACTTGCATGATAACAAATTGCCTCGCCCGGGCGGGGACTCGGCGCGGGGGCCCGGCACACCGCGAACCTAGCATTGTGACGTAGCTCACATGGCCGGGCATTGCCTGTGGATATATACTTGCAGGCTTCGAGGTGGCGGCCGAGTGGTTATCTCCTTCATGGGACTGGGCTACATGACGGCGGCGCTCTACGCCGCCAGCCTGGGCTTCTACCTGCGTAAACTGTTTGCCGGGGGCACATGGGTGGGGCGCGCAGCCACGGCGCTGCTGGCCGCAGGACTGGCCACGCATTATTTCGCGCTGCTGGAACGGTCTTATGCGTTGCACGCCGTGCCCTACGAGGATCTCTACGGCTCGATGTCGCTGCTGGCCTGGTTTCTGGCGTTCACCTACCTGGGTCTGGAGTTGCTGCACCGCGAGCGGGCCATGGGGGCATTCGTCCTGCCGCTGGTGCTCCTGTTGCTGGGATTGGAACTCGTGGTAGTGCCCCAGGTGGCGCCGAAGGCCCCGGCGCGCGGGAGCATCTTTGCGCTGCACGTCACGTCGAACATTCTGGCGTATTCGGCGTTCACACTGTCATTCGTTTACAGCGCTGTTTATCTGGTGCAGGACCGGCTGCTGCGCGCGCGGCGGCCGGTGGCCATGATGTGGCGGTTGCCCGCGCTGGAAGACCTGGAGCGAATGGCGCGCAGCGCGGTGTGGGTGGGCCTGGGCAGCCTGTTGGTGGGCATTGTGTTCGGCATGGTAGTAGACCAGCGGCTCACCGGACAGATCTCCAGCCTGGATCCGAAGGTGGTGATTTCGTTCCTAATCCTGGCGTTTTACGGGGTCTATCTGTGGAGCGCGCGTTCGGCCGCCTGGCGGGGCGCGCGGGCTTCGCTGCTGTGCATCGCGAGCTATTTTGCCGTGGTGTTCAGCTATACGGTGGTGAATCTGTACCTCTCGAAGTTCCACAGGTTTTATTGATGGGCCGCGGGCGGACAACTCGAGTGTTTGCCGCGGGGTGCCGCGCCGCGTGCCGGTCCGTCTGGTGGGCAGCTTACGGCGGAGGGCGCCGATGAGCGTCTTCCTGCTGGGTCTGAATCACCGAACGGCAGGCGTGGAGCTTCGCGAGCGGCTGCATTTTTCGCCGCAGGAGGGGCTGCGTGCGGCCGAGCGGCTGCGGCGCGACGGGCTGGTGGCGGAGGTGGTGGTGCTCTCCACCTGCAATCGCAGCGAGGTGTATGCAGTTGCCGCGGAGCCGACCGAGCAGGCGGAGGACGGCGTGGAGCGGCACCTGTGTACGTTCCACGAGGTGGAAGCCGCGCAACTGAACGGCTGCCTGTATCGCCGGCGCGGCCGCGACGCCGTGGAACATCTCTACCGCGTGGCCGCGGGACTGGATTCGATGCTCCTGGGCGAAGCGGAGATCCTGGGGCAGGTGCGCGAGAGCTATCTGGCGGCGCAGCGCGAAGGGCACACCGGGCCGATCCTGAATCGGCTTTTTCAGGCCTCGCTCGAGGTGGGCAAGCGCGTGCGCGCGGAGACGCGTCTGGGCGCGCAGGCCATGTCCGTGCCGTCCGCGGCGATGAAACTGGCGGAGCAGATATTTGGCGAACTGAAGGACAACTCCGCAGCCGTTTTCGGCACCGGAGCGATGGGCGCGAAGGCCGCCCGGCAACTCCGCGCGCGGGGCATCGGCCGGCTGTGGGTGGCCAACCGCACGCCGGAACGCGCGCGGGAACTGGCCGCGCAAACGGGCGCGCAATGGGCCGCGTGGGAGAAGTCGCCCGAATTGCTGGCCCAGGTGGACATCGTGGTGGCGTCGGTGGCCGGGGACGACTGGACGCTCACGCGCGAGGCGCTGGCCGCGGCGATGCACGCGCGAGGCAACCGCCGCATGTTCCTGATCGATCTGGGGGTGCCGCGGAACATCGATCCCGGCGTGGCGGACCTTTACAACGTTTTCCTGTACGGCGTGGACGACTTGCAGGACATGGTGGAGCAGAACCGCCACGCGCGTGAGGGCGAGGTCCCCCGCGCCGAGGCCATCGTGCTGGAACACGTGGAGAAATTCACGGCCTGGCAGAGCGGATCGAATGCCATTTCCACGATGGCGGAGCTGCGCAACGAGCTGCGCCTGCGCCGCGAACTATTTACCGACGCCCGCCGCGAGGAGCTGGAGCGTTTCTCGCCCGAACAGCGCGAACTCATTCTTGGGATGATGGACGAGCTCGTCGAACATTTGCTCCGCGAACCGGCCGAGCGGCTGATGAAAGACCGCGAAGTGCGCGAACGCGCCGTGTTTCTCCGCGAGCTGTTTGGATTGGGCGGCGCGAATCGTCCCGGGCCGGGCGGCCGGGGCGGGAAGTGACGCCGCTGCGCATCGGCTCGCGGGGCAGCGCGCTGGCGCTGTGGCAGGCCGAATTCATTCGCGATTGGCTGGCCCGCAGCGGCGGGAGCGCGGAAATCATCATTATTCGCACGGCCGGGGATCATTTCCAGCAGGGCAGCGTGGCCCAGATCGGCAGCAAAGGCGTTTTTATCAAGGAAATCGAAGATGCCCTGCTCGCGGGCCAGGTGGACCTGGCCGTTCACAGCCTGAAGGATGTGCCCACGGAACTTCCGCCGGGACTAGAAATCGCCGCCATTCCCGCTCGTGAAGATCCGCGGGACTGCCTGGTGTCGCGCGGCTCCTCGAAACTCGCGGCGCTCGCGCCTGGCGCGCGTGTGGGCACCAGCAGCCTGCGGCGACAGGCGCAGATTCGCCACATCCGCCCCGACCTGGAGATCGTGGAGTTGCGCGGCAACGTGGACACGCGCCTGCGGAAGGTGGAGGAAGGCGAGCTGGATGCCATTGTCGTGGCACGAGCAGGTGTCGAGCGGCTGGGGCACGGGGGACGTGTTGCGGAAATTTTGGAGCCAGCTGTCATGCTGCCTGCCGTCGGCCAAGGCGCTCTGGCCATCGAGATTCGTTCCTCCGACCCGGAGTTAGTGGAACGGCTGGCCGGACTCGATCATTGCGAAACGCGCACGGCGGTGAGCGCGGAGCGCGCCGTGCTCTCGGCGCTGGGAGGCGGCTGCCAGGTGCCACTGGGTGCGTGGGCGCGGTTCGAAAAGGGCGCGCTGGTGCTGGACGCGTGCGTGTGCGCGCCGGACGGCAGCGAGGTGCTGCGCGACCGCGGGGAAGGGTCGGTGACGCAGCCCGAGGCACTGGGGCGCGAAGTGGCGCGCCGGCTGCGGGCCGCGGGGGCGGAGCGGTTGCTGCGGCTGGCTGGGAGGCCGTGAAGGTGATGCTGGCTTTATCAGACGGGAGCGCAGGCTAAAAGCCCGCGCTACTTGGAATGAGCGGAAGGAGATCAGAGGGAGCGCAGGCTGAAAGCCCGCGCTACTTGGAATGAGCGAATCGACCACATCCCGCGCTCTCGCCGGCAAACGCATCGCCGTGACCCGGGCCCCGGAGCAGGCCGGCGAGCTGGCGCGCCTGCTCGCGGAACATGGCGCCGAGGTGGTTCTGTGCCCGCTAGTGGCTTTCGAACCGCCCCTGGATTGGGACCCTATGGACGCCGCGCTCCAGCGACTGGGCGAATTTGACTGGCTGCTGTTCACCAGTCAGAATGCGGTGCGATTTTTCGAAGCGCGCCGCCGCGAGTTGGGCATCCCGCTGCACTGGGGACGGCCGCGGGTGGCGGTGGTGGGACCGGCAACGGCAAAGGCGGCGAGGGAGATGGGCTACGGCGTGGGATACGTGGCGAAAGAGGCCACGGGGCGAGCGCTGGCTCAGGGATTGGCAGAGAGCGTCAAGGGCTGCAGCGTCCTCATGCCGCGGAGCGATCATGCGAGCTACGATTTGCCGGAACTGCTCCAGGGCGCAGGAGCCCATGTGACGGACGTGGTGGCCTATCGCACTGTGGCACCGGGGCCCGACGCAGAGCAGGCGCTGGAACGGATCCGCGCCGGCGAAGTGGATGCCGTGACACTGGCGAGTCCGAGTGCGTTTGAGCGGCTGGCGGAACAACTCGGCATGCCTGCGCTCGCGGAACTGACCGGGCGCGTGGCGCTCGCGGCGCTCGGCCCGGTGACCGCCGCGGCTATCCGCCAGGCGGGCCTGCCCGTGGCCGTGGCGCCTGCCAAACCGAGCGCGGCGGCGTTCGTCGAAGCGCTCGCCGCTTACTTTGCCAGCGCTCCAGGAGTGCCGCGCGCATGAGTTTTCCCATCGAACGCCCGCGCCGTCTGCGCCGCACGGAGGCGATCCGCGCGCTGGTTCGCGAGACGCGGCTGGCCACCGCGGGCTTGCTCTATCCGATGTTCGTCTGCCCGGGAACCGCGACGAGGCAGGAAATCCGTTCGATGCCCGGCATCCGCCAGCAATCGGTGGACTGTTTTTTGGAGGAGGTGCGCGAGGTGGAGCAGCTCGGCATCCCGGGCATCCTTCTGTTTGGGCTGCCCCCGCGGAAAGACGCGGAGGGGAGCGAGGCGTGGTCTCCCGACGGCGTGGTCCCCCAGGCGATTCGCGCGGTGCGCGAGGCCGGGCTATCGCTCATCGTTGCGGCGGACGTGTGCCTCTGCGAATACACCGACCACGGGCATTGCGGCGTGGTGGAAGGGCAACGCGTGGTGAACGACGCGTCGAACGAGCGGCTGGCCAGGGCCGCGCACGCCTACGCACAGGCCGGGGCCGACATCGTGGCTCCTTCCGACATGATGGACGGCCGAGTGGCCGCGATCCGCGCCGTGCTCGACGGCGACGGATTGGAAGACACCATCATCATGTCGTACGCCGCGAAGTATTGCTCCGCGCTCTACGGGCCGTTCCGCGAGGCCGCGGAATCCGCGCCGCAGTTCGGCGACCGCCGGAGCTACCAGATGGATCCGCCGAATGCCCGCGAGGCGCTGCGCGAAGTGTCGCTGGACCTGGAAGAGGGCGCGGACATCGTGATGGTGAAACCGGCGATTCCCTATCTCGACGTGATCCGCCGGGTCCGCGACGCGTATCCGGTGCCTGTGGCCGCCTACAACGTCAGCGGCGAATACTCGATGGTGAAAGCCGCGGCAGCGAATGGCTGGATTGACGAAAAGCGCGTGGTACTGGAACTGCTCACGGGCATACAGCGCGCCGGCGCCGACATTATTTGCACCTACCACGCCAAAGACGCGGCCCGCTGGCTGAAGGCGTGAGGGTGGCGCACCGGTGAGCGCCCCCAAATCGCACCAGCGCTCCGAAGAAATCTTCCGCCAGGCAGAAGCGATCCTGGTGGGCGGCGTAAACAGCCCGGTGCGCGCGTTCCGCTCCGTGGGCGGCACTCCCCTGGTGATGGCGCGCGGCGCGGGCGCGCGCATCGAAGACGCCGACGGCAACTCCTACCTCGATTACGTGGGCTCCTGGGGCGCCATGATCCTGGGCCACGCGCATCCGGCAGTGGTCGCGGCCGTGGCGGACCAGGCCGCACGGGGCACCAGCTTCGGCATGACCACGGAACTCGAATTGGAACTGGCGCGCCTGATTACTCGCGCCATGCGCTCCATCGAGATGGTGCGTTTCGTGAGTTCCGGCACCGAAGCGGCGATGAGCGCAGCCCGCCTGGCGCGCGGCGCCACGGGACGCTCGTACCTGGTGAAGTTCAGCGGCTGTTACCACGGCCACGCGGATTCCTTTCTCTCCGAGGCCGGGTCGGGACTGGCCACGCTGGGCATCCCCGCCAGTCCCGGTGTGCCCGAGGAGATCGCCGGGCTCACTATCAACCTGCCGTACAACGATTCGGCAGCCGTCGAGCGGGCATTCGCGGAACGCCCTGGGCAAATCGCGGCGGTTTTCGTGGAACCCATTGCCGCGAACATGGGTGTGGTGCCGCCCGTGGACGGCTTCCTGCAGGACCTGCGCGAACTCACGCGGCGCAACGGCGCCCTGCTGGTGTTCGACGAGGTGATCACCGGCTTTCGCGCCGCGCGCGGCGGCGCCCAGGCGCCGTACGCCATCCGGCCAGATCTCACCATCCTCGGCAAAATCATTGGTGGCGGCCTGCCGGCGGCCGCCTACGGTGGCCGGCGCGATCTGATGAGCCAAATCGCCCCGCTCGGGCGCATCTATCAGGCCGGCACGCTCTCCGGCAATCCGCTGGCGATGCGGGCGGGCATCGAAACTCTGCGCCAGCTCGAAGCACAGGGCTTCTACCATGAGTTGAATCGCAAAAGCCGCGCATTGACGGAAGGCATCGCCACGCTGATCGCCGAACGCGGCTACCCCGCATGCGTCAGCGCCAGCGGCTCGCTGGCCACGCTGTTCTTCACGCCCGGCCCGGTGCGGAACTTCGAGGACGCGAAGCGCGCCGATACGGCCCGGTACGCCCGCTTCTTTTGGCAAATGCTGGACCGCGGCATGTTCCTTGCCCCCTCACAGTTCGAGGCCATGTTCGTGTCTGCCGCGCACACCGACGAGGACATCGACTGCACCGTTGCAGCCATCACCGAAAGCCTCGCTGCCTTGTTTTCCTGATTCTCCCGCCCGGGCGCCGGTATGGCGGCGGAGTGCATCTCCGCGCCCGATTTCCGCGCAGGGAGTGATGTGGATCCATGGCCTGCGGCACTCGCTTGGGCACTCGTGGAATCTGCTAGAGTACGCAGGGAGGTATCCCCGGCCTCCATGCTCGCCACCCAGGACAACCTGACGCAGTGCATCGCCGCCCTGCGCGCACACAAGCTGCGGGCCTCGCTCACCATGCTGGGGCTGACCATGGGCGTGGCCACGCTGATCACGGTGATGACCATCATCCAGGGCGCAAACGTCTACGTGGAGCAAAGGATCGCCAATCTCGGCACCAACGTCTTCCAGATCGCGCGCACACCTTTCGCGGTGACCGATTTCAACATCATCATCAAGGCGCTGAAGTACAAAAAGATCGAGATGGACGACATGCGCGCCCTGACCGAAAGGTGCGGCGCATGCGACGAAATCGGCGCCACCGCGAGCTCTCCCACCAGCGTGCACGCCCGCTACGGCAATAAGGAAGTGCTGGACGTGAGCCTCTCCGGGCAAACCGCAAACATGGCGGAGATCGACACGCGCACCGTCGAACTCGGGCGCTACTTCACTCCCTTTGAAGCCGAGCACAAGGCCAGCGTTTGTCTGATCGGGAGCACGCTGGCGGAGCAGCTCTTTCCCGGAGGGGCGCCCCTGGGCAAAGCCATACGCGTGGACAATGAGGAGCTCGCCGTGATCGGCGTCATGGAAAAAATCGGCAGCGTCTTGGGCCAGGATCAGGACACCTTCGTCCTGGTGCCGCTCCCGGTTCTCCGGCGTTTCGAGGGAAGGCAGCTGAGCCTCACCATCAATGTGAAAACAAGTCCGGAGATGTTTGAGCAGGCCCAGGACCAAGCCCAGCTCATTTTGCGCGGGCGACGCCACCTGACCCCGACGATGGAAAATGATTTTTTCATCGGCACCAAGGAAAGCTACATGGCTTTATGGCGCAGCATTACTTCGGCTTTTTTTGCCGTGTTCATTCTGGTGAGCGCCATCTCGGTGGTAATCAGCGGCATCGTCATCATGAACGTCATGCTGATGAGCGTGACGCTGCGGCAGGAGGAGATCGGCGTGCGCCGCGCCGTGGGCGCCACGAAGCGCGACATCCTGCGGCAATTCATCCTGGAAAGCGTGATGCAATGCCTGGCCGGGGGTTTGGCCGGGATCTCGTTGGGATTCCTGGCGGCGCTGGCCCTGCGCACGTATACACCGTTTCCAGCGTCGGTGCAGTGGTGGGTGGCGATCCTTGGACTGACGCTGAGCTCCGGGGTCGGCTTGTTTTTTGGCATCTACCCGGCGGTGCGCGCGTCGCGGCTGGACCCGGTGGTGGCCTTGCGGGCGGATTGACGGCTGCCATGACACTGGTCCAAATCCGGGAAAACTTCCTCACGGCCATGGAGACGCTGCGCTCCTCCAAGGTGCGGTCGGCTTTGACCGTGCTCGGCATCGTGATCGGGGTATCCTCGGTGATCTCGATGGCGGCCATCATTCAGGGTCTGAACCAGTTCGTGCAGGACAAGGTGGAGTCCCTGGGGTCGCGCACTTACTTTCTTTCGCGGTTTCCGCCGGGCACGGACCCCACGCGATGGCCGGAAAGCATTCGCACGCGGAAGTACTTTGAGTACAACTATGCCGATTATATTTCCCAGGCCGCTCCGGACGTGCCGACCGTCACCACGGTGGGAACCCGGGGCTTTTTCTTCGGGGATTCGAACCTGATCTCGAGCGGGAATCGCAGCGTCGAGCGGGTGATCGTGCGCGGCGCCGAGCCGCAATATACCGAGGCGATTCCGCTGTTCACGGTGGAGCGCGGGCGCTTTATCAGCCCCTTTGACGAGGAGCACGCGCGCTCGGTGGTGGTGCTCGGCGCGGCCATCAGCGAATCGCTCTTCCCCAACACGGACGCGGTCGGCAAGTCCGTGCGGATCAACGGCGGCCTGTACGAAGTCATCGGGGTTTTTGAGCACGACCAGGGGTTGTTCCTGGGTCCCGGCGTGGATATCTTTGCCATCATCCCCCTCAGCAATTTCAAGAAGAACTATCCAGAAGCCAAAGAACTGATCCTGGTGTTCACCGTCCCGCAAGGCGTCAACATCGAGACGGCCCAGGCCGAAGTGATCCAGGCAATGCGCCGCCTGCGCCGGCTGCCCGCCGGCAAGGAAAATGATTTCGAGCTGAGCTCGCCGGATTTTCTCAGTAACCTGTGGAACCAGCTTACCGGCGCTCTGGTGATCCTCACTACCGTAATCAGCTCGGTAGGACTGCTGGTGGGCGGAATCGGGGTGATGAACATCATGCTCATTTCCGTCACGGAACGCACCAAGGAAATCGGTGTGCGCAAAGCCATCGGTGCACGGCGTGCCGACGTCCGCCTGCAATTCCTGCTGGAGGCCGTGTGCCTGTCGCTCGTGGGCGGGACCATCGGGATCCTGATCGGCGCCGCGGTATCGACGCTAGTGCGCACTCTGGCGCCTTCGATTCCCGCCACACTCTCCTTCCTTTGGGTGTCGATAGGTTTTGCCATCTCCGTGGCCGTGGGATTGGTCTTCGGATACTATCCGGCGCGCGTAGCGGCCAATCTGGATCCCATCGTGTGCCTGCGTTACGAATGAGGGCCGCGGCGCAGGGCGCATCAGGGAAGAGGCGGATCGATCCGCGGCCGCCGCGCGACTTGACGGCCTCACGCCAGGAGGCTACGCTTTTGGGGCAGTTGTGACGCGTCTGTGGCGCCTGATTCTTGCGCACGTCCCATGGACAACGCTCTGGAATCCTCGCTCGGCGGGCGTCTGATGGAGATGCTCAAAGGCATCGTGCAGACGGTGCAGGACTACTCCGTCCTGGCATCCGAATCCATGCTCTGCCTTTTTCGCCGCCCGTTCTACCTGGACGACGCCCTTTACCAGATGGATGCGATCGGAATCGGGTCGCTGCCCATCGTCATGCTGACCGGCTTGTTCATCGGCGCGGTGATGGTGTTGCAGACTTCCGCGCAGTTCTCGCGGTTCGGGGAGACGGCGCTGGTGGGCGACGTGGTGGCTATTTCCCTGGTCCGGGAACTGGGGCCCAGCATCACCTCTTTGTTGGTGGCCGGGCGCAACTCCTCCGGGATTGCCTCCGAGCTGGGTTCGATGGTGGTGACGGAGCAGGTGGACGCCATGCGGGCGATGGGCACCGACCCGATCAAGAAGCTGGTGACGCCGCGCGTGCTGGCCACCACGCTGATGCTGCCGTTGCTCACCGCGATTTCGGACTTCATCGGGCTGGTGGGCGGATACCTGATCTCGTATTTTCAATTGCGGCTGGACCCGGTGCAGTACTGGACGCGCTCGATTCACGCGCTGGAATTCGGCGACTTGGTGCAGGGGCTGGTGAAACCCATCATTTTCGGCTTCATCCTGTCGAGTGTGGGCTGCTATTACGGCTTGACGGTGCGCGGCGGGACGCGTGGAGTGGGCCGCGCCACGACCCAGGCCGTGGTCACCGCTTCGGTCATCATCCTGGTGAGCGACTTCTTCCTGACACGCATTCTGCTGTTCATCTTCTCGTAGCCGTGGCCAGTAGCGCGGCCTTTTAGGCTGCGCGGTTTTGGGTTTAATGCGGGATGGGAGCGCAGCCTAAAAGGCCGCGCTACTGACGCTGGACCATCGCCACTTTTCGGGATTGTCTACCAAGCCCGCTTTCACCGGATTCCATTCGATGTAGAGTTTGATTCTTTCCATCTCCTGGCCGTTGCGAACCCAATGATCGAATGATTCGTTCTGCCAAAAGGGCTGGCCCGCGATGCCGAGGAGGTCGTTGGCCTTGCGGGCGGTTGCGCCCTTGATTCCCTGTGTGATCTTTGCCAGGGGGGCGGCGGGTTGGAGCAAAACGTGAACGTGATTGGGCATGACAACCCAGGCATACAACTCGAAGAGTCCGAGAGGCTGGTCGCCACGCTGCAGCGTTTCGACAAGCACGGACGCAAGATCATCACGGGCCAGCCAGCGCGGGCCCGAGGTGACGCGATCCAGGAATCGATCAATTTCGGCGAATGCTTTTCCTGGCGCGGTGCGATTGAGATCCGTGTACTTGCTTAGGACTGCTGGGGGGAGAGAGCCGAAGAGACGCCAGGTGACGAAGAGAGTCTTGCCGTCGGGGT
>DATEQM010000080.1:0-2531 GCA_035272605.1 Candidatus Acidiferrales bacterium | reverse complement strand
GGACTCTCCAAGGCCCGCCTTCGCCGGGAGAAATTCCCTACCCCTCCGCCCCGCCCGTTCCCCGCCCATGGTAGCGCCGCCCTTCAGGGCGGCACAGCGCAGATGCCGGCCTCGCCATGCGGGACCAGCCTCTACAGGATCTTTCATGCCACATCGCCGTCCCGACATCGTCCACGTGGACGTAGACGCCTTCTTCGCCTCCGTCGAGCAGTTGCTCGACCCGCGCCTCCGCGGCCGGCCCGTGCTCGTGGGCCGTGGCGTGGTGGCTTCCGCCAGCTACGAGGCCAAATCGCGCGGCGTGCGCACCGCCATGTCCATCCGCGACGCCCGCCGCCTCTGTCCCGACGCCATCCTCGTCCCCGGCCGCTACGAGAATTACGCCGATTATGCCGCGCGCGTCCGCCGCGTGCTCGACGATTTCACCCCCGCCGTCGAAACCGCCGCCCTCGACGATTTCTATCTCGACTTCGCCGGGACCGAGCGGCTCTATCCCAACCTCACCGCCACGCTGCGGCGCATTCCGGAACGCATCCTGGACGCCACCAGCCTGGGCGTCTCCGTCGGCGCGGGCACCACCAAGCTCGTCGCCTCCATCGCCTCGCGCCTCCGCCGCCCCCGCGGATTTCTGGTCGTGCCGCCGGGCATCGAGGAGGAATTCCTCGCCCCGCTCGAAATCGAAAAGCTCCACGGCATCGGCCACGCCCACGCCTCGACGCTGCGCGACCGCGGCATCCAAACCATCGGCCAGCTTCGTTGCCTGCCCGCCGAAGCGCTCGTCGCCGTATTCGGCGGCGTGGTGGGCCACCAGCTCTACGACCGCGCCCGCGGCCTCGATTCCCGCCCCGTCTCCGAACCTGCCGCGCCCAAATCCATCTCCCGCGAGACCACCATCGAGGGCGGCACGATTGATCTCGCGTTTCTCGACGCGCTCCTCGAATACCTGGCCGAGCGCGCCGGCTCCACGCTCCGCGCCGGAGGCCGCGCCGCGCGCACCATCACCATGCGCCTGCGCTACATGGACTCCTATTCCGCGGCGCGCTCCGCTCCCCTCGCGCCGCCCACCAACGACGATAAAGGGCTGCTCGAAGCCGCGCGCGAGCTCCTTGGAGTGCTCTACACGCGTCGCGTGGCCATCCGCTTCGTGGGCATCGGCGTCACCAACCTGGCCGATGACCGCCGCCAGAACAACCTGTTCGACGCGCGCTCCAATCGCCGCTGGTATCTGAATCAGGGTCTGGATGACGTGCGCGAGCGTTACGGCTGGAACGCCGTCTTTTACGGCCAGGGCCTCGCCCTGCGCGAACACTACGACACAAAACCGACGGGGCTGGTCCTCTCGACGCCCTGCCTGTCGCGGTAGCTGTAGCCGAATTTCGATTTTTCGAGTTTCGGTTTTCATGTTCATCCATCTCCACTGCCACAGCCACTACTCGTTCCTGCGAGCCGTCCCCTCGCCGCAGGATCTGGTGGATGCCGCCGTTGCCGCGCACGCCCCCGCCGTCGCCCTGACGGACACAAACGGTCTCTACGGCGCCGTGCCGTTCTACCAGGCCGCGCGCGCCGCAGGCATAAAGCCCATCGTCGGCACTCTGCTCGATGTGGAAATCGATTTTCGCTTTTTGCTTCTCGCAGAAAATGCCGCTGGGTACAGCAATCTATGCCGCCTGCTGACCCTGCGCCACCTGGAAGATCGCCCGGTGCGGCTGGAAGAGCTGGCCGCGCACCGCAAAGGACTGATCGCGCTGTACGCGCCGAGCTGCAGGGGCACGACATGTCGTGCCCCTACCACCGAGGGCCAACACATCGCGTCTCTCCGCGACATTTTCCCGGCCGCGCTCTATCTCGAAGCGTGGCACTTCAGTGGCGCAGCCACTCCTGTCGCAGATCCTGAGGGACGAAGGGCCTGCTCTGAAGAACGAAGCGGCTGCGTCACCTCCAACCTCCGCGAATCTCTCCGCCTCTCCAAACTCTTCTCTCTTCCCCTCGTCGCCACCAACAACGTCCACTTCCTCCGCCCGGAGGAATTTCTGCACCATCGCGTGCTCAACGCCATCCGCACCGGCGCGCTCGTCTCGCAAATGGCCCCGCCGGAAATCTCCAGCCTCGGCGCGTACTTCAAATCCGGAAGCGAAATGCGCTGGGCGTTTGCGGATTATCCGGAAGCGCTCGCCGCCACGGTGGAAATCGCCGAGCGCTCGAACCTGGAGTTGTCGCTCGGCCGCACCATCTTCCCCGAATTTTCCGTGCCCGATGGCGAAACGCCCTTTTCCTATCTCTGGAAACTCTGCTTTGAGGGCGCCCGCCGCCGCTACCAGCCCCTGCGCCCCGAAGTGCTCGCGCGCCTCACCCACGAGCTCGAAGTGATTGACCGCCTGAAGCTCGCGCCCTATTTCCTGCTCGTCTGGGAAATCGCGGAAGAAGCGCGCCGCCGCGGCATTCCCGCCGTGGCGCGCGGCTCCGCGGCCAGTTCCATCGTCACCTACTGCCTGGGCATCTCCCGCGTCTGCCCGCTCCGCTGGGGACTCTACTTC
>DATEQM010000079.1:0-15157 GCA_035272605.1 Candidatus Acidiferrales bacterium | reverse complement strand
TCACGCCGCCGCCGAACGTCGGCATGGCGAACTCCCGGCCTTTCTCCTTCATCTTATTGATGGTGATGTTCTCGCGGCGCAGCAAGGTCTGCAGCTCGGCCTTGCTGGCGGCCTGCCGCACGCCGGACACCGTGGCCCCCGTGCGGTTCACCCCGCTGTATGAGTACTCTGGCATGCGCGTCCCCTCCTCTGCCGGGCCGCGAGGCTGCCGGGCTTGCCCCGCTCAGCCCCTCAGCGCCGCACCGGCGCCGCACCCGTGCGTGGCCCCGTGGTCACGCCTCGGTTAATCATATCCTGCAATTCGTCCGGGCTGGATGAGCGCCCCAGCGCTGTTTCCAGGCTAACAAGCTTGTTGAAATACGCCGCCGAGAGGCCCTGGTTGAACGTCTGCATCCCCGTCTGTCCCGCGCCGCTCTGCATCGCGGAGTAAATCTGGTGGACCTTGTCCTCGCGGATCAAGTTCCGCACCGCCGCGTTGGGAATCAGGATCTCCATCACCATCAGCCGCCCGCGCCCGTCCGCCCTGGGCAGCAGCGCCTGGCAGAGCACACCCTCCAGCACCATCGAGAGTTGCGCCCGTACCTGCGGCTGCTGGTGCGCCGGAAAAACGTCGATGATGCGGTTGATCGTGGAGATCGCAGAGTTTGTGTGCAGCGTCGCAAACGTCAGGTGGCCCGTCTCCGCGATCCGCAGCGCGCTCTCGATCGTCTCCAGGTCGCGCATTTCCCCGATCAGCACCACGTCCGGGTCCTCGCGCAGCGCGGCCCGCAGCGAGTTCGTGAACGAGTGCGTGTCCGAATGCACCTCGCGCTGGTTCACCAGGCAGCGTTTATGCGAGTGCAGGAACTCAATGGGGTCCTCGATCGTCAGGATGTGCTCTTCTCGCTCCCCGTTGACCTTGTCGAGCATCGCCGCCAGCGTCGTGGATTTTCCCGACCCCGTCGGGCCCGTCACCAGCACCAGTCCCCGCGGCTTGTCGCACAGACCCTTCACGATCGCCGGCAGGCCCAGCTGATCGAACGTCTTGATTTCCCACGGAATCGTGCGGAACACCGCCCCGATCGCTCCGCGCTGGTGGAACACGTTGGCGCGGAACCGCGCCAGGTTCTTGATGCCGAACGAGAAGTCCAGCTCCAGGTTTTCTTCCAGCCGGTGCTTTTGCGCGTCGGTCAGTACGCTGTAAGCCAGTCCCTTGGTGTCCCCCGCCGAGAGCGGCGGCATGTCCAGCGGCCGCAATTTGCCGTGCACCCGGATGCGCGGTGCGCTGTTCGTGCTGATGTGCAGGTCGCTCCCGCCCATCTCGATCATTTTCTTCAGCAGGTCGCTCAGCGTCACCGACGCCATGTCATCCTCCCAACTGTCCGGCCCGCACGGCCCTGCGAGGGGCCGGCTTTCGCCTGCCTCCCCATCCCCCGCTCGTTACAGCACCGTCTCCCGCAACACCTCTTCCAATGTCGTCTGCCCCAGGGCCGCCTTAATCAGGCCGCTCCGCCGCAGGGTGATCATTCCGCCCTCCAGCGACTTCTTTTTCAACTCCATGGCCGAGGCGCCCACCAGGATCAGTTCCTTCAAGTCGTCGGTGATCTCCATCACCTCGTAGAGCCCCACGCGGCCCTTGTACCCCGTGTTGTTGCAAATGCTGCAGCCTTTGCCCTTCGAGATCTGCGTCGTCTTGGCTTCCTCCGGCGTGTATCCCGCGTCGATCAGCGTTTGTTCCGGCAGAGGCAACACCTCTTTGCAGTTCGCGCAGATGCGCCGCACCAGCCGCTGCGCGCAGATCAGGTTCACCGATGTAGCCACCAGAAACGGCTCGATCCCCATGTTCATCAACCGGCTGATCGTGGAAGGCGCGTCGTTCGTGTGCAGCGTGGAGAGCACCAAGTGGCCCGTGAGCGCCGCCTTCACCGCGATTTCCGCCGTCTCGAAGTCCCGGATCTCTCCCACCAGGATGATGTTGGGGTCCTGCCGCAGGAAGGCGCGCAGCGCCGCCGCAAAATTCAGCCCGATCTGCTCCTTCATCTGTACCTGGTTGACCCCGGAGAGCTGGAATTCCACCGGGTCCTCGGCCGTCATGATGTTCGTTTCCAGCGAGTTCAGCCGCGACACCGAGGAATATAGCGTATTCGTTTTCCCCGAACCCGTCGGCCCGGTCACCAGCACCATCCCGTAGGGCCGCAGGATGTTTCGCTCGAATTTGGTCAGCGACTCCTGCTCGAACCCCAGCTTGGTCATGTCCAGCCGCAGGTTCTCCTTGTCCAGCAGCCGCAGCACGATCTTCTCGCCGTACAGCGTCGGGACCGTCGAAACGCGGAAGTCCAGCTCCTTCTTCTTCCCATCCTTGCTGAACTTGATCATGATGCGGCCGTCCTGCGGCAGCCGCTTCTCGCTGATGTCCAGCTTGGCCATGATCTTCAGACGGCTGGTCAGCGCGTCCTTCAATTTCATCGGCGGGTTCATGACCGGCTGGAGGATGCCGTCCACCCGGAACCTCACCCGGTATTCCTTCTCGTATGGCTCCAGGTGAATGTCGCTCGCGCCCTTCCTCAACGAGTCGGTCAGGATCAGGTTGGCAAGTTTGATGATGGGAGCTTCCTCGGCCGCTTTTTCCAGCGACGCGAGGTCCATCTGCTCTTCTTCCCCGGCCAACTCCAGGTCCGCTTCCTCGCCGGCCAGGTCCTTCATCACCTTGTCGAGTTCCTGAACGCTGGCGTTCTCCCCGTAGAACTTCGTGATGGCCTCTCCGATTGCCGACTCCGACGCCACCACCGGCTCCACGTTGAACCCGGTCATGAACTTGATGTCGTCCATGGCGAACACGTTCGTCGGGTCCGTCATCGCGATCGTCAGCGTCGAGCCCACGCGCGACAACGGCACGATTTGATACCGGATCGCGGTCTCCTGTGGGATCAGCTTCACCACTGTGGGGTCCACTTCGTAATACTTCAGGTTGATCGAGGGTACGCCGTACTGGCGGGAAAGCACCGCGGTCACTTCATCGTCGGTCACCAGCCCCATCTTCACCAGCGCTGTGCCCAGTCGCCCGCCGTGCTGCTTCTGGAAATCCAGCGCCTGTTTGAGCTGGTCCTGCGATATCAGCTTTTCCTTCACCAACAGTTCGCCCAGCCGGGCTGACATTCGCAGGCTCCTAAATTGCGCAGTTCATTCCCCGCGCCTTCCGATGCTTCAGCGTAACACGCAACGGGCGCGGGAAATGTGCGCCATCCCAAGAATTGCGAACATCGTAGTGAAACGGGCAAGGCTCTGTCAAGGCGCGCCCGCCCGCGCGTATCCATGCCATGTAACCTGTACCGCCGGCCAGTGCGCCAATTTCTCCGACTGCTTTTTTCCGCCGCCCCGCCGAGTGCGCCTTCGCGGCCTGGCTTCTTGCTTCCTTCACGTTGCTCGCAGCGCCGTCCGGAATCCCGGCCCTGTTCAGGAATACCGGAAGGCTTCGGTTTGGTGGGCGCGGATTTTTCTTGCCAAATAAGTACACACTTATTAGTCTCCCTCCCGTGCCTCGTAGCCTCCATCCTCGTTCCGTCTTCCACGCCCTCGCCGACCCCACCCGCCGCGCCATCCTCGTCCTGCTCGCCCACGACGAGCGGCCCGTCCTCGAGATGGCCGCGCCCTTCCGCATGTCCCAGCCAGCCATTTCCCAGCACCTGCGCATCCTGCGCCGCGCCGGCCTGGTGAGCTCGCGGCCGGCCGGAAGCCGCAGGCTCTACCGCATCCAGCCCGCCCCCCTGCGGGAAATGCTGGAATGGGCCGAACAGTTTCGCCACCTGCTGGATCCGGCCGGCCACGCGTGGGCCTTCGGGGCTTCCAGCACGGCCGCCGCTCCGCACAGCCGCAAAAAGCAGAACGAATCATCCGCTCCCTGACGAGAGCCATGATCCGAAAGCCGAGCCGCGGCAGTTCCAAATACAGCGTCCACCCCGGCGTAGCCATGGTCCAAGAATGGATCGCCGAGCTGAAACCCAAAACCGGCCGCTCCCTGGATGAGTGGTTAGCCTTCATCAAGAAGGACGGCCCGCCGACGGCAGCGGAGCGCCGCGACTGGCTGAAAAAGCGCCACAACCTCGGAACCAACTCCGCCGGGTGGCTCGCCGAGCGCTCCGTCGGCAAAGGCGGAGAAGAGGACAGCCCCGAAGCCTACCTCCGCACCGCGGGAAAATACGTCGAAGAAATGTACGCCGGAGGCAAGGCCCACCTGCGCCCCGTCTACGATTCTCTTCTGACCCTGGGCCTCGGCATCGGCCCCGACGCCAAGGCCTGTCCTTGCAAGACCATGGTCCCTCTCTACCGCAACCACGTCTTCGCGCAAATCAAGCCCACCACGCAAACCCGCATTGACCTCGGCTTCTGTTTCCTCAAGCTCGGCAAGAAGCCGCCCAAGCGGTTCGTGGACACCGGCGGCGCGCAGAAAGGCGACCGCATCACCCACCGCATCGAAATCACTTCTCTCTCCGAGATCGATGGTGAACTGAAGCGCTGGCTCAAGACCGCCTACGACCTCGACACATAGGAGTGCGGCACACCCGCGGGGGCCGTCCTTCCCGCACGTGCGTCTTCGGTCAGAGATTCGGCCTTGCCTGCCACAGCCTGTGGAGTTCGTACATGATTGCCGCGAGCGCCACACCTGTGACGCCGTATATGAAAATCTCAATCGAGCGAATGGCGGTCCGGTGCCGTGCCTCGACGCCCAGCAGCCCTCCGGCCACGCCAACTGCCAGGAAGATCCACACCCTCAACTGTATTTCGTGGCCGAGCTGCGCAACCATCCAGTTCAGGAGGTAAAGCATGCCGGCGGAGCACAGAAAGCCGAAGATGATGACGACCCGACGCTGGATTCGCCGCCCCGAAACCGACAGAACGAAGAACAGAAGTATCATCAACAGCGGAATTAGATAGCGCATTACCCATTCCGGGGGATGGTGCGTCTGGCCGGAGCCCTTGGTTGCCGGCGCCGTTGCGTTTGCGGCCGGCCCCGCGGGTGCGGTACGCGACGGAGCGCCGGAGTAGCTGCCGGCTGCGTCGAGATCCTCCGCAATCCGCTGCACCAGGTACACCAGTTTCTCGCCGAAATAGCTTCCGCCCGCCGCGAGCGCGCCTCGTACGGCGGCATCGAATTTTTCATCCGTCAGAATGGTTTCGAGAGTGCTGCCGATGCTGAAGCCCATCTTGCCCTGCCCGCTCCCGACAATCACGATCGTGCGTTCGCGAATCTCGCTTACGCCGATCCAGGATTTACGGAGCTGTTCGGCGAATTGGCTCGGCGGCAGATTTCCCGTGGTGTGGACGGTGACCACCAGCAAGCGATCGCCGGTGTGTTCATCGAGCGTTCGGCAGATGTCGCCGATGCGGCTGCTGTCGCTCTCGCTGATCAGTCCGGCAAAGTCGTTGACGTAGCCCCGCTGCTTCAGCTGCGCGGGATCTTCCACACGCCCCGGCTTTGGCGCGGCGAGCACGCCCACTGCGGCCAGCAGGACCGCGATGATCCGGAGTTTCCGGGGGAACATCGAAGGGCCATCCGATCGTTGAACCGGCCTCATTTGCCGCGCCTTCTGCCACCATCCAAGACTAGCGGTGCAGCCGGAAGAACCTGCCACACGTCTTCTGACACTGAATCTATGCGCGCCCCGATGCGCCGTCAATCTCTTCAACGCATCTTTCAGAGGACGGAACCGGCCTCCCACATCCGACAAAAGAGCCACGTCTTCCCGCTCGATGCCTTGCCGGTGACCCTGGTCACAGACGCGCCCGTTCGCCAGTGGTGGGATAATGCCTGGGTTTCTGCCTCTTTGGCTTTTCTCCCGCCTCACGTGGAAGGAGGCCTGCTTCGTTGCGCGCGCTGCTGAAGGTCATAATAATATCCCTGCTGAGCCTCTTCGCGCTCGTGCTGCTCCTGGTGGGCGCGGGCCTCGTGTTTCGCGCCCACCGGCAACATCAAATTGCCCGAGCGCTTGCCATTCATACTCCGAACGGTATTGACGAGGCCATGTACGTCCGGGTCGGAGGGATTAACCAGTGGATTCAAATCCGCGGGCAGGATCGCAACAATCCGGTGCTTCTGTGTCTTCACGGCGGCCCGGGAGGCTCCTGGCTCGGCCTAACCTCGCTGCTCTCGCCCTGGGAAAAAGAATTCACCGTGGTCCAGTGGGACCAACGTGGCACGGGCAAGACCCTGGAGACCACCGGCGCCTCCGTCGCCGATACCATGTCCGTCGCTCGGATGACCCAGGACGGCATCGAAGTCTCCGAATTTCTGCGCCGCCATCTGCACAAGGAAAAGATTCTCCTGCTGGGATTTTCCTGGGGTTCCCTGCTCGGCGTGCACATGGTCAAAGCGCGGTCCGACCTGTTCTACGCTTACGTGGGTACCGGCCAAACCTCCAACATGCCCAAAGGCATTGCCCTCAGCTACGCCTACGCGCTCGAAAAAGCCCGCGCCGCCGGCGACGCAAAAACCGTCCAGCTCCTCCAGCGCATCGGTCCGCCGCCCTTCGACAGCTTGGAAAAGATCGGCGGGTTCTTTCAAACCCTGGGAAAATACGAATGCGAATCGGACCGCGACCTGCCCGGAGGCGCCCTGTTCGCACCCAACCTCTCGCTCTGGGATATCTACAACTGGATCAAGGGCTTTATGATTGTGCCCACGTTCCGTGTCTACAACGAGATGCTATCCGCAGACCTCTCTTCGCTCGGCCCGGATTTCCAGATTCCGATTTTCTTCTTCCAGGGAGCTCTCGATGAGCGCACCCCGGCGCCGTTTGCCAAAGCCTATTTCGACACCATCCAGGCCCCGCACAAGGAATTCATCCTCTTCGACGGCGCGGGCCATTTCGCGGTCTGGTCCATGGCCGACAAATTTCTCCATGAACTGGTCACCCGCGTCCGCCCCTTCGCCGTCCCCACGTCTCCTCCTGGTTCCTGACGCAAAAAGGGCCGCCACCCCGGCGATATAAACTCACGCGACTGAGTGCACACCCCAAGCTCTTGATGAACTGCCCTCACTGGGGCTGTACTGCTGGTAATATCGTTGTGTCGAGCGCAACGCAAGCGTACGATGCGCGAGAGACAGGTCCCCATCGGGCATTACGGGCAGGTCTAAAAAAGAAATAAGGACCCCTCAGCATACTGCACATGAAACATGCCATCTTGGGAGCGGGAGCAATCGGAGGTTTAGTGGGCACTGCGCTGGCGTCGCTCGGCGAGGACGTCACCGTAATCGTTCGGCCGGAGAACTTGGCGGCCTATCCTAAGAGCCTTACGCTGGAACGTCCGCAGGGCCCCATCACGGCCCCGGCAAAAGCCGCAGCCGCCCTCGCGGAAGCGGTTGACGTGCTGTGGATCGCCACAAAGACCTATCAACTACAAGCTGCGCTGGAGTCTGTGCACGCGTTGCCCAATTGCGCGGTTCCGTTGCTGAACGGGGTGGATCACGTGGAGATTCTCCGTGCGCGCTTTGGCCCTGATCGCGTGGTGCCGGCAGCCATCGCGGTGGAAGCGGAGAAAACTGCTCCCGGACGATTTGTCCAGCGCTCCCCGGTCGTACGCTTCAGCCTGGCAGCCAGCGGAGAGCCGCTTTTGGGGGCGCTCGTCGGACGCTTGGGCGATCTTGGCTTCACCTGCCAGTTCGTTCCGAACGAGCAAACTCTGCTGTGGAGCAAGCTCTGCTTCCTGGCGCCCTTCGCTCTGGCGACCTCCGCATCCGGCATGAATAAGGGGGAGATTCTCGCCAACGCGGAGTGGAAACAGAGACTGGCCTCCGCCATTGCCGAGGCCTGCGCCGTGGCCAAAGCCTGCGGCGCAGATGTTGACCCCTCGAAGCCGCAGGCCATCCTCGACACCATGCCGCAGGGTATGCGCAGTTCGATGCAGAAAGACCTTGCCGCGGGGCGCCAGCTCGAATTGGACGCCATCGCCGGCCCGATTGTGCGCGGCGGAAAACGTTACGGCATTGATGTTGCCACTACGGCCGGACTGGTTGCCGCCATCGAGAGCAAGACCGCTGCTCATCATGCGTAACCTTTCGTCCGAGCCGTTGAAAGAAGCTGTTTCAGGGTTGCTCCCCAATCGCATCTGGATTGCCACACGATCGCCTCGATGATCCCATCGGCGAGCGCTGCCCGATTTTCGAGTTTCGAATTTCGACTTTCGTTTTTCCGCCTCCCCCGCCTTGACTTGCCCCGAACCGCCCCGCTATCGTGATTCTGGGATGCCAACCCAGGCCACTCCACGCGCCCGAGCGGCTCAGCCCGCGTCCCGTGCCGTCCCGCGCCCCGAACTCGCGCGCTACTTCGAAGCTCTCTCCTCCGCGCTCGGCCCGCAGCACTGGTGGCCGGCGCGCACGCCCTTTGAAGTGATTGTCGGCGCCATCCTCACGCAGAACACCGCTTGGACCAATGTCGAGCGCGCCATCTCCAACCTGCGCCGCGCGCGCCTGCTCACTCCCGCGGCCCTCGAACGCGTCCCCCGCCGCCGCCTCGAGCGACTCATCCGCTCCTCCGGCTACTTCCGACAGAAGGCGCGCAAACTGAAGGAGTTCGTCCGCTTTCTGCGCCGCGACTTCGGCGGGTCCCTGGCCCGCATGTTCCGAACCCCCACCGCCGAGCTGCGCGAGCGTCTGCTGGCCGTTCACGGCATCGGCCCGGAGACTGCGGATTCGATCCTGCTTTATGCCGGCGGCCACCCGGTCTTTGTGGTGGACGCGTATACCCATCGCATCCTGGCGCGCCACGCGCTCGCGCCCGAAAAAACCGGCTACGAACAGGTACGCGCGCTCTTCGAAACCAGCCTCCCGCCCGAGCCGCCCCTCTACAACGAATTCCACGGCCTCATCGTTCACGTCGGCAAGCACTGGTGCCGTACCCGCCAGCCCCGCTGCCACGAGTGCCCGCTCCAGCCTTTCCTGCCCCAGTCTTTGCCGCACTCCTCCGTGGGAGCCCGCCCATGACGACTCCTGCCATGCCCGGCCCCGTCGCACCGCCGGCTGCCGCCGGCCCCTCGCGGCGCCCCCACAAACTTCCGCTCATTGTCGGAGGCATTGCCCTTGCCCTGCTGCTCGCTACGATTATCACGCTGGGCTCGCTGCGCATGCCCTTCGAGCCGGAAAGTCCTACGGCCCTCCTGATCCTCTTTTCGGTTTCCGTGTTTGTGGTCATCGCCTTCCTGGTCTTCAGCTTCGTCCTGCTGCGCAACCTGCTGCGCCTGTGGGCCGACCGCCGCGCCGGGCAGATGGGCTCGCGATTCCGCACGAAAATGGTTTTCGGCGCCATGGGCATCTCCCTGCTCCCCGTGGCATTGCTCTTCGTGGTGAGCTACGCGCTGCTCAACCGCACGCTCACCAAATGGTTTCCCCGCCCGCTTGAAGTTGCCACCGAGCAAAGCGTTCGCCTGCTCACGGACATGAGCGAAGCCGGAGCCGTGCGCCGCTCCCAGTTTGCGCGGGAGATCGCTCCCCTATACGCCGCCGGCACGCCGTTGCGCATCGGCCCCGGCTACGACGGCATCTGGCGGCTCGACGCCTCCGGCCGCGTCACCGACGTTCTTTTTCGCGACGCGCCCAGTATCCCGCTCGAACCCCCGCATTGGGTGCGCACTCTGCCGTCGGGAGCCGAAGCCTGGCAGTCCGGCCGCTTCACCTACCTCGCCGCCCGCGCCCCGCTCGATTCCGGCGCCCTGGTGATTGCCCAGCGCATGCCGGACAACTATCTCGCGCGCCTCGACTTGATTTTCGGACAGCGCCAGGCCTATCTCGCCGAAAGCCGCCAGCTCAAAACCTTCCGCCTGGAAATGCTTCTCAGCCTGATGGTGATCACTCTTCTCCTGCTGTTTTCCACCACCTGGGTCGCGCTCTTCCTCGAAAAGCAAGTCACCGTGCCCGTCCAGGCGCTGGCGGAGGCCACTCGCGAAATCTCTCTGGGCAACTTGGAACATCGCGTCACCGCGCGCGCCCAGGACGAATTGGGCATTCTCGTCGACTCCTTCAATCGCATGACCGGCCAGCTCCGCGACGCGCGCGACCGCCTCGAGGAATCCAATGCCAGCCTGCAGCGCACCTTCCAGGAAATGGAGCAGCGCCGCCACCTGATGGAGACCATCCTGGAAAATATCCCCACCGGCGTCCTGTCTCTCGACGCCGCGGGCGCCATCGAGCGCGTCAATTCCTCCTTCGTGCGCATGTTCGGCGATGCCACGCCTGCCGGCGGCGCTCGCTCGCTCGAATCGCTGCTGGGTGCCGATACCGCTCGCGCCGTTCAGCGGTTGATGCGCCGCTCGCTCCGCATGGGCGCGGTCTCTCAGGAGCTCGAAATCCCCGTGCCCGGCCGACCGCCGCGCCGCGCTGCGGTCACGGTCAGTTCCTTCGGCCCTCGCCGCGCCAATCCCGGCTTCGTCGTGGTGATTGACGACCTCTCGGAACTTCTGCACGCCCAAAAAGCCGCGGCCTGGCAGGAGGTGGCCCAGCGCATCGCTCACGAAATCAAAAACCCGCTCACGCCTATCCAGCTTTCGGCCCAGCGCCTCGAGCGCTTCCTCGACCGCCGCGGACAAAGCGCCCCGGCCGGCTCGGAATCCGCCCGCCAGCTCGAAACGCTCGTCGCGGAATGTGCCGGGCTGATCCAGCGCGAAGTTGCCACGCTGGGCAACCTCGTGGACGCGTTTTCCCGCATGGCCAGTTTCCCGGAGGCCACGCTCGTGCCCGTAGACCTGAATCGCGTCGTCTCCACCGCCCTCGAAGTCTTTGCCGGCCGTCTGGACGGCGTGACTGTCCGCACGCACCTCGCGCCGGGCCTCCCACAGGTCCGGGCCGACGCGGAACTGCTTCGCCGTGTGCTCGTCAATTTGATTGACAACGCCGCGGAAGCGATGGAAGGCGCCGCCGTCCGCGAAATCGCTGTTTCCACGCGGCTGGGCACGAATGGCGAAACCCTGGAGATCGTGCTGGCCGACTCCGGCCATGGAATCGCCCCGCAGGACAAGGATCGCCTCTTCCTGCCGCATTTCTCCACGCGCCAGCGCGGCACCGGACTGGGCTTGGCCATCGCGGACCGCATCGTGACCGAGCACCACGGCACCATCCGTGTGGAAGATAATCAGCCGCAGGGCGCGCGGTTCACCATCCGGCTGCCCGCCGCGGATCTGCCCGCCGCTGTTCCTCCCGCCGCCGCGGCTGGCGCGGCAAACGGCACGGCGTCGCCCGGCGCGCCGCAGGGCGCGAGCCCTGCCATCCCCATCCCGCAAAGCGGGGCCAAAGGATGACTGCCGTGTCGCGCGCCGTGCTCATCGTGGACGACGAAGAAGGTATTCGCCAGTCCCTCGCTTCCATCCTCCGCGAGGAGGGCTACGTGGCCGACTCGGTCGCCAGCGGCGAGGAGTGCCTGGAGGCCGCCAAACGCCGCGCCTACGATCTGATCCTGCTCGACATCTGGCTCGAAGGCATGGATGGCATGGAAACCCTGCGCCGCCTGAACGAGATGGCGCGCCCGCCCGTGGTCGTCGTCATTTCCGGCCACGGCACCATCGAGACCGCGGTGCGCGCCACCAAACTCGGCGCCTTCGACTTCATCGAAAAGCCCCTGGCACTCGAAAAAACGCTGGTCGCCGTGCGCAACGCGCTCTCCCAGGCCCATCTCCAGGAGGAGAACCGCCTCCTCCGCGCCGAGCTGAACCGCAGCCAGACGCTGCTCGGCGAAAGCGTTCCCATGAAGTCCCTGCGCCAGTTGATCGCACTCACCGCGCCCACCGGCGGCCGCGTGCTCATCTATGGCGAGAGCGGCGCCGGCAAAGAGCTCGTCGCCCGCACGCTCCACGCGCAGAGCCTGCGCGCCCAAATGCCCTTCGTGGAAGTGAATTGCGCCGCCATCCCCGAGGAGCTGATCGAATCCGAGCTGTTCGGCCACGTGAAAGGCAGCTTCACCGGTGCCAACGAGGACAAAACCGGGAAATTCCAGCAGGCCGACGGGGGCACTCTGTTTCTCGACGAAGTTGGCGACATGAGCCTCAAGACCCAGGCCAAAGTCCTGCGCGTCCTCGAGGAGCAGCGCTTCGAGCCCATCGGCTCGCGCAAGCCCGTCACCGTGGACGTGCGCGTCGTCGCCGCCACCAACAAAAAACTCGACGACGAAATCGCCCGCGGCGCTTTCCGCGAGGACCTCTTCTACCGCCTCAACGTCGTCCCCCTGGTCATCGCACCGCTGCGCGACCGCACCGAGGACATCCCCATCTTCGCCCGGCACTTCCTCGAGGAGTTCTGCGCCGCCTACGGCCGCAAGCCCCGCGAGCTCGCTCCCGGCGCCATCGACGTCATGCTCCAGTATCCCTGGCCCGGAAACGTCCGCGAGCTGCGCAACGTGATCGAGCGGCTCGTCATCATGTGTCCCGACGAACGCATCGAAGCGCACCACTTGCCGCCCGAACTCTTCCGCGGCCACCGCATGAAGGACGGCGCGCCCGCCTCCTCCACGCTCGCCGAGGCCCGCCACGCCTACGAGCGCGAAATGATTCTCCGCAAGCTCGAAGAGAATCACTGGAACATGACGCGCACCGCCGCCTCGCTAGGCCTCGAGCGCAGCCACCTCTACCGCAAAATGAAGTCCCTGGGAATCTCGCCGCAGGAGAACTGACCGGGCACAGGCGTCGGCTATTTCGGCGGTTTCTTCAGCTTGCTGCATGCTGAGTCGATACCGTCATCGCAGGCCTTCTTGTAGAGCCCTGCAGCTCGAGCCTTATCCTTCGCCACACCACGGCCATCCGCATACATGTCACCCAGTTTGTCGCAGCTTGCCGTATCGCCTATGTCACATGCCCGCTGGTAGAGCGCCGCAGCCCGGCTTTCGTCCTTCGGCACATTCCAGCCGTTCTCATACGTGAAGCCGAGGTTATAGCAAGCCGAGGCACTGCCCCCGTCGCAGGCCCGCTGATAGAGGGCCACCCCGCGAGTTTCATCCTTGGCCACACCCCCCTGGCCAAGCCAATACATGTCGCCCAGCTGCTTGCAGGCCGTGGCCTCTCCGCCATCGCATGCCCCTTGGTAGTGCGCCGCAGAGCCAGCTTCGTCCCCTTTTACGTCCTTGCCATTTCTATCTAGGACGCTGAGGGTGCTACAGATCTGGGCAACGCCCCGGTCGCATG
This sequence comes from Candidatus Acidiferrales bacterium, assembly GCA_035272605.1. Classification (GTDB taxonomy): domain Bacteria; phylum Acidobacteriota; class Terriglobia; order Acidiferrales; family UBA7541; genus JOPF136. The sequence goes on along the minus strand of DATEQM010000079.1, from coordinate 2,023 downwards.
CGTTCTGAAGGACCGCCCGCGCGCGAGCTTTATCGCTCGGCACGCCCTCGCCGTCCTCATACATGGCGCTTAGAAAGAGGCACCCTCGAGCATCGCCGCCGTCGCATCCCCGCTGGTAAAGCGCCAAAGCGTGAGCTGTATCCTTTTTCACGGCGTGGCCGTACGCGTACATGGCGCCTAGATTGCTGCAGCCCGGGGCATATCCCCCGTCGCATGCCTTCTCGAAGAGCACCACCGCGCGAGCTTCATCCCTCGACAAGCCTCTGCCCATTGTGTGCATCAGGCCCAGGACGCCACAGCCCTGGGCGTCGCCGCCGTCGCATGCCCGCTCGAAGAGCGCCACGGCACGAGCTTCGTCCTTCACCACGCCGCGGCCCTCTGCATAAATGAGGCCCAGGTCGCTGCAGCTAGCGTATCTTCCCTGCTTACATTCCGACGTAAGACGCTGGACTTCCTCAGAGCTTTTTGTCGGCGAGGTTGTCTGACCGGCTGCCGCAGAACAAAGCATGGAAGCCGCCAGCCAAAGGATCAGCACCGTAATTCGGGATTTTCCTGTCAATTGTGAAGACAGCACAGTGATGTCCACAGGCTCACCTCCCACGCGATAAGAATTCATGATCGAGGCGGTTCTCAATCCGATTCCGCTTCCCCTTCTTCCTCCGGCGCCATTTCTTCCAGCTCGCGCCGCCAATCCAATTGCCGCACCACCGCCGCCAGGTCGCGCCAATTCGGCCGCACCTTCACGAACATCTCCAGAAATATCTTCCGCCCCAGCATCTTTTCCAGTTCCAGCCGCGCCTCGGTGCCGATGGTCTTCAGCATCGATCCGCCGCGCCCGATCACGATTCCCTTCTGTCCCTCCCGGTCCACGTAAATCGCCGCGTGGATACGCGTCAGCTTCTCTCCTTCGTCGAATTTGTCCAGCATCACGGCCACGGCGTGTGGCAATTCCTGCCGCGTGTGCTGCAACACTTTTTCGCGGATGATCTCCGAGGCCAGGAACCGCTCCGGTTGATCCGTATACTGCTCCTCGGGAAAATACGGAGGGCCTTCCGGCAGGTATTTCACCAGGGTTTTGATCAGCAGCTCGACACCGTCGCCCGTCAATGCCGAAATCGGAATGATCTCCGCGAAGTCCAGCTTCTTCCGGTAGGCGTCGATCAGCGGCAGCAGCGCGTCTTTCCGCATCCGGTCCACTTTATTCAGCAGCAGAATCCGCGGTCCGCGGAACCGCTCCGCGCGGTCCAGCGCATACTGGTCGCCCGTGCCGAACTTCTGCGCGGCGTCCACGATCAGCAGAAGCACGTGGATTCCGTCCAAGGCCTGCTCGATTTCCTCGAGCATCTGTTTTCCGAGCAGGGAATCCGGTTTATGCAGGCCGGGCGTGTCGCTGATCACCATCTGCGCCCCCGGCCGGTTGACGATGCCCAGAATCCGGTTGCGCGTGGTCTGCGGGTGCGAGGATACGATGGCCACCTTCTCCCCCACCAGCGCGTTCAGCAGGGTGGATTTCCCCGCGTTCGGCCGCCCCACAATCGCGGCAAATCCTGAATGAAATGTCATGGCACCGGGAATCATACCGCGATGTGACACAGACTTTAGTCTGTGAGCGATAAAGCTCCGCAGGCCTCGCTCTGTGCTCCGCAATCTGCCCGCATCGAACCGTGCGTGTGCCTCATTTCCCCGACCGCGTAGCCCGCGCCGCCTTCCGCGTGGCCGCGCTATCCTCGGCCGTCTCCGAGACCACCCGCGCCTGTTTCGCGCCGTCCGCATCCCTCGGGGATTCCCGCGGTGGCGCCGCAACCGCGCGCGCGCGCAGCCGCAGCACTTTGCGCTGGTTCGCGTCCACCACCTCGAATCGCACCTGCGGCGTGACCACAGTCTCGCCGGCCACCGGCACGTGGCCCGCGAGTTCATTCAGCAGGCCCGCGGCGGTCGTCGCGCTGCCGCCCGGCTCCCGCTCGATCCTCACGCCCAGCAGTTCCTCGAGCCGCTCCACGGAAACGCTCCCGCGCAGCACGAT
>DATEQM010000078.1:0-12781 GCA_035272605.1 Candidatus Acidiferrales bacterium | reverse complement strand
GGTGCCGCCAATGCCCAGTGAAGTCAGCTCCGCGAGCGAAGCGCCCGCAAGGCGCTCCACTCCCAGATCGGAGAGCGCGGCGAGCACGCGCGGCGACTCAATGCGCATGGCTCACCGCCGATTTTCCCGCGGCCAGCCGCGCCGCGAGTTCATCCGAGGCGCGGCCCACGCTCCCGGCGCCGATGGTCAGAATGGCATCCCCGGACTGGGCCTCGCGCGCCAGCTCATCGAGCGCCTCAGCCATCGACGCCCGGTAGCGCACGCCGCGGTGGCCTGCGGCGGCCACGGCGGCGCCCAGCGCTTCGCCGGTGATGCCGGCGATCGGCGGTTCGCTCGCCGCGTAAATGTCCGTGACCACGAGCACGTCCGCCTGATTGAACGCGCGGCAGAATTCGTCCCACAGATGCTGCGTGCGCGTAAAGCGATGCGGCTGGAAGAGCACCAGCAAGCGGCCGTAGTTGCAGCCGCGCGCGGCCTCCAGAGTGGCGCGGATTTCGGCGGGGTGGTGGCCGTAATCGTCAATCAGCGTCACGCCCTGGAAAACGCCTTTCACTTCGAACCGGCGCCCCACGCCTTGGAATTTCTCGAAGCCATCGCGGATCAGGTCGGCCGGGACGTTCAGGTACAGGGCCACGGCCGCGGCGGCGGCGGCGTTGCGCACGTTGTGAATGCCCGGCGGGTAGTTCAGATGGAACATGCCCAGGTCCTCGCCGCGGTACCGCAGGCGGAAATCGCTCTGCGGGCCGCGCAGCGCCACCTCGCTGATCGCCAGATCGGCCTGGCTCGACGTGCCGTAGGTGACCACCGGGCGGCGCACGCCCGGCAGGATGGCCTGCACGTTGGGCTCGTCCAGACAGAGGATGGAGACGCCGTAGAACGGCACGCGGTTCACGAACTGGAGAAACGCGCTCTGGATGTCTTCGAGCGAGGCGTATTGGTCCAGATGCTCGCGGTCAATCGTGGTGACCACGGCAACTACGGGGGCGAGCAGCAGGAAGGTGCGGTCGCTCTCATCCGCTTCCACCACCATGTATTCGCCTTTGCCCAGGCGCGCGGTGGTTCCCGCGGCGTTCACGCGTCCGCCGACCACGAAAGTGGGGTCCAGCCCGGCCGCGCTCAGAACGGAGGCGGTCATGGAGGTGGTGGTGGTTTTCCCGTGCGCCCCGGCCACAGCGATTCCCTGCTTCAGCCGCATCAGCTCGGCCAGCATTTCCGCGCGGGGAATGACGGGAATCTTCCGCCGGAGGGCTGCGCGGACTTCGGGGTTCTCCGGCCGCACCGCGGAAGAAACCACCACCACATGCGCCGCCTCCACGTTGGCGGCGTTGTGGCCGTAAAACACCCTGGCGCCGAGCCCGGCGAGCCGCTCGGTGATCGGCGAGGCTTTCAGGTCCGACCCGGAGACGGAGTAGCCCAGCGTCAGCAGCACCTCCGCGATGCCGCTCATGCCGATGCCGCCGATGCCGACAAAATGGATGCGCTGGAAATTGCGGAATTCAACCATCATCGCCGCGCCACCTCTTCGATCAGGTTCACAATGTCCGCGACGGCACGCGGGCGGGCGAGCGCGCGGGCGCGGCGTTCCATTTCCTCCATGCGCTCGGGCTGGTCGAGCAGCGAGAAGATTTCCTGCACCAAACGTTGTGGGCTGAGCTGGGGCTCGGGAATGACCCGCGCGGCCCCTGCGGCTTCCAGGGCCTGCGCGTTGCGCAACTGGTGGCTGTCGGTGGCGGCGCCGAAGGGGATGAAGATGGCGGCGCGTCCCGCGGCAGCGACTTCCGCCGCCGTGATCGCTCCCGCCCGGCAGACGATCAGGTCCGTCCGGGCGAACTCCTCCGCCATGTTCGAAATGAAGGGCACGACCTCCGCGTTGATCTCCCGACGGGCATACGCCACGCGAACAGCATTATAGTCGCGTTCCCCGCTCTGGTGAACGAGGAAAAGATGATTTTTTCGCGGAAGCAGCAGGTCCAGCGAATCGATCACGGCCCGGTTCACCACCAGCGAGCCCTGGCTGCCGCCGGTAATCAGGATGCGGAAGGGTGGCACATGAGGCCGCGGGGCAATTTCGAAGAATGCCGCGCGCACGGGGATGCCGGTGACCACGGCGTGGCCGCCCAGCCGCGCGGCGGTGGTTTCATAGGCCGTCGCCACCCGGTTGGCCATGCGGGCCAGGACGCGATTGGTGAATCCCGGCGCCGCGTTGGGCTCAAAGATCACCGTGGGCACGCCAGCCAGCGCGGCCGCGAGCACAAAGGGGCCGGACGCGTACCCACCGACCCCGAAGGCCGCCGCAAACCGGTGGCGCTCCAGTATCGAACTCGATTCGACCATGGCCGGCGCGAGCAGGGCGAGGTTGCGCAGCAACCGCAGCCCGCCGATGCCCTTCAGCCCGGCCACGGGAATCGCGGCAAACGGCAGTCCTGCCTCCGCCACGAGTTTTGCTTCCAGGCCGCGTTCGGTCCCCACCAGCAACACTTCTCTCTCCGGCCCCCTGCGGAGCCACTCGCGCGCCACAGCCACGGCGGGAAACACGTGGCCGCCTGTTCCTCCGCCTGCGATCGCCAGTTTCACGTCAGTCCGCGTACTGGCTGATGTTCAACAAAATTCCGGTGGCCAGCAGCATGACCACCAAACTCGATCCGCCATAACTGATGAACGGCAGCGGAATTCCTTTGGTGGGCAACAGGCCGACCACCACGCTCAGGTTGAACAGCGCCTGCCCCACCACCAGGAAGGTGATCCCCAGCGCCAGCATGCGGCCGAAATCGTCCGGCGCCGCCAGGGCCGCGCGCAGCCCGCGCCAGCCGTAGATGCCGAACAAAACGATCACCACCGCCGCGCCCAGAAAGCCCAGCTCCTCGGCGAGCACCGCGAAAATGAAGTCGGTGTGCGCCTCCGGCAGATAGAACAGTTTTTGCCGGCTGGCCATCAGCCCCACGCCGAAAAACCCTCCTGACCCGACGGCGATGAGCGATTGCAGGAGCTGGAACCCCGCGCCCTGCGGGTCCTGGTCGGGATGGAGAAAAGCCATCAGGCGGTTGTAGCGGTAGGGCACGCGCGCGATGAGCAGGTAGACCACCGGGAGCGCCGCAGCGACCGCCCCGGCCAGAAATTGCAGCGAAATCCCCGCCTCGAACAGCATCGCCCCGGCCACCAGCAGGATCATCAGCGAAGTGCCGAGGTCCGGTTCGATCACCACCAGGCCCGCGAGCACCACCACGGGGCCCAGCGCCGGCGCCAGCGTCTCCCACACGTGATTCACGCCCGAGCGGCCGGCCTTCACACGCGGCTCCAGGAACCAGGCGAGGAATATCACTACGGCGAGCTTTGCGAATTCGGAAGGCTGGAGGCTCGCCGGCCCCACGCGCACCCAGCGATGCGTGGCATGCGCGCGATCCAGGAACAGCACGGCCAGCAGCAGCACCAGTACGGCGCCCAGCGACGTAAACACCACCGGCGGCCGGCGCAACACGCGATAGTCCATTCGGGAGAGCCCCAGCAGGCCCGCCAAGCCGATCACCAGGGCAGCCACCTGCCGCAGAAAAAACCCGTAGGCGCTCCCCGTCTGGCTCTGCGCCGTGACCGCCGAGGCGCTGAACACCATCACCGCGCCCATCACGCACAGCGCCAGCGTGACGAGGAGGAGCCAGCGGTCCGGGCGCATTCCCCGCGGCATCAGCGTCTCCCTCCGGCCGCGCGCGGAGTCCCGCTGAGCGGCGCCAACTGCCGCACCAAATCCGCGAACACGCGCCCGCGATGCTCGAAATTCTGGAACTGATCGAAGCTGGCGCACGCAGGCGCGAGCAACACGATGTCCCCCGGCCGGGCCGCCTCGAAAGCCGCGTGCAGGGCGCGATCCAGCGTGCCGCACTGTTCCAGGGGCACCGCGCCGCCGATCTGTGCGGCGATTTTTTCCGCGGCCGCGCCGATCAAAAAGGCGCGGCGGGCGCGTTCGGCCAGCAGGGGCCGGAGCGGCGCGTAGTCGCTGCCTTTGTCCTTCCCGCCCAGAATCACCAGGAGGTTACCCGGAAAGGCTTCCAGCGCCTTTTCCGTTGCATCCACGTTGGTGGCCTTCGAATCGTTGTAGAACTGCACGCCGCCGATCTCCGCCACGAACTGAAGCCGGTGTTCGACGCCCGGAAACGTGCGCACACCCTCCGCGATGGCCCGCGGCGCGGCGCCCACCAGGCAGGCGGCAGTGGCCGCGGCGAGCACGTTTTCCAGGTTATGCTGCCCGCGCAGGGGAATCTCCGCGCGCGAGGCCAGACGCGCCTCCGCGTCCCCGTCGCAAAACACGATATCGTCCCCGCGCACAAAGGCTCCGCGCGCGACTTCCTTTTTCCGGCTGAACCAGTAGACGCGCGGGCGCGAGGGGGCGTAGCGCGCCGAGGCGGAATCGTCCGCGTTCATCACCGCGGCGTCTTCACGCTTCTGATTCTCAAAGATGCGCGCCTTCGCGGTCGCATAGGCTTCGAGCGAGCCGTGCCGGTCGAGGTGGTCCGGCGTCAGATTCAAATAGACGCTCACGTCCGGCCGGAATGCCACAATCGCTTCGAGCTGGAAGCTGGAGACCTCCACCACCGAGATGCTGTCCTCCCGCGAATCTTCCACCAGGGAAATGAACGGCGTCCCGATGTTCCCTCCAACGAGCACGGGGAGGCCCGCGGTTTTCAAAATGTGGCCGGTAAGCGCGGTGGTGGTGGTCTTCCCGTTCGAGCCGGTAATGGCCAGCAGCCGCCCGCGCAGGAACCGCCACGCCAGCTCGATTTCGCTCCACACCGCGACTCCATTTCTCCGCGCGGCGAGCAGGTCGGCCTGGTCAAAGGGGACGCCGGGGCTGGGCACGATCAATTCGGCGGCCAGGAAGGTCTCGCGGCGATGGCCGCCCAGCTCCAGCGCGACTCCCGCCGAGCCCAGTTTTGCCGCGGCCTCCGCGAGTTCGCCCGCCGCCAGCGAGTCCGTGGTGGTGACGCGGGCGCCGCGCGCCGCGCAAAAAAGCGCGGTGGCCACGCCCGTGCGCGCCAGTCCCACCACCAGCACGCGCTTCTCCCGCAGCTCGACGGATGGCCTCATCGTAGTTTCAAGGTGGTCAGCGCGAACAGGGCGAACACCAGCGAAGCGATCCAGAACCGCACGATGATTTTCGATTCGCTCCACCCGATCAGCTCGAAGTGATGGTGGATGGGCGCCATCCGGAATACGCGTTTTCCCGTGAGTTTGAACGAGGCCACCTGAATAATCACCGAGAGCGCCTCGATCACGAAGACTCCGCCGATGAAAAACAACAGGATCTCCTGTTTGATGATCACCGCCACCGTGCCGATGGCGCCTCCGAGCGCGAGCGAGCCTACGTCGCCCATGAACACGTCCGCGGGATGCGCGTTGTACCAGAGAAAGGCCAGGGCCGACCCCACCATGGCCCCGCAGAAGATGGTGAGTTCGCCCACCCGCGGAATGTGCTGCAGGTCCAGGTACGAGGCGAAACCGGCGTGGCTGGTGACGTAGGTGAGCGCCGTCAGCGCCCCCGCGGCCACCACGATGCATCCGATGGCCAGCCCGTCCAGCCCGTCCGTCAGGTTCACCGCGTTCGAGGAACCCACAATCACCAGCGTAAGGAACAGCAGAAACGGCAGGTACGCCACGCTCCACAAGTAGGGGTTCGCGAGCAGCGGCGTGATCACCAGGTCCGGATGGATTTTTTTGAAGAACGGCATCATCAGTTCGGTCGAATACACGCCCCGGGCCCGCAGCAACAGCAGCAGGACGCCCGCGAGAAACGCCGTCAGGATCTGCAGGAACAGCTTCGTGCGGCCTCGCAGCCCCAGGTTTTGCCGCTTCACCACTTTCGCATAGTCGTCGGCAAAGCCGATGGCGCCGAACGACAGCACCGAGAAAAGCGCCAGGAGCACGTAGGGATTGCGCACGTCGGCCCACAGCACAGTGGAAAGGAAAATGGAGAGCACGATCAACAGGCCCCCCATCGTCGGCGTCCCGGCCTTCTTCTGGTGGCTCTGCGGCCCCTCCTCGCGGATGAACTGGCCCACCTGCAACTCGCGCAGCCGCCGCACGAACATGGGCCCGAACACCAGCCCGAATCCCAGCGCGGTCATTCCCGCGAAGGCGGTCCGCACGGTGATATAGCGAAACACGTTGAGCGGGCTGAAATACGGTTGGAGCAACCCGTAGAGCAGGTAGTAGAGCATCTCAGCACCTGCCCCTCTCCGCGGAGCGCGCGCCCGCGCTTCCGGCGAGCGGCCAGCGAGCCACCAGCGTCTCCATCACGCGCTCCAAATGCACGCTCCGCGAGCCCTTCAGCAGCACCAAATCGCCTGGCGCCGCAAATCCGGAAAAAAACTCCGCCGCCTCCCCCGCGCCCGGAAAAAACCGCTCCTGCGAGCGGGGATGGCCCGCCGCCGCGGCGCCGCGCAGCAGTTCCTCCGCGTCTCCCTGCACGCCGATGATCCAGTCAATGTTGCCGAACGCCGCGGCCTGGGCGCCCGCCTCGCGATGCAATTGCGGCGAGCGAGGCCCGAGCTCCAGCATCTCTCCGGCCACCAGGATGCGCCGGCCAAAACCCGGCGTGTGCGCCAGGGTGGGCAGGACCGCGGCGAGCGCCGCCGGGCTCGAGTTGTAGCAATCGTTGATCACCGTGAAGCCCGCCTCGAAACGCACCACCTCGCCGCGCATCGTGCCGGGCGAGAGGCCGCCAAATGCCCGCCGCGCATCCTCCACGCCGATTCCCCAGCAACTCGCGGCAGCCAGCGCCGCGAGCGCATCGAGCGCGTTGTGCCGGCCCACCAGCGGAATGCGCAGCGTCGCCGTGCCCTCCGTGCAGTCAAATTCCAGATCCGTGCCGTCCAGCCCGCGCTCCGTGATGCGCGTGGCGCGAAAATCGGCGTCCGGGCTCTCGCCGAACGTGATCACGCGCCCGGGCACGCGCGTTTCCATCACCTCCGCGAACGCCGCCACGCGCGGGTCGTCGGCATTGAGCACGGCCACCGGGTCCTCGCCGCACAGCCCTTCGATCAATTCGCGTTTGGCCGCCGCGATTTCTTCCACCGAGCCGAAAAATTCCAGGTGCACCGGAGCGACGCGGGTCACCACCCCCACCTCGGGTCGCGCCATCCAGGCCAGCCGCGCGATTTCGCCGCTGCGGCTCATGCCCATTTCGACCACCGCCGCTTCGTGCTCCTCCCCCAGCCGCGCCAGCGTCAGCGGCACTCCGTACAAATTGTTCAAATTCCCCGTGGACTTCAGCGTACCGAACCTCGTGCCCAGAAGCGCCGCCAGGATCTCTTTGGTCGTCGTTTTGCCCACGGATCCCGTAACGCCGGCCACACGCCGCCGCGTCGCGCCGCGCCCTGCCGCGCGCCGGGCCCATTCCATCCGCCACTCCCGCGCCAGCCGTTGGAGGGCGGCCAGGGGATCGTCCACACAGAGGAGGCGCGGGCGCAGGGCGGGGTCGTATTCGCCCGCGCGTTGTGCGGAAACCACGGCTGCCACGGCCCCGGCGCCCAGGGCCGCGGCCACGAATTCGTGCGCGTCGTGGCGCTCCCCGCGGACGGCGAAAAACAGCTCCCCGCGAGCCACCGAGCGGGAATCAATCGAAACTCCCGCAATGCACGCCGCGAGCCCAGCCGTCTCCCGGCTCCCCGCGAACGAGACGCCCAGGGCGCGTGCCGCCTGTTCCAATGTCCAGTCCATGGACTCGTCTTCGAGCCGGATTCGTTGCGCGTGCTCCCGCGCGCCTGTCGCCGCGGGATTGGGCTGTCCCACAGTGCGGGTTCGGCATGTGGCTCCGGCTGCTGCTCCTTCGGCCCCTGGGAACGGGGCGTGCCTCTCGAAACTCAAGTGGCGGCAGCCCGCCGCGGCGGGCTGCCGCTTCAATCCGACGCCGCGCAACGTAGCGGCGGCTTTACGCCGCCATCCGAAACCACACGCCGGCAACTGGCGTGCCGCCACAGCCGTGGCGGGATAAACCCGCCCCTACATCTGCGGCGCCGGCGTCATGGCCGATACCCCAGCCCGTGCAACACCCGCCGTGCCTCCTCGCGATCGTCGTAGGCAATCGTCTGGTTGCGCAGAACCTGGTACGTTTCGTGCCCCTTCCCGGCCAGCAGCACGATGTCGCCGGGCAGGGCCCGCTCGATAGCCATTTGCACCGCGCGCGCCCGTTCCGGTTCCACCAGATGTTCCGTACCGGTGCGCTGCAGGCCCACCAGTGCGTCGTTGATGATGTTCAGCGGGTCCTCGCCGCGCGGATTGTCGCTGGTGAGCACCACCAGGTCGCTCAGCGCGCCCGCGGCCTCGCCCATCAGCGGGCGTTTGGCGCGATCCCGTTCTCCCCCGCAGCCGAACAGCGTGATGATCCGTCCGGATTTGTTCAGCTCCCTCGCCGTCTGCAGCAGGTTGCGCAGCGCGTCGTCCGTGTGCGCGTAATCCACGATCACCAGGAAGGGCTGGCCGCAATCCACGCGCTCGAACCGCCCGGGTACGCTCCGGCATTCGCGGATTCCGCGCTCGATGGCCGCGCGGGGCACCCCCAGGCCCACCGCCGCCGCCGCCGCGCCGAGGATGTTGTACACGTTGATTTTTCCCACCAGCGGCGAGGCCACTTCGATTTTTCCTTCTGGAGTCTGGGCCGTGAATTCCAGTCCCGTAAACGCCGGCGAGAAGCGCTTTGTGGTGACGTCCGCGCCCGGCCCCAGGCCGTAGGTCAGCGTGCGCTCGGCCAGGCCGCAGAATCTCTCCCCCCAGGGATCGTCGCGATTCACCGCGGCCACCCGCGGCCGTCCTGCGCCCGTTCCCTCGAACAGCCGGCGCTTCGCCGCTCCGTACGCCTCCATCGTTTTGTGGAAGTCCAGGTGATCGCGCGTCAGGTTGGTGAAAATGACGGCGGAAAACCGGCAGCCCCACACCCGGTCCAGGGCCAGCGCGTGCGAGCTAACCTCCATGGTCACGTGCGTCCCGCCCTCCGCGCGCACTTCCTCGAAAAACTTCTGCAACTCGAGCGATTCCGGCGTGGTGTGCGTGGCCGCGGCTTCGCTTTTCGGCGTGCGGTACAGGATCGTTCCGAACACCCCGGTGGAATGGCCCGCCGCGCGTAGGATGGAATCCATCACAAATGACGTGGTGGTTTTCCCATTCGTGCCGGTCACGCCCACGAGTTCCAGCGCCTCCGCCGGCCGGCCATAGAAATTCCCGGCAATCCGGGCGAGCGCGCGCCGCGCCTCCTCCACCTGAACCCACGCAATCTCCGCCGGAACCATCGGCCCTCCGCCGGCTTCTCCCGCCGGCCGGGCCTGCTCGCTGACCACCGCCACCGCGCCGCGAGCCAGCGCGTCACCGATAAACCGGTTGCCGTCCGCATGCTCGCCGCGGATGGCCACAAAGAGCGCCCCGGGCGTCACCGCGCGGCTGTCGTAGGCCACCGCGGCGATGGGAACGCCGGCCGGGACGCGCGCCGCGCCGTTCCGTATGGCCACACCCTCCAGGAGTTCGCCGAGTTGCATCCGTTCCCGCCTGATTCCAGGTTCTGTCTGTGCTGTGTTCAATCGCCGGCTCCCGCCGTTCCGTTCAATTCCTATTTTGTGAGATGGCATGCACCGCCGCAGAGGCTGCAAATCGCACCACAATTCGGCTTCCGGAGCGCACGCGCGTGCCCGCCGGTGGCTCCTGCTCCACCGCGACGCCCGCACCCACGGGCGCGGGGCTCAGTCCCAGCCGCACACACTCCTCGACAAACGCCCGCACCGTCCGCCCCTCGAAGCTCGGCACCGGCACGCCGTTCGATTCGTCCAGTACCACGGTTGTTTCCGCCGGCGGCAAGGGTTCGCCGCGGCGGTCGCCTGCCGCAGGCGTCTTCTGCGGCTGTGCGGTCAGCCCGACAAGCCCACTGGAAGTTTTTCCCTCCGGAGGCGCCTGGGCCGCCGTCCGGGAGAGATGCCCGGACGTCCCCGGCCTCGGCTGGGGTGGTGCCGGGAGGGTGGGCGGCTGGTCCGTCCGTTGCGCGTTTGGATCGAGCAGTTGGGAGGAATCGAAATCGCTCAGGTCCTCCGCGCTGGCCGCGCCCGCCTGCTGGAGCGAAGCATGTTCGGCCGGAGCCGTCGTCGGGATGTCCGGAGGCACTCGCAAATAGCTCAGCGTCTGCTGCGTCACCTCGCGGAACACCGGCGCCGCCACCGTTCCGCCCATATGCCCTCCCTCGGGCGAATCCAGGACCACCAGAACGGTGACTGCCGGGGAATTCACGGGCGCGAAGCCCACAAACGAGGCGATGTAGTCCCGCGTGGAGTACCGCCCGGTGGCTGGGTCGATCTTCTGCGCCGTGCCGGTTTTCCCGGCCACCGTGTAGCCGTCCAGCCGCGCCAGCTTTCCCGTGCCGTCCAGGACCACGTGTTCGAGCATGTGGCGAAGTTCGGCTGCTGTTTCGGGCCGGACGGCGCGGCGCGGGATTTCCTCCGGCGGCGCCAAAGATGGCCCGGCCGGCTCATCCGTACTGGAGGGCGTGGAAGCAATGCCAACTGGGGATGCCGGACGGCACGCGGGCGTGTGGGTCCCGCAGGAACGCACCTCCCGGACGATGCGCGGGCGGTGGAGCAAACCGCCGTTGGCGATGGCGGAGACGGCGGTGACCAGCTGTACGGGCGTTACCCCCACCTCCTGGCCCATGGAGACGCCCCCGATGGAAATCGCCGACCAGTTTTCCAGCCGCCGCAGCAGCCCGCGCGATTCCCCCGGCAGCTCGATCCCCGTGGGGCTGCCGAATCCGAACGCGCGGATGTAGTCGTAGAATTTTGCCGCTCCCAGCCGCAGTCCCAGTTTGATGGCTCCCACGTCGCTCGACTGGCTCAGGACCTGCGTCACCGTGAGCAGGCCCAGTGGCCGGTGATCGTGGATCAGGTGGTTGGCAATGACGATGGACCCCATCTGGCAGTCGATCACCTCGTCGGGGGTGGTCACGCCTTCTTCCAGCGCCGCCGCCACCGTCACGATTTTGAACGTCGAGCCCGGCTCGTAGAGCGCGCTCACTGCCCGATCCATGCGCGCCTCCGGCGGTGCCGCGCCGGCTGCGTTGGGGTCAAACGACGGCCAGTTCGCCAGCGCCAGCAGCTCTCCCGTGTTCGGGTCCTGCACCAGGATGGCGCCGGCCTTCGCGTGAGTCTTCGCGATCACCTCGTCCAGCGCCTTCTCCGCGATGTACTGCACATTTTCGTCCAGCGTGAGCACCAGATTGGCCGCATCGCCGGCGTCGGGCCCGTGCCGCTCGTACCACCGCCGGCGCGCATCGGCCAGCACCAGCATCTGCACGGGCTTCCCGCGCAGCCGGTCGTCGTACTCATACTCCACCCCGCCCAGCCCCCGGCCGTCTATATCCACGTACCCCAAGGCGTGCGCCGCCAGCTTGCCTTTGGGATAGAAGCGCTGGCTTTCCTTCTGGAAATAGATCCCGCGCAGGTTCAGGGCCTGGATGCGTTGCACCTTCTCCGCAGGCAGCTTCCGGGCAATCCACACGAACGATTTCGAGGCCGTGAGCCGCGTCTCGATTTCCTCCGGCTCCATCCCCAGCACGCCCGCCAGCAGCCGCGCCACCAGCCCCGCGTCGGTGATCTCCCCGGGAACGGCAAAGCAGGAATCTTCCGGGATGCTCATGGCCAATTCGTGCAGGTTGCGGTCGTAGAGCACGCCGCGGGGGGGATTCACTTCGACGATGCGCTGCTGCTGCCGGTGGGCCCGCGCCAGGTAATCGCGGTACTGGACGATTTGAAGTTCGATCAGGCGCCCCAGAACGGCGCCCAGCCCCAGAAGAACGAGGAAAGCCAGAGAGAGAATCCGCGTGCGCGGGCGGCGCCCTTCCATACCGTTCGTTGGAGCTGCTCCCTCACTCAGACCCGCCGAGTGGGACCGCCGCACCCCAGGGGTGTAGCGCCGGGCCGCCTGGGCCGGCCGGCATCCCCAAACTTTCCCGGGCCGCTCGAAGCAACCCCAGTCCCAGTACAGCCGGATCTCTCTAGGGCGCGGGCGTGGCCGCCGCATCCCGAAGCAGGGGACCCCGGGGGGCGCGCTCCTGCGCCAGTATCCGCTCGGGCGGTCCGGCCGCCGGAGACACCTGGCCAGGCACCGGAACGGTCAGGCCCAGTTGCCCGCGGGCTAGCGTGTCAATGCGTCCCGGCGCCAGCAGCGCCGCGGCCTGCAATTTGAGCTGCGCGTTCAGCTCGGTGGCCTCGGTACGGCGCGCTTTCAACTCCTCGAGCTGGTATTGCACCCGCAGGCAGCGGAAATGCTGCCCGGCGTACACCAGCAGCAGCGCCGCCAGTGCTGCGCCCAGGCCGGCAAACCGGCAGAAATCGCGCCATTGCCCGCGCGACACCGCGCGCACCAGCCGTGAATTGTCGATCCGTTTGACGGTGATGAATTCCATCATGCCGCGCCGCCCATCGCCACTCTCTCCGCCACCCGCATCTTCGCGCTTCGCGCGCGCGGGTTGGCCGCGCGTTCCGCTTCCGACGGCACGATTACTTTCTTCGTCAAGACGCGCAGCACGCCTTCGCGGTCGTACCGGCGGAAGGCCTGCTTCACCGCGCGGTCTTCCAGCGAGTGGTAACTCAGCACCACCAAGCGTCCCCGGGGATTCATAGTGGCAGGGGCTTGGTCGAGAAACTGCTCGAGTTCCTCCAACTCTCTATTCACCGCTATCCGCAGCGCCAGAAATGTTTTTGTCGCGGGATGCAGCTTCTGCCTTCCCCTTTTCAGGGCCCCTGCCACAACCGTTGCCAGG
>DATEQM010000077.1:0-26528 GCA_035272605.1 Candidatus Acidiferrales bacterium | reverse complement strand
AGCCGACATAAAACCGCCCGTTCTTCACACTTCGAAGGATATAGACGATTCCCATCGACAGTAATGGTAGGCCCGTGGGGGCTCGAACCCCAGACCTCTACCGTGTCAAGGTAGCGCTCTAACCAACTGAGCTACGGGCCTGAACCGCAGACCTGCCCGACCAAGTCGGGCCGCTCTAACCAACTGAGCTACGGGCCTGACGTTTCTTCATGCTAGCACAACCCGAGGCAGGACCCGCGAACTTGGCCGGGGCGCAAGCGTGCACGCTCTCGAGCTTGCTGCTGGCCGCTCATCACTTAATCTTGGGATTTGGGCCCGCGGGCTGTCCATGAGCGTGGTTGTGGCAGGTGAGCGTGCAGGAGTTGGTGGCCCGCGAATAAGAGATCGGCGTCACTCCGACCGGGGCGACCACGTTGACGTCGAAGTTTACAAGCCGCTCTCCGGAAACTCTTCCGCTGGTGCCGCCCAGGCCGTGGGCCGTGTGGCAGACGGAGCAAGAGAAGCCATCGTTGATGTGGCGGGCGTGTTCGCTGAAGCTGGCATTGGAAGCGACGTTTGCCAGGTCATGGCACTTTCCGCACAGGGCATAGGGGCCATTGACGCTGAGATCGGGATTGGGAAAGAGGTTGATGATGGGCTGGCCGGGGAGCGCGGCGCGGCTGAACTCGAAGCGGCGCTCGAGAATGTGCGTCCACTTCGAGCCATGGGGGCCGTTCGGTCCCGTGCCCCCGAATTCGCGATTGTCATCGCTGTTGTGGCAGTCCGTGCACAGGATGCGGGTGCCCATGGCCCGCGCCGGGGTCACTCCGTCCTCATTCAACATGAAGGCCCGGAGGCTGGGCTGCGGCAATGGGCTGCTCCGGTCATGCATCACCGGGTGGCTCGATGTCGCCAGGAGCGAAAACTGGGGGATGACGTTCAACGGATCGCCGTAAGCCACCGCCCAGACCGGCAGGTAACCGAACGTGGCGGGAAGCACGGCCTTGCCCGTGCCACTTCCATGGCATCTCAGGCAGGTCTCGTACTGGTTGACCGCGGGCTTTAACACGGTAATGCCGTCCGTCGCGCTGATTCCCTCCATACCGTTTTGAGAAGCCCGTATTCCGGGCGGAGGAAGAAATGCTCCCACCCGACGTGCCGAATGCGGGTTGTGGCAATCCACGCAAGTGGCATGGCGATTGTGGTTGAGCAGCGCGCTCTCTCCCGCGTCGTGAGAGCCGCCGGCAGTGACGAAGGGATGCGCCGATTTGGAAAACTCGGCAGCTACGTTTGCGACAGCCGGAGAAAGATTGTTCGCGCCGCCGTGGCACGGGAGACAATCATTCTCATTCTTGCTTCGCAGAAGGTGCACCGCTCCCGGGGCGTTGTGCTCCATGTGGCACGACGCGCAGGCATTCACCGCCACGGTCGGGTACGGTCCCAGGCTTACTCCCTGCTGAGCGGTGATCTTGTTGCCCGCCGTGCCGTGCGCGCTGTTTGTCCATCCCGCGAGATAGTTGGATTGATTGTTCACCGTGCGATTTCCCGGTTCGTGGCAGGCCAGACAAAGTTGTCCGCTGGAACCATTCCGAACCAGAAAATTCAGGGCCACGATGTCGGTGGCCTCCACGTGGGCGTTGTGGCAGGACGTACATTCGATGTTCCTGTTGATCAGCTTGACCGCGTGTGCCGGATCGGCCGTGGTTCCCGAGTTGTACAGCGAAGCGACCAAGTCCGGAGAATCCTTGAGCGGCAGCGCCAGGCTGAAGGGATGTGAATTGGACAGGTCGGTTCCAAAGCTGTCCCCGGATTTCATGCTTCCGATCATCGGGAAAACTCCGTAGGCAACGGTCTGGCCGGGCGCGATGCTCCCGTCGTGGCAGCTCAGGCACAGGTTGCTGTCACTGCCCAAAAGGGGTTTCGGCTTCCCCGTTTCGTGGTAGGTGGTGCTCTGATAAACGGTATAGGTTTCCGTGGTTAGCTTTTGATTCCACAGCGGGGCTGGTGCGCCAAGTCCGGAATGGGGAGCATGGCAAAAGAGGCAGGGAGCGCCCAATCCCCCCTTTACCGCGGACGTGCCCGCGGGACCCAAATTGTGCTGGCCCAGCACGTCGCCGCCGAACTGCTGGCTCTGCGCAGTCGCGCAGGCGAACAGCAGAGCCGCGATGAGCCAGAAGAGTTTCACTGCGTCCCTCCGGCGGCTTGCTTTCCCAAAGCGAAATACCGGAACATTTGCACGCGGCGGTTATAGGAATCCACCACGTACACGCGGTCCTGGCTGTCTATGAACAAGCCGGTCGGAAGTTGAAAATCGCCAAACCCGGTGCCTCTTTGCCCGAAGTAGTACAGCAACTGTCCCTGGCGGTCGAACACCTGCACCACTCCGGACAGTCCCTCGACGATGTAGAGATGCCCTTCCGAGTCGATGCCCAATCCTTTCGGCCGGAACATGTCTCCCTGGCCGTCGCCCAGCTTGCCGATGGCGAACTGAAATGCACCCGAGCGGGCCAGCACCTGCACGCGAAAATTCATGGCATCCACGACGATCAGATCGGGTCCGTCGAGGCGCAACTCCGTCGGGAAATTGAATTCGCCTTCGCCGGTCCCGTTCTTTCCGATTTTCTGAAGCACGCTTCCCTGCATATCCATGACGAAAATCTGGTCCCGCCAGGTGTCCGTCACATAAATCCGCTGCGCGGCGGAATCCACCGCGATGCCCGTGGGATGTTTGAAGTAGCCCTCGCCGCGTTTCAAGCTGCCAATCACGCGGGCGAATTTTCCGCCGGGCTCGAAGACGAAAATCTTTCCCAGGTCCGAATCCGTCACATAGATATTGTCCTGTGCATCCACGGCCACGCACTGCGGTGTGGTCATGGCCTCCTTGGACTTGTCTTTCCGCGTAATGAACTTGTACTTCTGCTGCTTTACATCAAAAATGTGCACGCCGCCGGCCCCCGGATCGGTGACGATGATGCGGCCCCGCGAATCCGTGACCACGCTGAAGGGGCGGACCATGAAATGGACTTCCGGCGCGCCGACCATTACGTCCAGCATTTTCTTCCAGAAGCCGCGCTTCGGTTTTACGTCGCGCTCCGTGCTGAACGTGCCCTCGAAGACCAGCTTCCTCCCGCCATCGAGAAGCAGCACGGGCACGGTGACGGTGCTCGTCTTGGAATCGCTGAGGAGCGGCGCAGGGGAGAGAAACAATGTCGCGAGGAGAAGGACGAGCAACAGGCCCGGACCAATCCCCTTTTTCTTGTGCCGCGCCCGTGCTAGAAGGCTTTGAACCATCGGGATACGCCGAAATAGTAAGTGGATATCATCGTCGGGGCCATACCACTTGCGCTGAACCCTTGCACCAGCCGGCTGTAGCCCGCATTCAAATATACCTTGCGGAACTGATAGCTCAAGTAGGAGAACGCTTCCTCCGTTTTATTGTTCGAGGTGAGCGGCCCACCCACGGTGTTGCTCCGGGCCTGCACGTAGGTGGCGTTTACGGTAAGCCTGCGAATGGGGGTACTTCCCAGGCTGGCCGAATAGGTCGTGCCGCCATACAAAATCGCGTTCACCAGCGAGGGCGGCACGCCCGGCGGCAGCGTAGAGATACCCGTTGCCGTTACCAGACCGGTTCCAGTGGATTTCGAATACCCGGCGCTCGCCCCCAGCCAGCGTCCCGAAAGTCCCATGGAGTAGCCCTGGGTATAGGTATTGGTGCCGTGTACCTCGTCGAACATGCTTTTGGCTCCGCTCGCCGAAGCCGTCCAAATCAGCCGCTTGATCCGGCGGTTCACCGAGCCTGAGAAACTGTAGCCGGAGGTGGTATAGGAGATCAGAATGGACTGAACATTCCGCGAATAGCTGAAGGAGCCGCTCAGCCCCCAAGCACCGATTTTCCGGATGTAAATCTCGTCTGTGAGGAATCCCAACGTGGACCCGCCAATGTTCCCGTAGGAATTGTGGCTCACGATAGCCGTGGCGGTAAACTGCCCTCCCAGCAGGTCATGCCCGTAGTTCACTGACCCGCTGTACGCCGTGGAATCATACGACTCGCCCAGGAACAGTTGCTGCCGGTAGGAAACCGTCCCGGCAACATAAAGGCCGGAAAAAAGCGAGTACTGCGCTTGGCCGACGAAGCCCCAGGAATGAGATGGCGCCTCCGTGAGGGAAACGGGAACGATTGCACCGGTGCTGCTGATGGACTGGAGGATGGATCCGGCGAGATTGTCGTCGTAGTCCATGCTGACTTGAGTGGTGAGCTTATCCGTCGCCTTCAGGGCCAGCCCCCCGTTCACGATGTCCGAGGTCTCGGAACTGTGCAGTCCCAGCGAATCATAAGCGGTGGTGTCTCTAATAAAGTTAACCCAGGTGCTCCCGTCCGAAGCAATGCTCCGCGACATACTGAGGGTATAGGCGGTCGTGTCCGAACTCGCCTTTTCGGAAGGCTCCCCGGATACAATTTGCGGGAAGAGCGAGCTGGAATTGCCGTAGTGAATCCCGCCGCTCAGATGGAACCCATCCAGGGTGTAGATGGCGTTCACGAAGACCGAGTGAAAATCGTTGGAACTATTCTGCGGGGCTCCATACAGCGAGTAGTCGGTCGATCCCTGCTGGTACCCGAAGGTGAAAGACGGGAGGTTCTTGAAGTGGGCAGACCACCCCACGCCGAAGGTCTGACTGTCGCCACTGGTGACGTAGTTCGACAATCCCGGCACCGAATAGCTCGACTCGCTGTTATACAGCCTGGAATAATTGAAATACGCGGGGAACTGGCTGCCCCCGAAAAGACTCGCGCTGGCGACCACGCCTGAGCTGTTGGTGATGGACTGGTAGTCGGAGTTGTCGCGCGATTGATTAAAAAAGGGCGCAACATCGAAGTTCAGAAACTGCGGGCTGTGATAGGAACCAGTCAAATTTCCGGTGCCCCCGAAGATGACTCCATGGCTGTCAGGACCTACGTTCGAAAAGTCGCCCGAGTATCCGGCACTGATGCTGCCATCCAGGTTGAGCTGCGTCTCGCTCCCCACCTGGACCTGGGCCCGCGCGGGGGCGCTTGCGCAAAGCACTCCAACCAGCACCAAGCCTGCAAACCCGAGATAGACCCTGGCCTGCATACATAGCCTACAACTCTTCGACCTTGGCGTTCTTCCTCAGCTTCGCGTCCAGTTCGTGGCGGAGCATTTCCTGCTTGTTGCGGCGCATTTCGGCGCGCAGCCCGCTGGCGACTTCGTCGAGCTTTTGCATCCGGGCGGGAGTGTGGGCGTTGAGACGGATGATGGTGTAGGCGCCGTCCACCTGGAGCACATCGCTGATTTGCCCCGGCTGCATTTTCGAGGCGGCTTGGAGGATTGCCGGCGGCAAATCCTTCGCGTCCACGGACTTGTGGTTTCCCATCATCACGCGGTAATCGTCTTCCGAGATCTTTTCCGCAAGAATCCCGAACTCTTCGTACGTCTTGGTGGCCTTGGCCTGGCGCAGGGCATCATCGGCCCGGGCCCGCATTTGCATCCACTGCTGCGGGGTGGGCGGGGGTGGCGTTGGCTGCTTGGGAGTCGGCGGCACCGGCGGCATGACGGTGATGGTTTGCAGGGAGAAAGACTCCGGCAGGTTGAAACGCTCCAAGTGCTTCTGGTAGTAGGCCCTTACCTCCGTCATGGAGATCCAAGACTTATCTGTTACCTCGACCTTCAACAAATCCTCAATCAACAGGGACCGCGCGATCTTTGTCCGCAGTACTTGGAGGGAACCGCTGTCTTCCGCCTTCAGGTATCCGCGGAACTTCTCCTCAGTGGGAAATTGTGCCCGGAACTCGTTTTCGGCCTTGGCCAACCGTGCGGGTGCGACGGTCATCTTCCGGCGCTTCGCTTCCTGGTAGGCCAGTTCCTCGAACTCAATCATCCTCAGCGCGCCCTGGCGGATGTCTGCTTCCATGGCGCGCGGGAATCCCCCGTTGTGCTGCCGGGCATAGGGAAAAATAGCGTACATCTCGCGAAGCAAGTCGCGTTCCGTCAAGACCGTCCCATTCACCCGCGCCACAGGTTTAGCCAGCTGAAGCATTCCGTTGCCAGTGGCAGCCGCCTGAGCCGGGTTCGCCGGGTGCGCGGCCTGGTTCTGCGCTTGCAGTGGCAGCGCCGCTGCCAGCAAGAGAGCGATGATTGCCAAGTTGCGGTTCATAATTCCTCTCCATTCCTGCTCGATTCTTGTGAAGCAGGCTGCCTGCCACCGGCGCCGGAGCAGGCCTTGCGAACTGCTTCCCCCAGGGGGAGGAAAGTGTCCTCCCCCCGGAAGGAAGGATTCAGGTTGTGGGCACGATCTGACCGTGCGCTTCGTTGGATTCGCCGCCGTGGCAGGTGCGGCAGAACTGAGCCGCGCTGTTGCTGGTCGGGGTATTTCCCGGAGCGTACCAGCCGCGGACAAAGAAGTGGGTTTCCTTGATCCCCTTTGCGCCCGCGTTGAAATAGAGCATGTCGTGCTGGTCGTGGCAGGTGGTGCAGGTAACCCACGAATTGGACGTATATGTTCCGGTCATGCCGACCTGAGTACCGGGAACCTTCACCAGACTGTGAATCGGCCCATAGGTTGTCACATCAAAGTAGTCGGCGAGGAACTGTGTGCTGTTCGGCCCGTTGTAGCTAATCGAGCCGTTCGCGTTCACAGTGCAGTCCCAGTTGTATTGGCCGCCGCAGCTCACGACGGCAGTGGGCCCTACTGGGTGGTCGTTGAGGTAGTTTCCGGGGGTCGAGCCGTCGTTCCCGAGCAGCGTGGGAGGACGGAAGGTCGCGCCATTGATGGTTACCGTTTCCACCGTCTTGCCTGTCATCATGCCCACCACGGCGAGGTTGCCATCGTGGCAGCTCAGGCAGGCGGCGACAATGAAGGTACCGTCGGAGGCGCTGGCAGGAAACGCAGTGGGAGCATAGGTCGTACCGTTAACGGTGACTGGGGTCGTGCCGTAATTGGGGATGGTAACGGTATTCCCGCCTGCAAAGGTAAAGGTTTGTCCGTAGAGCGGCGTGAGATCCTCGCCCCACAGAATGAAGTTGCCGGTGTTGGCACTGGACGGTCCGCCGTTGCCGGCGGCGCCGCTGTGCGGCGAGTGGCAGGCGATACAGCCACGGCCGTACACGTTGTGAGCGCCGAGCACGTCCTGTGTCGGCGAGCTGACCTGAGCCGCGGCGTATCCCGCCAAACCCAAAGTCAGCAGTAAAACGACTACTATTCGTTTCATTACTTCCACCTCCGATTTGAGTTTCGATTCTTCACATCCACTTTCCTAGAGCCAATCACTGCCACTGCTCGGGATGGTCGGGCTGCCGGGAACTTTGCTGTCTTGGCGCTTGGGCCACCGCCAAGTCTCCCGCCCAGCGGGCATCACCGCGGAACCGTGTTTTTTGAAGTGCCACCACCTTTCTGCGGCGTCGAATCTGCAGCGTTCGGCGCCGGCCTGGCTTGCTCCGCCTCGCGGCGGGCCTTTTCTGCTGCTGCTTCCGCCTCGGTCACATAGCGGAATACCTGCACGCGGCCGGGGAACTGCTCGCTGGTGATGACCCGGTTGTATTTTTTGTCAAACGCAATTCCGTAGAGCGCTTGGAACTGCCCGGGATACCATCCCATCTGGCCGAAGTAGATCAATTCCCGGCCTTCTTGATCGAAAACCTGCACCCGGCTTTGGACCTCGTCGGCCACCCAGATGTGGCCATCGCAATCCACGGCGATCCCCTTGGGCCGGGCAAAATGTCCGGGACCGTCGCCGGACTTGCCGAATTCGCTGATGAAATTGCCATCGGCATCGAAACTTTCCACGCGGTTGTTCAACGTATCGGTGACGTAGACGTTGCCGTCCTTGTCCACAGCCACGTTGGTGGGCAGGGAGAAATCCCCGGGGCTGGTGAGGGTGTGTTTCTTCCCGCCGGTGCCGATCCGGCGGAGCAGCTTGTAGGTGTCCGCGTCGAAAACCAGGACCTGGTCCTGTTGCGTATCGACCACGTAGACAAACCGGTTTTCGGTATCCAAGGCGATGCCCGCCGGTGAAACCAATTGTTGGGCGCCGAAGGAAGCTTCGACCACATGTTTTGCGTTGAAGACCAGGACGTGGTGCAATTTCAAATCGGTGACGAACAGCCGGTCGTTGTCGTCCATGGCCAGGCCGTTAATCATCGCAAAGTGCGCGTCGCGGCCATTGGCAATGAGCTGGAGCGGCTCCGTTGCCGCCTTGGGAAAGATGAAGATGGCGCCGACCGCCTGGTCGGCGGCGTAGATATTGCCTTTTGAATCCGCGGCCACACCGTACACGCGGATCAACTGGAACCCGACCTTTTTCTGCACGTCCTTGATCTGGCTGTCCGGCTGGGCCCCAGCCAGCCGGTCCATCCAGGAAAGCTTCTGTTTTTGCTTACTCTCCAGCGAGGCCCAGTCGATCTTCTGCCCGGTCAAAATGTCTTCGAACTTGACGCGGGCAATGGCCGGAGGATTCGGCCAGACGATCCTGCTGATGTCGAAGGTGGTTGTTTTGGGCTCCTGCACCCCGGTGGCGTTGCCCTTCTTGTTGGACTTCTTCTGCGCCTGTGCCGGAACGCCGCTCAGGCCAAAGGCCAGCAGCGCGGAGAGAAGCGGGAGCATCCACCGGGATGGCATCGAACGCGAGTGCTGGAATTTCATGTCATCCTCTCCCTTCAGCGGAACTGCACTGTCCCTTCGGTGTGGCAGTTCCTGCAAAATGCCAAGTTGGCTTCCTGATCTTTGACCAGCAGGCCGGGCTTCGCGGAAGCATGGGGCTGGTGGCAGCTCAGGCAGTTCAACGCGACGGGCTTATTGGTCTTCGTGTCGATGGTGTTGCTGACGGGGTGCCCCTCGACCGGGTGGCCGATGCCATACCGGAGCGGCAGGATCGGCGTGGTCTGGAAGTAATTTTCCGGCAACAGCACTTTGCCGCCGAAAATGGAGATCAGATGCTGTTCCTCGAGCCGCACCGGCTGCGGCGCGTCCGGCCCGTGGCATTCCAGGCAGAGCGTGTTGACGTCTTTGGCCCGGAGCAAGTGCGGGTTCTCTCCGCCATGGGGCGTGTGGCAGACGGCGCAGCCGGTTTGAAACGCCGGCTTGTGAAGCACTTTCTTGGTCTTCAGTTCTTCGGCCTGCTCCGTGTGGCACGCGAGACAAATGTCCACGTTGTTGGTCCTGGGCAGGCCGGGCTGTGAGCTGGCGTGCGGGCTGTGGCAATCCACGCAATCTCCCATGGCTCCGGGATGCGGCACCTTGGCGGTTTCGATTTCTTTGGCTTGTGCGTCGTGGCAGGTGACGCACAGCTCCTTGCTGCTGGCCTGCGTGAGCACCACCTTCCCATCCTTGGCCGGGGCGTGGCATAGGTCACACTGCTTATCCGCAAACGGGGGGTGCACAAAAGCCTGCATCAAGTTCGGCATGGCGGACTGATGGGGGTTGTGACAGGAGACACAGTCCGCTTTCTCAAAAGGCTGGCCCCGATGTGCCTTTATCAGGTCCGCGTCCTTCGGGTCGTGGCAGTCCAGGCAAAGCGCCGGGGGATCCTTCTTCAAATGCTTGGTAAACTGGAGATCGCTTGAGGGGCCGGTCTTGTGGATCACATGGCAGGTGTCGCAGCCGGCGTCCAGGGCCGGGTGGCGGCTGCCCTTTTCCGGTGTGTTCTCGCCGATGGAGTGGCATTGCAGGCAGAGATTCTCTTGCGCCCCGCCGGACAGCGGCTTCAAGAGTTGATCGGGATTGTCGCTGGCATGGGGGTCGTGGCACTTGAGGCAATCGCGGATGGCCGGCTTGTGGATGACTCCTTTGATTTCCGCGGGATTTTTGTCGGCATGGCAGGTGAAGCAAAGCGCGGCGGGAGTGGTGGTAATCAGCTTGACCCGCGTCACATCCTTGCTTACTCGGATTTCGTGACAGCTCGTGCAGCCCATGGATATCGCCGTATGGACGTGCTTCCCTTTGGCCTTATCCGCGTGGCACTCCAGGCACTTGGCCGAATCCGTGTTTTTGTCGAGCGGAACCGGGTGCACGTCGGCAAGTACAGGTGTGCTACAGAGGAGGATGAAGATCAGGATGGCAACGGCGATGGGGAGCCGGGAAGACGCTCCCCGAGTGCGAAGGAAGGGCGCCCGGAAGATGGCACGTAGCGGCTCCTGCCACGTTCCGGAAAACGGCCGAATCAGCCGTTCAGGCCGTAGCTCACCAGCAACACCGCCAGCGCCAAGAGAAAAGCCACACTGAGGATGCGCATACCTGAAATTTCTTTCATGCTCGGCCTCCTGGGGAGATCCCAGTGCAAAAAGTAAAAGAATCCCCACCGTGAATGAGGAAAGCGACATTTTGTTCAGCCCAAGTGAGTCGGCGATCCGGAATCCCTGGATTCACGGAAGGCCTTAAACGAGGTCCAGTATGGATATGGGGCGGTGAGAGCGCCGTGTCCGGTGTCCTAATCGCTTGTGACGAGCGTCACCAAAATTTGCGGGCACGAAAGCGTAGTGTTCGCGTAGTGGAAGCGGGTGCAGAAGTCGCATCGAGAGACAGAGATGGCCAGCGAGCGATGGAAATTGATCCTACGGTGAACCGACCAATGAAGACTGCCAAACTGTTGGCAATACTAGGGATACTGCTGCTGGTGCTTGCGGGGTGCAATCGCCAGGAGAAGGAAAAGGAGGCCATTCGCGAGAGCATTCGCCAGCATGTCGCGTCCAAGTCGGGTCTGCGGATGGACGCAATGGACTTGCAATTGACCCAGATCACGCTAAATGGCGATCATGCCGAGGCCCTGGCCGAGTTCCGGCCGAAGCAAGGGCCCACTTCCATGGTTTTGCAGGTGAAGTATCAGCTCGAGAAGCGCGATGGTTCGTGGGTGGTTTTGAATGGCCAGCCTGTGGGTGGTCAGATGTCACATCCTACAGGCAGCACGGTGCCGCCGGGCCAACCCAATCCACCAGGTTCTTTGCCGCCCGGGCATCCCCCACTGACGCCGCCGAAGCAATCGCCGACGACGAACCCGCATCCCTAATTGATTGGTTTGCAACAGAGAAGCCGACGGTCGGTCCGCGGCTCTTCGCGGCGCGCGCGTGGCTTGCCGTTGAGATTGACCCATTTGTTCGTGCGATTGGGTAGGGGACTTTTGTGAGCGTTGTCACCACCGCTTTCCCGCTGTGGGAACCAACGTCGATTCCCGGCGGTCACACTTATGGCGCGTTCGATCGCAAGTGGCGATCGAGGAAGTCGGCGGTGGCGTGATAGGCGCGCAGCCAGGTGTGATGCATGAGAAAGTCGTGAATCTCGTCGGGGAAAACGAGCTGCTCGAACTCGACACCCTGTTTTCGCAGAGCTTCCGCCATTTGCACGGTTTCGCTGAAGGGCACGTTGCGGTCGTCATCGCCCTGAATGAGCAGGACGGGAGAACGCCAGGTCATGATCGAAGCGATCGGGGAAGATTCCAGGGCCAGGCGGGCCGCGTCCGGGTTAGCTTCGGGATCATAGGCGGGCACAAAGTGGTGAATTTCGATGTTCCAGTTGTGCACGCCGTGGAAATCCACGCCGGCGGCGAAGAGATCGGACGCGCGGGCGAGGCCCAGGGCCGTCAGGTAGCCGCCATACGAGCCGCCCCACAGGCCGATGCGCTGCGGGTCCACATCCGCGCGGCCGCGCAGGTAAACGCCCGCTCCCGTCACGTCGTTGAACTCGCTCGCGCCCGTGGCGCCGTAATTCAGCGCTTCGCGGAACTCCATCCCGTAGCCGATGCCACTGCGGTAGTTCACCGAGAGAACGATATAGCCGTGGCTGGCGAGGTATTGATTCATGGCGTAAGCATTGTTGTAGTAGCCCATGTAATGCCAGCCGAGCAGCATTTGTCGGCGTGATCCGCCGTGAAAGAAGAGGAGGGCCGGACGCCGCTCGCCGGGCTTCAGTCCGGGGGGCAGGAAGAGCTGACCGTGAATCGTCAGGCCGTCGGAAGCGGAGAAAATCACCTGGCGGGGGACGAGAAGCAGGCCGGCGGGAAAATCAGCGGGAATGGATTCGGGCGCGAGGTCGCGCATCGCGCCGCTTGCCGCGAGAACAGCGGGGCGGGCAGGGCGTCGCGCGTCGGAGTGAAGAAGAGCAATCGTCTTTGCGTCGCTGGCCACCACCGGCGACCACTCGATCCCCGCCTCGTTGACCGGCGTCACTGCCACTGCCTTGCCCCCGGAGACGCCGACGCGCCAGATGTGCCTCCGGTCAATGTCGTCCTGATTTGAGGAGTAGACAACCTCGCGGCCGCCGGGGGCGAGGGAGACGTGCTCGACCTCGAAAGAGCCGGGAGTGAGCAGCTCCGCGGTTCCACCGTGTGCGGACACGGCGTAGAGGTGCGTCCAGCCATCGCCTTCCCAGGGGAAAATGATGCGGTCGCCGGCGGCCCAGAAAAGCTGATTCTCCGCCACGATCCCGCGAAAGACGCTGCCGGGCCCTTCCTTGGCGCGCCAGACCTCGCGGGAGCGGCCGGTGGATACGTCGGCCACGCGAATGCTCCATGGCTGTCCCGCGCGCCGCGGGCCGAAGGTGAAGGCCAGCGAGGAGGCAGGGATGCGGAGAAACGCGATGCTCCGGCCGTCGGGCGACCACACCGGATCCTGGTCCCGGTCCACGCTGGGATCCAGGAAGAGCAGCAATTTATCCGCGAAGGAGTACACGGCGATGAAGCTATGATCCTTCCGCCTGCTGACGAACGCGAGCCGCGCGCCATCGGGAGACCACAGGAGCGAATCCGCCTGTCCGTGGGTGTGGAGGAGTTGCGCGGGCTTCACTTTCCCATCCAATGGCGTGGTCCATACCTGCCCGTCTTTGAGGTACGCAGCGAGATCACCACGCGGCGAGACAGCGGTCCCCGTTCCCTCCGCGAGTTTGCGGGGTTCGCCTCCGCTGGCAGCCACCATCCAGATGGCGTGCTCCGGGCCGGCAGGATTGCTGCTCGGATTCGGATCGCTGCCATTGGTCTCCAGGTCGGCCCCGCGGGTGTAGAGGAGAGTTTGCGCATCGGGAGTCCAGCGCAGTTCGCCGATGTCAACTCCGTCGTCCGCTTTGTAGGGGGTCACCTGGCGGGCCGTATAGGCGCCGGTGGCATCGGCCTGGCCCGGGGAGGCAGGCTCGGCGACCCAGATGTTGCGCACGCCTCGCGCGTTCTGCAGCCAGGCAAATTTTCCGGCAGCGGGCGCGGCCACGAGTTCGCTGGGAAAAGGCGCGCTCATCACTTGCTCGAGGGTGAAGGGCCCGGGCGCGTCCGCCGCGCCAGCCATCGCAAGCAGCGCGAGAGCAGGAAGAAAAGAGAGCAGGAGTGCGGTTTTGCGAGTCATGGCGAATCCCCCGGGGCCCTGGCAGGGCCAGGCGCGGCGCACGCGGCGAGCCTGGGCATGATACCTCCGCGCGGCGGAACGCGAAACCGGGAATGCCGCGGGCGCACGGGAATGGGTCGCGGCGCGCAGAATTCTCTTGACAGAGGCGACCGCATTTTTATACAGTGCATTGAATAAGATGGGCGTGCTGTGAACAAGCAGAAGACACTCCGGCAGGGACAGATCCTGAGGCTGGTGGCCCGCGAGGCCATCGAGAACCAGGATGATCTGTGCCGCCGCCTGCGGGATGAGGGGATGCGGGTAACACAGGCCACCGTCTCCCGCGACGTGCACGATCTGAGGCTGGTGAAAACGAACCGCGGCTACCAGGCCCTGCCCGCGCAGGCGGCCCCGCCCGCTCCAGCGCTGCCCCGCATGGCCCGCGAAGGCATCCGCGACCTGCGGCCGGCGCAAAACCTGCTGGTGATCAAAACCCCGCCCGGCGGCGCGCAGTCCCTGGGGGCCGCACTGGACGCAGAAGGCTGGCCGGAAATCGTCGGGACCGTGGCGGGTGACGACACGATCCTGGTGATCAGCGGCTCGACTCGCCAGCGGCTCGCGGCGCAGAAACGTTTACAGGACATGCTGCAGTGAGTCGGCCCGTCCAAACGGCGGTGGTGGGCGCCACGGGCTATGCGGGCTACGAACTGGCCCGGCTGCTGCTGCGCCATCCCGGCACGGGGCGGCCCGTGTTTTATCTGCGCGAGACGAACGGGGCGAAGTGCCTGGCCGAGGTTTTCCCCGCGCTGCGCGGCTGGGGTGACGCGCCGGTGCGCACATTTTCGCCGGAAGCGGTCGCATCGCAGGGGGCGCAGGTGGCCTTCCTGGCTACGCCGCACGAGGTCTCGCTGGAATGCGCGCCCGAGCTTCTGAAAGGGGGTCTGCGCGTGGTGGACCTGAGCGGCGCATTCCGTTTCCGCAGCGGGGAGACGCTCACGGAATGGTACGGCCTGGAGCCGCCGGAGCCCGCGCTGCTGCGCCGCGCCGTCTACGGCCTGCCGGAATTTTACGCCGCGCAGGTGAGGGACGCGGAGCTGGTGGCCAACCCCGGCTGCTACCCGACGGCGGTGATCCTGGGCCTGCGCCCGTTGCTCGATGCGGGAGTGGTGGCGCGCGGCCGAGGGATCGTGTGCGACTGCAAATCGGGAACCTCCGGCGCGGGAAAAGAGCCGCGGCGCGACACGCACTTCTGCGAAGTGAACGAAAATTTCCGCGCCTACAAACTTTTCTCCCACCAGCACACGCCGGAAGTGCTGGAGCATCTGGGCCTCGGCGCGGGCGACGTGATGTTCTCGACGCATCTGCTGCCACTGAGCCGCGGCCTCCTGGCCACACTCTACGCCTGGCTCGACGCGCCGGCCACGGGAGAGGAGATCGAAACGCTCTTCCGCCAGTATTACGCCGGGCGCAAGCTGGTGCGCATCTGGCCCGCCGGGCGGCTGCCGGAACTGCAGCACGTGGCGCACACGAATTTCTGCGACATCGGTTTTGCCCTCGACCATTCGGGGCAACGGCTGATGGTTGTCTCCTGCCTGGATAACCTGGGGAAAGGCGCCGCGGGGCAGGCGGTGCAGAATTTTAATTTGATGACGGGGATCGAGGAGACGGAAGGACTGCTATGAGAATCGTCGTGAAACTGGCGGGGGCGCTGCTGGAAGAGGAGAGCACGGTTCGCTCGCTGGCGGCGCAGATCGCGGAACTCGCCGCGCAGCACGAAGTGCTGGTGATCCACGGAGGCGGGCGCATCTTCACCGCGACACTGGCGAAGATGGGCGTGGAGAGCCGGTTTTTCGCCGGGCTGCGCATTACGGACCAGGACACGCGCGATGCCGCGGTGATGGTGTTCGCGGGACTGCTGGGCAAACGCTTGTCCGCGGCCATCTCGGCAGCGGGCCGGCCCGCCGTGGGCATCTGTGCCGCCGACGCGCTGTGTTTCCAGGCGGAGCGGATGACGCTGGATGGCGCGACCGCCGATCTCGGCTACGTGGGCTACATCACCGGCGTCAATGTGGGTTTCCTCGAATCGTTGTGGCGCGAAGGGATCGTGCCGGTAGCTGCCTGCCTGGGCGCCGGCGCGGACGGCGAACTTTTTAACGTGAACGCGGACCACATGGCCGCAGCGTGCGCAGAATTCGTGGGCGCGGGGCGCCTGGTGTATCTCACCGACGTGGCCGGCGTGCTGGATGCCGGCGCGGTGCTGCCCGGCCTCCACCTGGACGACGTGGAAGAGCTGATCCGCACGCACCGCGTGACCGGCGGGATGGTGCTGAAACTGGAAGCCTGCCGCCGGGCCATGGAAGGCGGCGTCGCGAAGATTTCCATCGTGGGCGGGGGCGCTCCCGGCGCGTTGCTCGCCGCTGCTGACGGCGCGGGCGGCGGCACGCGCATCCTGGCCGGCGCGGCGGAAGCCGGCGAGTCCGCCGCCGCGCGGTTTGCCGCCGGAGGCACGGCGTGAGGCACTCCGCGCAGACAAAGAAGAAGTCTCCGGGTGCGGCAGCGTCCGCGGCGCTTCGCGCGGAGGAGCGCCACCTGATGAATACCTACAAGCGACCGCCCGTGGTGTTCACTCGCGGAAAGGGGTGCTACCTCTACGACCAACGTGGCCGTGCGTATCTTGATTTCCTCGGCGGGATCGCGGTGAACGCGCTGGGACACGCGCACCCGCGGGTGGTGGCGGCCATCCGGCGGGAGGCCGCGCGGGCCATCCACATTTCCAATCTCTATCACAACCCCTACCAGGGCCCGCTGGCCGCGAAACTGGCGAAATGGTCGGGGCTGGACCGCGTATTTTTCACCAACAGCGGAACCGAGGCGATCGAAGGCGCGATGAAACTCGCGCGGCTGCATGCCCGGAAGGCCGCCGGCGCGGCGCAGCATCCCCCCTATAAGTTCCTGGCGCTTGAAAATTCCTTCCATGGACGCACGTTCGGCGCTGTGTCCATCACCTCCACGGCGAAATACCGCGAGCCGTTTGCGCCGCTGGTGCCGGGCGTGGAGTTTGTGCGCTTTAACGATTGCGACGACCTGGCGGCGAAATTCGACGGTTCCGTGTGCGCCATCGTGCTGGAAACGGTGCAGGGCGAAGGCGGGATCCATCCGGTGAGTGAAGCGTTCTACCGGCAGGCGCGGCAACTGGCAACTCGCCGCGGCGCCGCGCTCATCGCGGACGAAATCCAGTGCGGGCTGGGCCGTACCGGGCGGCCCTTCGCCTACCAGAAATACGCCACGACGCCCGAATGGCTGCCCGACATCGTCACCGTGGCGAAACCCATCGCCGGGGGGCTGCCGCTGGGCGCCTTTCTGGCCCGCGAGGAATTTGCCCAGGCGTTCACGCCCGGCGCGCACGGCACGACGTTTGGCGGCGGGCCGCTGGTCTGCGGGGTCGCGCTCGAAGTGCTCTCCATCATCGAGGAAGAGAAACTGATGGAGAATGCGCGGGAGCGCGGCGAGGAAATCTGCGTGGGGCTGGCGGAGATCGCTTTACATTTTGAAGGCATTCGCGAGATCCGCGGAGAGGGACTGATGATCGGCATGGAGCTGGGCTACGACGGCACTCCCTGTGTGGAGGCGGCCCTGGCCGAGGGCCTGCTGATCAACTGCGCGCACGAACGCACGTTGCGCCTGCTGCCGGCGCTGAACGTCACTCCGCGGCACGTGGCCGAATTCCTGAAGAAGATGGAACGGGCGCTCCAGAAGTCGCGCCCGAAGCCGCAATTTAAAATCCCGGCAGGGATTCTAACTGCCGGGGAGCACGATTCCGGATCCGCGCAGGCCACGGCCCTCCACGGCGAACAGGCCCTGGCCGCAGCGCACGCGGGGAAAGGCTGAACCCATGGCTGTAGCTTCCGTAGCTACGACGACACCGCGAGACCTGGTGACCGGGGGCGAACTGACCGCGGGGCAGCTCCACTCGCTCCTGCAGCTCGCCGCGGAGGTGAAGGCGCACCCGGAGCGATTCCGCGGCGCGCTAAGCCGCAAATTCCTGGCGCTGCTGTTCGAGAAGCCCTCGCTGCGCACCCGGGTCTCGTTCGAAATCGGCATGCAGAGTCTGGGGGGCGGCTCCGTGTTTCTGGATTACAGCGCGGCGCGCCTTTCCGAACGCGAGACGGTGAAGGACGTGGCGCGGAACCTGGAGCGCTGGGTGAACGTGATCGCCGCGCGCACCTATTCGCAGGGCACCATCGAAGAGCTGGCGGCGAACGCGGCCATTCCAGTGATCAACGGGCTGAGCGACCGCTACCATCCCTGCCAGATCCTGGCGGATTTCCAGACGCTCGAGGAGCGGTTCGGAAACCTGCGCGGGTTCAGACTGGCGTTCGTGGGCGACGGCAACAACGTGTGCCATTCGCTGCTGCTGGCCGGCGCGCGCCTGGGCGTCAACCTGAAAATTGCCACGCCTGCCGGTTACCGGCCGGATCCCGCCATCGTGGCGGAAGCGCGCCTGGCCGCGAAGGAAACGCGCGGCCGGATCGAACTGCTCACCGACGCCGCAGAGGCCGTGGCCGGGGCGCAGGCCGTGTATACGGACGTGTGGGCCAGCATGGGCCAGGAACAGGAAGCCGCGGAGCGCGAGAAAATATTCATTGGATATCAGGTGAATGACGAACTCATGGCCCAGGCGCTGCCCGATGCCGTGTTCATGCATTGCCTGCCCGCGCATCGCGGTCTGGAAGTGACGGAGTCCGTGCTGGAATCCCGGCGCTCGCTGGTTTACGACCAGGCGGAAAATCGCATGCACGCGCAGAAGGCGCTGCTGCTGACCCTGCTGGCCTGACGCGCCGGGCAGAAGAATCAAGGAGAGCGCATTGGCTCAAACTTCGGGAAAACAGAAAACGTCCGTCCGGAAAGTGGCGCTGGCCTATTCCGGCGGGCTCGACACCTCCATCATCATTCCCTGGCTCAAAGAGAATTACGGCTGCGAAGTGGTGGCCATGATCGGCGACGTGGGCCAGCAGGAGGACCTGGAGGCCATCCGCAAGAAAGCGCTGGCCACCGGCGCTTCCGTGGCCTGCGTCGAGGACCTGCGGGAGGAGTTCGTGACCCAGTACATTTGGCCGACGCTGCGCGCCGGCGCCGTGTACGAGCACAGCTACCTGCTCGGCACTTCCATGGCGCGTCCCGTGCTGGCCAAACGCCAGGTGGAGATGGCGCGCCGTACCGGCGCCGATGCCGTGGCGCATGGCTGCACCGGCAAAGGCAACGACCAGGTGCGCTTCGAGCTGACTTTCAAGGCACTGGCCCCGGATTTGAAAATCATCGCGCCGTGGCGCGAATGGGACATCGACTCACGCGAGGACGCACTCGACTACGCGCGGGCGCACGGCGTGCCCGTGGAACAGTCGCTGAAGAATATTTACAGCCGCGACCGCAACCTCTGGCACCTGAGCCACGAGGGCGGCGTGCTGGAAGACCCCGCCAACGAGCCGGAAGAGGCCATGTGGCAGTGGATCACGGCGCCGGCGCGCGCGCCGGACACGCCCGCGGAGGCCGAAATCGGGTTTGAAGAGGGAACGCCCGTCTCCCTGAACGGCCGCCAACTGGGCGGCGCCGAGCTCATTGACCAGCTCAACGCGCTCGCCGCAGCGCACGGCGTGGGCCGCGCGGACATCGTGGAAAACCGGCTGGTGGGCATGAAATCGCGAGGGGCCTACGAGACGCCCGGGGGCACGCTGCTGGTGCGCGCGCACCGCGAACTCGAGGCGCTGTGCCTGGACCGCGAAACCGCGCACTTTTCCGCACTGCTCTCCCACCGCTACGCCGAGATGGTCTACTACGGCCTGTGGTTCACCGAGCTGCGCGAGTCGCTCGACGGCTTCTTTCGCCGCGCCCAACAGCGTGTGACGGGCAGCGTGCGGCTGAAACTGCACAAAGGCAACCTGACCGTTGTATCGCGCCATTCGCCGCTTTCGCTCTACCAGAAGGACCTGGCCAGCTTCACCATGGGCCGCTACAATCCGAAATTTGCCGAGGGCTTCATCAACCTCTTCGCCCTTCCCGTGACGCTTCCCCCCGCTGCCGCGAAGCGGGCCACCGGGGATAAGAAGTGACACCGACAGAGGGAAAAATGTGGGGCGGGCGTTTCGACGAGCCCCCGGATCGCGAGTTTTACGCCTTCCAGCGCTCGCTCGGCTTCGATGCTCTGCTGCTGCCGCAGGAAATTGCGGCCAGCCGCGCGTGGGCGGGCGCGCTGGTGGGCGCGAGGATTTTGACGGCCGCCGAGGGAGAGACGATTCGCGCGGCGCTCGACGAAATCCATCGTGCCGCACGCGAAAATCCCGCGGGAATCGCAGCCTCCGACGCAGAGGATGTGCATAGCTACGTGGAGTCGGCGCTCGTTGCGCGCGTGGGGGAACTCGGTGCGAAGCTGCATACTGGGCGCAGCCGCAACGAGCAGGTGGCCACCGACCTCCGCCTCTATTTGCGCGATGCCGCGGTGGATGCGCGCCGCGCACTCGCCGGGCTGATTCGCGCGCTGGTGGACCTGGCGCGCCGGCACGAACACGCCGTCATGCCCGGCCTGACGCATATGCAGCCGGCTCAGCCCATCCTATTTCCGCATTTTCTGCTGGCGCACGCGGAGGCCTTCTTCCGCGACGCGGAGCGTATTGCCGACGCGGCGCGCCAGGCCGACGCCTGCGTTCTGGGTTCGGGCGCGCTTGCCGGCACGGCGTTTCCGGTGGATCGCGGAGCGCTGGCGAAGGAATTGGGATTCAGCCGCTCGACGCTGAACAGCCTCGACGCGGTCGGCGACCGCGATTTTGCCGCCGCCTACCTGTTTTCACTGGCTCTCACCGCCGCGCACCTCTCCCGGCTGGCCGAAGACTTCATCCTGTTCGCCAACCCGGCGTTCGGCTGGATCGAGCTGCCCGATGCCTACTCGACCGGGAGCAGCCTGATGCCGCAGAAGAAGAATCCGGACGCCTGGGAGCTGATCCGGGGAAAAACCGGGCGCATTTACGGCGCCCTGTTCGGGCTGCTCACCGCGCTCAAAGGACTTCCCTCCAGTTACAACCGCGACTTGCAGGAGGACAAAGAGCCGCTGTTCGCGGCGCATCAGGAGACGGCCGGAATGCTGCGCATCGCGGCGGGAGCCATCGGAGCCACGCGCGTGCGTGAAGACCACATGCGCGCCGCGGCCGGCCCGGATCTGCTCGCCACCGAGGCGGCCGATTATCTGGTCCGGAAGGGCGTGCCCTTCCGCCACGCTCACGAAATCGCGGGCCGGGTGATCCGCGAGGCGGAACGCGTGGGCACGCCATGGACGGAATTGCCGCTGGAAACCATCCGGCGATTTTCGCCGCTGTTTACGGGGGACCTGCCGGGGCGCCTGACGCTGGAAGCCGCGTTGGCACGCCGCGACGTGCCCGGCGGCACTTCTCCCGCTCGCGTTCACCAGGCGCTGGCGGATGCGGGGGCGCGGGTGGCCCTCATGGAGGCCGCGCCATGAGGATCCGCCGCGCACGCCCGGCCGATACGCCCGCCATCCACGTGCTCGTAGCCGGCTACGCCGGGCAGGGCCTGCTGCTGCCCCGCACGGCGGAGCAGATTCAGGCCGCCATCGGGGATTTCCTGGTGGCGCTCGATTCCGGCCGCTTGATGGGCTGTGCCGCGCTCGAATTTTACGGCCCGCGCCGCGGCGGGCTGGCGGAAGTCCGCTCGCTCGCCGTGGCGCCCGAAGCGCGAGGGAGCGGGCTCGGCGGCCGGCTGCTGGAAGCGGCGGTGAAACAGGCGCGGCGCCGGGGAGCCGGGCGTGTGTTCGCCGTCACGCGCGCCGCGGAGTTCTTCGAGCGTCACGAATTTGCGCGCGCGCCGCGTGGCATGCCCGCGGACAAAGTGGCGCGCGACTGCGTGGATTGCCCGAAGGCAGCCACCTGCTGCCTGGAAGCTCTCTCGCGCGATTTGGCGCCGGCGCACTCGCCACAAATGCTTCCCGTGCTCTCACCCGCCCGCCTGCGCCGCGAGCCTGCACCCGCCTAGAGGCATGGCCGGCTCCAATTCACTCCCGCGCGGATTTCGCTTTGGGGCCGCTTCCTGCGGGCTGAAACGCAGCGGCGCCCCGGACCTCGCGCTGGTTGTGGCGGATGAGCTCGTCCCAGTTGCCGCTGCATTCACCTCGAATCGCGTGCAGGCCGCGCCGGTGCTCGTTTCCATCGAGCACGTGCGCCGCAGCCGCGGGCGCATGCGCGCCATCGTAGTCAATTCCGGAAACGCGAACTGCTGCACGGGGAAGGCGGGACTGGCGGCGGCGCGGCGCATGGCGCAGGCACTCGCGGCGAAACTCGATTGCCGCCCCGAGGAGATCTTTGTGTGCTCGACGGGCGTGATCGGCGTTCCTTTGCGGGTGGAAAAAATCGTTGCGGGCATTCCGGGCTTGCTCCCCGCGCTTGGCTCGGGGCCGGAGGCGTTTGCGGGCCTGGCGCGCGGCATCCTGACCACGGACACGCGGCCGAAAACGGCTTTCGCCTCCCTGCGTATCGGCGGCCTCTCGGTACACATCGCCGGTTGCACGAAGGGCGCGGGGATGATCGCGCCGCAGTTCCACATGCCTGCGGCAACCATGCTGGCGTTTCTGCTGACTGATGCCGCGGTGCCTCCCGCGGTGTTGCGCCGCGCGTTGGCTGCCGTGGTCGGGCCTACGTTCAATTCCATTACCGTGGACGGCGACACTTCGACGAACGACACCGTGGCGCTGTTTGCCAGCGGGGCCTCCGGTGCGCGCATCGGGAGCGCGCGCAGCGCCGGGTATCGCCAATTCGTCCGCGCGCTCCAGCGGGTGTGCCACTCGCTGGCGCTGCAGATCGTGGCGGATGGCGAAGGAGCGCGCCATGTGATCGAAATGGATGTGCGCGGCGCTCCCGACGATCGTGCCGCCGCCCGGGTGGCGCGCACGATTGCGGAATCGCCGCTTGTGAAAACTGCGCTCGCCGGGGCCGATCCGAACTGGGGGAGAATCCTGGCGGCCGCGGGGCGTGCCAGCGTGGCGTTCGATCCGGAGCGGGCGGCCATCACGCTCGCCGGCGTTCCGGTGTTCCGCCGCGGGCGGCCGCTTCCCTTCGACGAGAAATCCGTGCACGAGCGAATGAGCCGGCAGGAGTACTCCGTGCGCGTGGATCTAGGCGCGGGACGGGGCCGCGCCCGCATGTGGACCTGCGAATTGTCGGAAGGCTACGTGCGCATCAACGCGGATTACCGGACGTGATGGGGTGGTAGGGACATCCCGCCACGGCAGGACCGTGCCCCTGCGGCCGCTGCGTGCGGATTCAGGCAGACAAAGGGATCTGCGCGAAATTAGGCAAGCGGCAGGCCCACGGCCAGAAAATCACTGACCGTGGCTACCACTGCCTTCCCAGCGCCAATCTTTGAACTGCTCGCGCAGGCGGGCTTTCAAGAATTTGCCCACAGACGTGCGCGGAATGGCCTCGACGAACACGATGGCGTCCGGAATCTGCCATTTTGCAAATTTCGAGGCGAGCAGCTCACAGAGCTCGCGGCGCAGCGCCTCGTCGTCCGTACGCACTCCATCCTGCTTCACCACCACGGCCAGAGGCCGCTCCTGCCATTTGGGGTGCGGCACGCCGATCACCGCCGCCTCCTTCACGCCGGGATGTCCCATCAGCGCATTTTCGAGGGCCACGGAACTGATCCATTCGCCGCCGGATTTGATGACGTCCTTGGTACGGTCGGCGATGCGGATGTAGCCTTCCGCATCCACTATGGCAACGTCGCCGGTGCGGAACCATCCGTCCTCGGTCCAGCGCTCCGCGGCTTCCGGCAGGTTGTAGTAGCTGGCGGCGACGAACGGCCCCCGCACCTGGAGCTCGCCCGAGGTTTTTCCGTCTCCGGGCGCTTCCCCCTCCGGGGTCATCACGCGCGTTTCCACCAGGGGGAAGGGCAGACCCGCCAGCGAGCGCACGCGCAGGCGTTCCCCTTCCGCCAGATCCGTCATGGTGCTTTTGATATACGCGGTTGTTCCGGCCGGCGTCATTTCCGTCATGCCCCAGGACGAGCGCAGCTCGATGCCCAGGCGGTCGAAGCGCCGGAGGAGCGCTTCCGGGGTGGCCGCGCCGCCGGAGGTGACGCGAAGTCCACTCGGGATCCTCCACCGGCCCGGGTTTTTCTCGAGCTCGTCCGCGATGCCCATCCAGATCGTAGGAACGCCGGCGGCATAGGTGACCTGTTCCCCTGCCATCAAATCCAGAAGGCTGACCGCGTCGAGGTACGGCCCGGGCAGGACGAGCTTCATGCCCAGCATGGCGGCCACTTGAGGCAGCCCCCAGCAGTTGGCATGGAACATGGGCACGATGATCAGGGAGACGTCCCGCTGGCCGATGCCGAAAGCGTCGGCCATGGCGATGCTCAGGGAATGCAGCACCAGCGCGCGATGGGAATAGCACACGCCCTTCGGCTGGCCCGTGGTGCCGCTGGTGTAGCACATGGCCGCGGCCTCATTTTCGTCCACGTCCGGATAGCGAAAGCCGTCCGCGGAACCGGCGAGCAGGTCTTCGTAATTCTCCCAGCCGGGAGGCAGCGGCCCGCTGGAGGTGGGCACCACCCAGACACGCTCGATGGGCACGGCCGCGCGGAACCTTTCATAGACGTGAAGCAGCACGTCGTCCACGATCAGGAAGCGGTCGCCGGCGTGTTTCGTAATCAGAGCCAGCTCGTCTCCCGACAGCCGCAGATTGAGCGTATGCACGACGCCGCCGGCCGCGGGCACCCCGAAATAGGACTCCACGTGCTCCCGATGGTTCCAGCACAGCGTGGCCACGCGGTCGCCGCGTCGCAGTCCCGCGCGCAGAAGCCCGGCGGCCAGCGCCCGCGAGCGGCGAACCATATCACCGTAATTCGAGCGGTGGAGGGAATGGTCCGGGCGGCGCGAGATAATTTCGACATTGGGAAAGTACTTTCCCACGCGCTCCAGGATGTGAAAGAGCGTCAGGGGGAACGGCATCATGGTTCCGCGCATGGTCTGGTCCGCGTCCGGAGGCCGGCGAGAGCTGACATGCTACCACTAACCCTTTGCCCCTCTCGCGCGTCGTTGACAACGGAACAGTTTTGGGGGAATATCCGCGTCGGTTGCTGGTGCCCTGGTTTGACCTTGTGTAGCCAAATCCAGGCTGACTGCCCGAGGCCGCTTCCAGTCTCCTCAGCACCCCGCCCGCAGAGTGTGAGCTGGGCCGAAGGAGTCCTCTCTTGAAAAAGCTGTACATTGGAAACATCCCCTACACCTGTACCGATCAGGATCTGGCGGAGTGGTTCACCCAGGGCGGCTTCACCAGTCAATCGGTGACCATCCTCCGCGACCGGGCCACGGGGCAGTCTCGCGGCTTCGGTTTTGTGGAGATCCAGAACGATGAGGAGGCGGACCGCGCCATTGCCTCGATGAACGGGAAAGCGTTCATGGGCCGCGCGCTGGTGGTGAACGAGGCGCGCCCGCCGGCTCCGCGTGGCCCTGGCGGTGGACGCGGCGAGGGTGGGGGCAGGGAACGCCGCGGCGGCGGTGGCGGCGGGCGCTACCGCGAGTAAGGCTGTCGCCGTCGGCAATCGCGGCTCTTCTTTTGAATCTTTCTCTCCCGTCATGCGCTTTCTGCATGACCTTCCGCGCGAGTAATTTTCCAGTCAGAATGCGGGCCGCGGTCGGCCCGGCCGCCTGGGCTACCCGGGTGGCATTTTCAGGACACGAGGAAGTTTTGGCGCTCCGCGCGAGTGCAACTTTGTGCCAATCTCCTGCGTTACATAGGGGGAAGGCGAAGGAAGCGCGCCGAGCGGCCCCTTTCGCTGACGGCCAGGTGGAACAGAGCGCCAGGCCCACTGGCGCCCGCGACCTTCCGAGCCGTGACCGCATCTAAGTTCCAAGCGCGGCAGTCCCCCCGCGCCGGAGTCGTCAATGTGGACGCGACGTGAGTGGAAGACCTTTTACCAGGGCTTGAAACAGACGGCGGGCCTCTCGAAGCCTCCGCGGCCTCTCTACCGGTCCGGCACGAATCGACTGACCCCGGCCGAGGGCTTTAGCCTGGACGAGCTGGTGGCCGCGGGCGTCAGCCTGATGCAGGCCGAGACTTGGGGTCTGCCCGTGGACCTGGGCCGCACGGATTCCTACGAGCCCAACGTTTCCAATCTCCGCGTCTACGCGCGGGTGGCCCGCGTGGCCCCCTGAACCCTCCGCCCGCTGCAGCGGGTTGGCGGATAGGCCTACCTTCCTATTGACGCTCGCGCAGGAATCGGTAAACTGCCCTTTCTCGCGGAACGATGCAACAATTGAGCCCAGAGATGCCGGAGCTGAACCCAGAATCGCTGCGCGACTTTGATTACCCGCAACGGGAGGCGGCGTTTTTCTACGGCCTTTTCCTGCGCGGGCACGCGCCGGATAAGCTTCGCCGGGACATCGACGTTCCTCCCGACGTAGTAGCGCGCTGGGAGCGCGAGGCGGAGAGCGTGCCGGAAGCGCGCCCGGTGATGGACCGCATCCTGGAGTACCGGCGGAGCGTGCTGGCCATCTTCGATTCTCTCGTGGTCACCTCTTCCCGCCGCACGCGCCTGCAATAGGCGCCCGCCATTCGTCTGGCGCGCACTGTGTGCCCGTATTAGAATGAGCAGCATAGTCCATACCGTTCCCCGGTAGCTCAACGGTAGAGCATTCGGCTGTTAACCGAAGGGTTGCTAGTTCGAATCTAGCCCGGGGAGCCAAATTCTCCTTCTTTGTCAATTAGATACAGACGGTTTGCGCTCCTTCCTTTTTCTCGTCCGGCCAAACGTCATAAAAACGTAATACTTTCTTTCGGCCGTATGCCTTCTGGTTCGCCTTCTCAACAGCTTGCCGCACTTGATCCGTCATGCCGAGTTGGTAGCGACGCTTGGTTTCCGGGCTTGTGTGCCGCATGGCGCGCTGCACAACGGCGTCGGCTGCGACGCCGCTCAAGCGAGTACAGAAGACGTGCCGCAGGTTGTAGATCGGAAAATGCGGGACGCCTGCCCGTCGCAGGGTGGCCTTCCAAGCAGTCTTGACCGTGGAAATCGGCTGGTCAGGGAGATGCGGGCTCGGGAAGACAAACGGACTCTTGGGGGCCTGTGCCTTGTTCCATGCCTGCAAAACTTCGCAGGCATACTCGGACAAAGGAACCGGTTCCGTCGAGCCTGGCGTCTTCACGTTGTTGTCCAGGCGGATGAGCTTGTTCTCGA
>DATEQM010000076.1:0-6229 GCA_035272605.1 Candidatus Acidiferrales bacterium | reverse complement strand
CCGGTGCGCGTGCGGAACATGCGGCCCTCGACGCCCACCAGGTCGCCCAAATCGAGCAGACGGAAAATGCGGAAGGCGCGCTCGCCCACCACGTCGAGCTTCACGTAGATCTGGACCGGCTTGCCGCCGCCCAGCAGATGCGCGAAGCCGGCCTTGCCGTGCCCGCGCAGGCTGACCAGGCGCCCCGAGGTGCGCACGGGGGGCTTTTGCGCTTCCAATTCGTCGTGGGTGCGGGCTTCGAATTCGGTGAGAAGTTGCGCGGGCGTGTGCGTGAAATCGAAGCGGTGGGGATAGGCCTCTTCCCCGAGTTTTACAATCTCCTCGAGATTTTTCTGCCTCTGCCGGTACTGGTCAAGCGGTTCAAAGGGCAAGCGCTGTTCCCCTTCAGCAATTCGCAGGGAGTATAGGGGCCGCGCGGCAGGAGCGTCAAGGAAACGGAAAGGGCAACTGCGGTCATGTGGTCCCGTGCGCAGAGCACGGAGGCAGATGAGCAGATCAACGAGGAGAGACCGCGCAGAAGCCTGGGACACTGGACGACGGGCGCATCGAGATCGACAACAA
The DNA here is from genome assembly GCA_035272605.1 of Candidatus Acidiferrales bacterium. Classification (GTDB taxonomy): domain Bacteria; phylum Acidobacteriota; class Terriglobia; order Acidiferrales; family UBA7541; genus JOPF136. The sequence goes on along the minus strand of DATEQM010000076.1, from coordinate 5,668 downwards.
CGCGGCGGAACGCGCACTGCGCACGGTGGCGCTGGGCCGGAAGAACTACCTGTTCGCGGGCTCGGATGCCGGCGGGGAACGCGCGGCAGCAATTTACAGCCTGATCGGCACGGCGAAACTGAACGACCTGGACCCCGAAGCGTACCTGCGCGACGTGCTCTCGCGCATCGCCGACCATCCCATCAACCGCATCGAGGAGTTGCTGCCGTGGAACATCGCCGCAGTCCCCGCCGCAGACTCCCCTCGCGCCCCCTAAACGATGGCTGTCAAAGTCAACACGGCCTGGAACGGACGCTTACGTTGATTCTAAGTGATTGCTGTTGAAGCGTTTGCGACCTACTTGTTGGGCTTTGTTAAATCCTGTTGAAGTCGGTGGCTCTCGCGGCTACAAAATTAGCTACAGCCCAGGGGGCAACTCAGGGTTCGTGGATCTCTATGTTCTTTATCTCCTGCGAAGATCGATAGAGAACTGCCCCTTGGCGATTGATCAGCCAATGATGCAGCCTCTGCATCTGGTCCATGTCAAATACGTCGGCAATCCCCGCGTCGAAGCTCTGCGCCTCCTCGTATTGCGGCGCGATGACTACCTGGCCTTTCCGGTCGACGAATCCCCATCGATTCTTGACTTCGACGGGAGCAAGGCCGTCACAGAAATGCCGCACGCCTTCAAAGGTCGGACGGATGGCCCATTCTCCTCGGGTGTTAATAAAGCCACCCTTCCGGTTTTCTTCGTTGCCGATGTATACGGCCCCGAGACCCTCCTGAAACGGCGCTAGCGGTAGCGACGTAAATAAAGCGGGAATGACCGGCCGTCCATTTCGATCCACGAACCCAAAATTCCCGGAAGCCGAACCGATGGCTGCTAGGCCATCTTCGCCGAGTTCGCCAACGGCGTAAGGAGTGGGACTCGCCACCCATTTTCCGCTGCGGTCGATGAGTCCAGACGCCTTCGCGCCACTGGAAACGTCATTAAGCACCACATGTGCCGCCCCGAACTTAAATCCATCCAGGTACGTCACCTCGTATCCCGATGATTGAGGCGTGAATACCGCTTGGCCGCGATTGTCGATATAGTGCCACTTGTCCTCAATCTTGACTGGCGCGAGGCCGTCCCCGAACGGCCCTCCCACTTCGAACCTCGGGGCAATCAGGACCTTCCCTTCCTTGTCCATGTAGCCCCATGTTCCTTTGTCATCCTGAATGGGGGCCATTCCTTCGGAGAAGTCCCCCGTGTCCGGTGCGCGGACCTTGAGCGCTATTCTCCCTTCACGCGTCAGATAGATTGATTCTTTCACCCCGGCGGGGCCGCAGGTCTGAAAACGGATCAGTCCGTCTCCATATTCGCCGGCGTGACAGTAGTGCTCCGTGGTCAGGATACTCCCATCTTCCCGCATGAGAACCATACCTTCATCCGTGCCGACAGCCCTTGCATTCACGGCCGAGCAGCCCTGTTCCCACTCGCCCCCCTTCGGCCCCGGGACTGGTGTTAGAAGCAGGGCCAGAGCCAGTGCAAAGGGGATCAGGCCCCGGAAGCGCGTCCAGGGCAAGCGGATTCCCGGCAAGTAAGGTGGGGTCGAACGGGGCTTCTGAGTGATTGGCATCAGAATCGCCTCGGCTATTTCGGTCCACACTGCTTTTTGAGGTTGTTGAACCAGTTTCCAAACCTGAATCCCGTTATGATGGATTGTATGTTCTCTTTGGCTTGTTGAACGGTTTGTGATTTCGGTACCATAGATAAACCAGCGTCTGAAATCACATACATGTCGACTTGATCATTTACAGCCGATCCTATGTCTGTGTCAGAGGGGCCCCCAATGGCGGGTGGCGCATAGGATTCGCTCCGATTAGTCTGTTGAAAGCCTCGCACATGGGGAGAATACCACTTTCGCAATTCCTCGCGAAGTGATAGGAGGAGGATGGGGTGGGGGTGCCGCACCCTTTGTGCCGCCGTTCCCGCAAAGGGTGCGGGGTTTTCCGAACATGCGTAACAAGCTGAAACGCTACTACGGGATGGGCCATCTCCATTTCCTGACGTTCAGTTGTTATCGCCGCCTTCCCCTTCTTGGAACTGTGCGAGCGCGGAACCTGTTCATCAAGACGCCCGGCGAGGTCCGTGAGCGTTACGGATTTCTGCTGGTGGGTTACGTAGTCATGCCCGAACACGTTCATCTGCTGATTGGCGAGCCGAAAAAAGGGACGCCGTCCACGGTGCTTCAAGTCTTGAAGCAGCGCGTGTCGCGCGTATTGGGGGGGGAAGCGGCGCTCGTCGTCCTCAGCGCAATTGCGCCTCCGATTTTCCGAGTGCGCACCCGATCTGCCTCGCTTCTGGCAGCGGCGGTTCTACGACTTCAACGTGTGGAGCGCGAAGAAGAGGAAGGAGAAACTGGAATACATGCACCGGAATCCGATCATCCGCAAGCTAGTCAGGCACCCGAACAACTGGCCGTGGAGCAGTTGGTCGTTCTATGCCAGGGGCGAGGATGGGATGCTGCCCATCGATCCGGTGGGATAGAGGGGAGAATCGGCTTAAGAGAGTACGGGAGAGAAAGGCAGGAAGAATCCGCACCCTTTCGAGGACGAAAGGATGCGGCACCCCAAACCCAGTCGCAGCACGAAGGGCCTGCCACCCGCCCATCCTGGGTCATGTTGCCGTTCGCGTCGTAGGAAAAGACGCCACCACCAAAACTCCGAAAAACGACATACGAAACTCGAACCACGGTTGCGGAGAGGCTGCGAAGGGCGGGGCGCCCGCACCCCGCCGAGCGTAGTGGATTCCAGGCCGGGACGCCCAGGAAAGCGGGGCCGGCGCGAGCGCGCTGCTGCTATACTGGATTCCTCTGAGCGAGGGGTCATTCTTGGGCGCGCGGCGGAAGCCATCGATTCTTTCGACGTGGCTGGCGCGGCTCTCTGCGGAAAAGGCCGCGGTCTACGAGCCTTCGGCGCGGGAGCTGGAAGCCGGGTACGCCGTGTTGAGCATGGCCCTGGACGACGGGCTGCAGCGGCAGGAGGCGGGAGACTTGCGGGGCGCCCGCGCTTCGGCGAGCCTGTGCGGGGAACTGGCCGAACGGCACGCGGTGCTGCTGTGCGGGGCGCTGGGGACGATGCAACGGCGCTCGCGGCACTTTGCGAAGCTGCCGCAAGTGACGCCGCTGGACGAGGAGACGTTTCGGACCGAGGCGGCGCGCTCGTTGTGCTTCTGGAACGGGCTGCTGCACCGCGTGCTATTCAGCGCGAGGTCGCGCTGGTTCCACAAGCTGCACGCGCTGGAGGAAATCCTGGATGAGGTGCGCGGGGATTTCCTGGGCACGGCGCGGGAAATCGCCGACGGCGTTTCCGTTTCGCCGCTGGCGGACTGGGAAAAGCTGGAGCGCACGCACGACGACTGGAACACATGCCTGCGGGAAACCGTGGTTCTGCTAAAGTGTCTGCTGACCACTCTGGCGCCGGGAGAGGTAGAGGATTTGCGTCGCGAACTCGAGGAGCAGCGCCAGCGGGTGGAACAGCGGTCCTGCGAATGGCTCGGCGAGGAGCAGGACAAAGAGGAATCCTCCCGCCGCCAGGGACGTCCTTACGTCTAACCGCTCTGCGCCGGACCCAGGACAACTCCCAGAGAGGCAGACGCATCCCAGCTTTCGGGATGCGTCTGGACGGGTTCCGTGGCCCGACCAAGACGATCTGCTGAAGGGGAAATTCCCGAAGCCGAAGCGATTCGCCGGGCGCAGGGTGGCGACCCGGACGCTTTCGAGCGGCTGTACCGGCTGCACAGCCGGCGGGTCTATTCGGTGGTCTTGCGGATGGTAGGCAATCCGGCGGAGGCAGAGGATCTGACTCAGGAGGCCTTCCTCCAACTTTTCCGGAAGATCCACACCTTTCGCGGCGACGCAGCGTTTTCCACTTGGCTGCATCGGTTGTCGGTGAACGTGGTGCTCATGCGGCTGAGGAAGAAGACGCTGCCGCAAACGTCGCTGGACGAGCCCGCGGACGCCGACGACGATTCCAGCGGCCCGAAGCGCGACGTGGGCGCCGAGGACCCGCTGATTGAAGGCTCTCTCGACCGGGTGCGGCTGGAGCGGGCGCTGGTGGAACTTCCGCCGGGCTACCGGATGGTGTTCCTGCTGCACGACGTGCAGGGCTACGAGCACAATGAGATTGCGCGGATCATGGATTGCTCCATCGGGAATTCGAAGTCGCAGTTGCACAAAGCCCGGACGCGCCTGAGGGAAATCCTCCAGGACTTTAAGCGCGACCGGGCGCGCCAGCAGCGGTTGGAGGCGAGCGAAAAGACGGGCTCGCGGGAGTAGGCAGTGATGCGGTGCGAAGAATTCGACCGGTACGCAAACCCATGGATGGAAGGCGAAAGAGCGCCCGAAGCCGCTGAACATTTCGAGACCTGCACGCGCTGCGGCACCAAGATCGCGGATTTGGAACTGATTGCTTCCGCCGCGGCCACACTCCCCGAACTGGATCCCCCTGCTTCTCTGTGGCTTTCGCTGCACGCCCGGCTGGAAGAGGAAGGTCTGCTGCGCCCTCGCCAGAGCCTGGGGGAACGTCTGCGAGCGTACTTCCCGGCGCCGCCACGCACGGCACTGGCCACGGCGGCCGTTTCCGCCCTGGCCGCGCTACTGCTGTTTATTCCGCAAACACCCGCTCCGGGAATCTCGACGAGCAGTGGACGTTCCTCTGCGACCTGGAGTTTTGCGCGTGTCCACGACCAACTGGCCAGCGCGGAGGCGGAAGAGAGCCGCGACGTGCGTCTGCGCGATCCCCAAGTAGCGGCTTCCTACCACCAGAACTTGAAGCTGGTGGACAATCTGATCGGCGAATGCCAGCGGAAAGTGGACGAGGATCCCAACGACGAGTTGGCCCGGCAATACCTGGTCACCGCCTACCAGCAGAAGACCGATTTGCTCGGCGCTCTTTCCGAACGCGCCGCCCTGGGAGACTGACATGAACGCCCCGTTCAAATCTGGAGCAACGGGCTGGACTCTCGGCCTGTGCTCGATTGCCCTTCTGGCCGCCTCCGCTCCGGCGGCTGCGGCACCCCCCGCCGGAGCGGCCGACCCCGCGTCCGGACAGGGCGGCACGCACCGGCTGGACAAACGGTTCAACGTGGACGGCCGCGCCATGGTCACCCTGAGAAACGCCCAGGGCACCATTGTGGTGAAGTCCTGGCAGCGCTCGGAAGTGGAAATTCTGGCGGACCATTCGAGCGATGGCGTGGAAGTGGACGCGGTGCAGAACGGCAACCGCATCGAGCTTCTGACGCACGTCCTCCGGGACGATATCTCCCCCGCCGAGTTGCAGGCCAATTACCAAATCTTCGTGCCGGAAGAGACGGAGCTGGAAATCAAGAACGACAGCGGCTCGGTGAGTGTCCGGCAAGTGTACGCGGACATCAGCGTGGACACCGTGCTCTCCAAGGTGGAACTGACCGACGTCTCGGGCGACCTGACCGTGCACACCGTGGATGGCTCGTTCACCTGTACGCGCTGCGTGGGACGGATCGAATTCGCTTCCACTTCCGGCGGGGCGCGGTTCGTCCAGCCCACCACCCGGTCCCTCCGCGCGCAAACCTTTTCCGGCGAGCTCTTCTACGACGGGCCGTTCTCTCCGAACGGCAATTACAGGCTGACCACCGCATCGGGGCCAATCGAACTGCTGCTTTCCG
>DATEQM010000075.1:0-19520 GCA_035272605.1 Candidatus Acidiferrales bacterium | reverse complement strand
AGGATCTTGCGCAGGCCGCGCAGGTGCTCGATGCCGACACCCTGACTCTGGGCTTCGCCCGCCGTTTTGCCACCTACAAACGTCCCAACCTCCTCTTGCATGATCCGCAGCGGCTCGTAAACATCCTCACGAATCGGGAACGTCCCGTCCAGCTCGTTCTTGCCGGAAAGGCTCATCCCCAGGATGCCGACGGGCAGAATATGATTCGCCAGTGGATCGAGTTCGCCTACCGCCCCGAGGTTCGACCGCGCATGGTCTTCCTGAGTGACTACGACGTGCTGATGGCCGAGCATTTGGTTCAGGGTGTCGATGTCTGGGTGAACACGCCGCGGCGCCCCTGGGAAGCGAGCGGTACCAGCGGGATGAAAGTGCTCGTCAACGGCGGACTCAATCTTTCCGAGCTCGATGGTTGGTGGGCGGAAGCGTATTCCCCGGAAGTTGGCTGGGCGCTCGGCGACGGAATGGAGCATGGCGACGATCCCGCCTGGGATGCCTCGGAGGCTGAAGCCCTCTATGGCCTGCTGGAGCGCGAAGTCGTGCCTGCATTCTACTCCCGCAACGAGAAAGGAGTCCCGGTCGGCTGGGTTGCCAGAATGCGGGAAAGCATGGCTCGGCTCACTCCCGCTTTCTCTACCAACCGCGTGGTCCGCCAGTACACGGAAGAGCATTACCTGCCGGCGGCGGCCAACTACTCCGCGCGCGCAGCCAACCAGGGCCGGCTCGGCCTCGATCTGCTCAATTGGCAGGTGGCGCTCTCAAAACACTGGCCAGAGTTGAGATTCGGCTCCGCGACAGTGGATCAGCGGGGGGATCAGTGTTTTTTTCAGGTTCAGGTTTATCTGGATAAACTCGATCCGGAAGCGGTGAAGGTCGAATTGTATGCCGAAGGACAGAATGGCGCCGCGCCGCTTCGGCTGCCGATGAAGCGGGCTGCGCGCCCGGCCGGTTCGGCGAACGCTTTCACTTTTACCGCTCAAGTTCCCGCCACTCGCCCTGCAGCCGACTATACCCCGCGGCTCATTCCCCACCGAAGCGGAGCATCCGTGCCGCTCGAAGCTGCCTTTATCCTTTGGTACGACGGACCCAAATGGGTGAAGGTCCCCGGGTAGCCGGTTTGATGGAATTCCCGATTCCTCCAAGATCCTGGGGTTATGATGCTACAGCCTGAGCTGGCACTCGATTTTTCGTGGAATTCGTGATGGCCTCACACCTCGATAGCGAACCAAAGCATAGAACCCACGACCGCAATATCGCCTCGCAGGCCGGCCAGGAACCCCAGCCGGTCCACAGCACCGTTACCGCGAAGGCTTCTAAGAATGAAGCTACCGAAGACGTGCCGATGCATTCTTCATCGGCCAACATTTCCGCCACGGACCGCGGGCACCGGCACACCATCAGACTGAAACTGCGCGACATGAACCAGCTTTTCAATTCCATGGACCCTTCTCCGTTCATTGAAAAGGATCTCGACGACGACGCGGAAGAATTCATCGTGAGCTGGGCCCAGGAATTCCCCTCTGATGCCCCGATCAAATTGCGTATTTACCTGGAGCAGTGGCCGGCGGAAGACCCCAAAGAACTGATCACGGAGGCGATTCACAACCACTTTGGTCACCGCGCCAAGATTTCCGACCTGGAATTCAGGCGCCTCCTGAAGCAAGGCCGCACCAGTCTTTTCATCGGGCTGCTGTTCTTGGCTGTGTGTCTGTTCCTCAGCAAGATGTTGTTAAGCCGTGCCGCGGGCACTTGGGCTGCCGTCGCGCAGGAGAGCCTGACGATTGCCGGGTGGGTGGCCATGTGGCGGCCGATGCAGATTTATCTCTACGATTGGTGGCCCTTGCGGCGCCGGCGCCAAACTTTCGTGAAGCTGAGCCACATGCCCGTGGAAGTTCTGCAAAAAGATAAGACCTAGGCTTTCCCGGTTCTGCTTTCTATTCCCCGGACCCGATTTGCGCACAACGGAGAAAACGTGTTCAATTTAAGTTATGGGCTCCGTCGCAACATCCTTTCCCCCCGCCACCGGCCCTGCGGACGCGCCGGGCCGCGACGCCCGGGAAGGGAATGGCGGACTGCGCACAGTTCTACTTCTGTGTCTCAGCGGACTTCTCCTCCTTCTTCTCTACTCCGGAGTAAGCGCGCTGGAAACGATCAATAAGCTGCACGAGGCAGAGGAGTCCGTGCGCACCAGTTCGCTGGAACGCAGGCAGGTTCTTGCCACGACGATCCTTTCCGTGGATCTGTACAGCGACCACATGGAAGCATTTTTATTGAGTTCCAATCCGGCGGAAGACGCCGCAGCCGATCAGGTTACAAAACGGGCCGACGCAGCCCGGCGGGCGCTCGAAGCGTATCCGCGGAACCGAAGCCCGGAGGAGCAATCGCTCATCGCGGAACTCGAGGCCCTTCTGGCCGAGCAAGACAGCCTGTTCCGCTCCCTCCAGCCGTGGAAGCCGGAGGGCAGCCCGAACAGCGCACAGCGAGTGGTGAGCGAAGAGATCATTCCGAGAAGGCAGCGCTTCGTGGCCGTGGCGCAGAAAATCGAGTTGCTCAACGAGGGCCAGGCCGCTGCGGCGAACCTGGCGATCTTCCAGCAGTTCGGCCGCCTGCAGGACCGTTTAATGAGGTTGCTGCTCCTTACGCTGTCCTCCGGGCTCTTGCTGGCCGTGGGGAGCGCAATCTTTATCTTGCGGCTCGAGCGCCAGGCCAGGCTGCGCTATGCCGAGCTGGCGCACAACCGGCGCGAGCTGCAACAGCTTTCCGCACGGTTGGTGGATGCCCAGGAGACCGAACGGCGGGCGATTTCCCGCGAACTTCACGACGAGGTGGGGCAAGCGCTGGGATTGCTGCTGATGGACGCCGGGCAGCTCTCGGGTCAGCTCGCGAGCGGAGACGAAAAGGGCCGGGAGCTGGTACAACGCATCAAAAACGTGGCGGAGAGAACGGTACAGACCGTGCGCAATATGGCGCTTCTCCTGCGGCCCTCGATGTTGGACGACCTGGGGTTGCTGCCCGCCGTGGAATGGTATGCGCGGGAGATGTCGCGTCGCGGCGAGCTCGAGGTGGAGGTGCAAGCGGAAGAATTACCGGAGCACCTCGCGGATGAGCTGAAGTTGTGCGTTTACCGGCTGGTTCAGGAGGCATTGAACAACGCGCAGCGCCACTCCCATGCCAAGTCCGTGCTCGTCCGGCTCAGCCAGGCGAACGGCGCCATCCACGTTCAGATTTCGGACCACGGAAGCGGCTTTGATCCGAAACGCACGCGCGGAATGGGCCTCCTGGGAATGGAGGAGCGCGTGAAGCGGCTCGGAGGCAAAATTACGATCCATTCTCGGCCGGGAGATGGAGCCAGCATTCTTGCCGAATTACCTCTGACCGTGATTGCCGCGCCGGAAACTCATGAGGAAAATCCGAATCCTGCTCGCTGACGATCACACCCTCATCCGGCGCGGGCTGCGGCTGCTCGTCGAACAACAGCCGGACCTGGTGGTGGCCGCAGAAGCTGAGGACGGACGGCAGGCGGTCGCTCTGGCCGCCTCGATGAAGCCGGATGTGGCCGTGCTCGATATCGGCATGCCGAATCTTAACGGCATCGAAGCCGCCCAACACATCACCGCAGGCGAGTCGGGCGCCGCGGTCGTCATCCTGAGCATGCACTCGGACGAGAGCTACATTCTTCGCGCGCTCAAATCCGGGGCCCGTGGCTACCTGCTCAAGGACTCCGCCGAGTCGGATCTGGTCCGCGCGATTCACGCCGTGGCCGAGGGCAAATCATTTTTCAGTCCCACGGTCAGCAAGGTACTTCTGGAAGACTACGTAAGAAAACTGCGGCGCACCGGCGGTGAGGATTCCTACGATTTGCTTACGCCGCGCGAGCGGGAAATCCTGCAGCTCATCGCGGAAGGACGGTCGAACAAAGAAACCGCGAGCCTGCTCAATTTGAGCGTGTACACGGTCGAGACGCACCGCGCCAACCTGATGGAAAAGCTGGGATTGAAAAGCGTTCCGGAGTTGATCCTGTACGCCGTGCGAAAAGGGATCATTTCCTGACTCCGGCGTCATTTGTGGTGGTTCCAGCCGTACTAAGTCCAATTCTGACAAAGAGATAGCCCATACCCCATCGCCGGCGCAAAAGATACCGTCCCGCCGGGATGTGCAGGCACCCCGCGTCGGCGTCTAATCGAGTAGATACAAAACCGGCAAGCACAGCACCAAGGAATCCGCCGGGAGGGAGGAAAGATGAACGGAATTCGATTGTCGCGGAAGTTGCTGACGCTGGCCGGTGTGTTGCTCCTATCGGGCGGCCTGGCGGGTTTCGCCGTGGCCCACGCGAGCCAGGGTGGAATCACCACACACGTGCAAGCGTCGCTCAAGATCGCGAATCCCAATGAAGGCCCCAGCAGGACCGGGTTCGCCCCGATCGTGAAAGAGGTTCTGCCGGACGTGGTGAACATTTCTTCGTCCAAAGTCGTGCGCACGCCGAATCAAATCACAGAAGGCTTGCCCATGGATCCCTTCTTCCAGCAATTCTTCGGACGCGGCTTCGACAATGGCCCGGCCATTCCCAAAGAGCGCCGCGAGCAAAGCCTGGGTTCGGGCGTGATTGTGAGCCCGGAGGGCTACGTCCTGACCAACAACCATGTGGTGGACGGAGCCACGGATATCAAGGTCACTCTTTCCGACAAGCGTGAGCTAAAGGCGAAAATCGTCGGCTCGGACGCTAAAACGGATGTGGCCGTGCTCAAGCTCGACGGCTCGGGCTTCCCCGCGATCACGCTGGGAGACTCTTCCAAGGTCCAAGTGGGCGACTACGCCCTGGCCGTCGGCGATCCTTTCGGCGTGGGGCAAACGGTCACCATGGGGATCGTAAGCGCCAAGGGCCGCGGCAATCTCGGAATCGAAGATTACGAGGACTTCATTCAAACGGATGCCCCCATCAATCCGGGGAATTCCGGCGGCGCGCTGGTGAATGATCGCGGCGAGCTGATCGGCATCAACACCGCGATTCTATCCGGCGGCTCCGGAGGAAACCAGGGAATCGGATTCGCGATTCCTGTCAATCTGGCGCGCGAAGTGATGACCCAGATCGTGGATCATGGCAAGGTGACGCGCGGCTACCTCGGCGTGATGATCCAGCCGATCACTCCGGCCATGGCGAAAGCGCTGGGAGAAAGCCAACCACAGGGCGTCCTGGTGGGCGACGTGACCGCAGACGGTCCCGCGAAGGGAAGCGGCGTGGAGCGTGGAGACATCATTCTCGCGCTCAATGGCACGCCCATGAACGACAGCAACCAACTGCGGAACGACGTCTCCATGATGCCGCCGGGCGAGACGGTCAAGTTGAAGATTTCGCGCAATGGCGCCATCCACGAAATCAGCGTGAAGCTCGGTGAGCTTCCCGGCTCCAAGGAGCTGGCACAGAACAACCAGAAGGGAACGTCCAAGAATGCCCTGGAAGGCGTCAGCGTCGAGAACCTGGACGCAGCGACTGCCCAGCAACTCGGGCTCCCGGCGGGTATGAAGGGTGTGGTGGTGACGGACATCAGCCCGTCGAGCTCTGAAGCCGACTCCGGGCTGCACAAGGGCGATGTGATTCAGCAGGTGAATCACCAGCCGGTGCACAACGTGGCGGAATTCGACGAAGCCGTGCACAAGGGAGGGAGCAACAATTTGCTGCTCGTGTACCGCGACGGCACAACTCTGTTCATTGCCGCCTGACGGCTCAATAAAGAAAAATCATCGGAAGGAAACCAGCCGGCCGCGTCGTAAGACTCGGCCGGTTTTGTTTTGCCTGAACGATCCACCAACAGCGCTCCAGAACCGCGAGGTGAAGCCACTTGGTGCACGAGGGCTGTCCTATTCGTGCCGCAAGGCCTCCAGGGGATCCACCTGCATGGCCCGGCGCACAGGGACGTATCCAGCAAGCACCGCGGCTGCCACCAATGCAAACGCCACCGCGGCCAGCGTCGCCGGATCGCTCGCAGACACACCGAAGAGCATATGTCCCAAAAGGCGCGCAGCCAGGAGCGCCGAAGGCACTCCCAGCGCCACTCCCGCCAACGCCAGGCCCAGCGTCTCCCCCAACACCATGCGCAGAATCATCCCGCGCGAGGCGCCCAGCGCCACGCGAATTCCGATTTCCTGCGTTCGCCGGGACACCGAGTAGGAAATGACGCCGAAAATACCGGTGGCCGCCAGCATCAGGGCGATCCCCGCAAACAGCGCCAGCAGGAGCGTGCGAAACCTGGGTTGCGCCAGCGAACTCTCGATCGCGTCCGGCAGTTGCGCCACGTCGCTCACCGTCAGGTTCTTGTCCACTTGCGCGAGCGCCCGCCGGATGCCCGCGACCACCAGGGAGGCATCCAGCGTGCTGCGCACCACCACGTCCGAGCCTGCGAACGGTGCCTGCGCAAACGGCACGTACATCATCGGCCCGGGGTCCGTGCCTGGCGCCTCGTCTCGGACGTCGCCCACGATGCCGACGATTTCGCGCGACTCCTCGCTGGCAGGAGGAAAAGCGAAGCTGAGACGCTGTCCGAGCGGATTCTGATTGGAAAAATAGATTCGCGCCATGGCTTGGCTGATCAGCGCGACGCGGGGGGTGGACATGGCGTCGCGCTCGTCAAACGCCCGCCCGCTCACCAGCGGGATTCCCATCACCCGGAAATACTCCGGGCTGACGGCCACATAGTTGGCAGTCCGGGAGGTGCCTGAGGTGAGCGACGGAGATCCCACGATGTCGAATCCTAGGGTGACGCAGCCGTCCGCGATCGGCGTGGGAACAGCGAGCGCCGAATCTTTGAGGCCCGGCTCGGCCTGAATCCGCGCGAGCAATTCCTGCAAGAAGGTCAGCCACTGTTGCGGCGTCGTGTACTGTGACCGGGGCAGCGCGATGTTGGCCTTCAACACATGCTCGGCGCTGAACCCGGGGTTCACGGTGGTCAGCTTCGTGTAGCTGCGCAGGAGCAATCCCGCTGCGACCAGCAGCACCATCGCCAGGGCCGTCTCCCCGGCGGCCAGAATGCTGCGCGCGCGCCGACTCGCCGGGCTTTCGCCTGCGCGGCCGCCCCCTTCCCGCAGGCTCGTCTCGATGCCGGACTTCACGGCAAAAACCGCGGGAGCGAGACCGAAGACGAAGCTGGCAATCGCGGAAAGCGCCAGCGCAAAGCTCAGGACTCCGGAATCCACGCGGATCGGGTTTACGCGCGGCAAGTTCGCCGGCAGCAGCCCGCCCAGCGCATGGACGCCCCAGTACGCCAGCGCGATGCCGGCCGCGCCTCCCAGCCCGCCCAGCACCGCCGTTTCGCTCAGCAATTGCCGTACGATCCGCGCGCGTCCCGCCCCCAGCGTGGTGCGCACGGCGATTTCCCGCGACCGCGTGGTGGCGCGCGCGAGCAGCAGGCTGGCGACATTCGCGCACGCGATCAGCAGCACCAGAACCACCGCCCCCGACAGCACCAGCAGCGCCGGGCGTACGTTTTCCACGATTCCTTCCTGCAACGGCACCAGGCGGATCACCCATCCGCTCTCTTCCCCCGGAAATTCTTTCGCCAGCCGCGCGTCGATCGCGTCCAGCTCCGCGTGTGCCTGCTTCACGGAGACGCCCGGCTTCAACCGGCAGATCACCGGCAGCCATTTTCTTTCCCTGCCCGGCATCCAGGGGCCGAAGAGCGGGTCCTGCGCCATCGGGATCCAGATCTGCTCCGTGTTCGTCAGGACCGGAAAGCGAAAGTCCTGCGGCATGATGCCCACCACCGTGAAGGAGCGTTGGTCGAGTTGAATCGAACTCCCGACGGCCTGTGGATCGCCCCGAAATCTTCCGCGCCACATGCTTTCGCTCAGAATCACCACGGGGGCCGCGCCGGGTATGCCATCGGCGGGAACAAATACGCGCCCCGCCAGCGGCTTCGTGCCGAACATCGAGAACAGCTCCGGCGTGACCGGGGACGCGCCCACCTGCGCCGGCTCGCCGCGGCCGGTCAGCGTGAGCTGGTGATGCCCAAACCCCGCCGCCTCGCTGAACACGTGGTTCTGCCGGCGCAACTCTTCGAAGCTGGGGTAGGACCAGGCCGCTTGCTCGGTCGCGTCGCGTTCGCGCTCGTGGAAGACGAAAAAAAGCTGCTCGGAATTCGGGTAGGGCAGCGGCTTCAGCAGCACCGCATTCACCACGCTGAAAATCGCCGTGTTCGCTCCCACGCCCAGCGCCAGAGTCAGCACGGCAACCGCCGTGAACCCGGGATTTTTGCGCAGCGAGCGGAAACCGTAGCGCGCGTCGCTGAAAACTTCTTTCAGGATGGGCAGGCCGCGAAGCTCGCGGTTGACCTCCTCGAGCTGTGCCATGCCCCCCAGCCGGATGCGCGCGGCCCGCCTGGCTTCTTCCGGTTCCATCCCGCGGCGCATGTTTTCTTCCTCAAGCATCTCGAGATGGCTGTGCAGCTCGCGCGAGAATTCCTCTTCCACGCGGCCTGGCGAAAGCCAGGTGCGCAGCCGTTCAACGAACGATCGTATCCGGGCCAGCATCGCGCTACCCGCGCTCCGCGATGCCCAGCACGCGCCCAACCACGCCCGAGATGCGCTGCCAATTCTCGGTTTCCGCCCGGAGCTGCCTGCGCCCGGCCTTGGTGAGGGAATAAAACTTGGCCTTCCGGTTGTTGTCGGAGGTGCCCCAGGCCCCGGCGATCCAGCGCTTCTGCATCAGCCGCACCAGCGCGGCATAGATGGTGCCCTGATTGATCTGCAAAGCGTCTTCGCTGATCTGCTCGATGCGTCGCGCGATCCCGTAGCCGTGCAGCGGCCCCATGGCCTCCAGCGTCTTCAGCACCATCACGTCCAGCGTGCCCTGCAGCACGTCGGCCTTCTCGCCATCTCGGGTCATGGCCCCTCCTGTGGTATGCACACAGGAGTATGCCGTAGGCCCTGTGGCCTGTCAACAGGAACGGCGCACGGCCGGAGCGCGAGACAATCCCTTTGAGCAAGGGATGGCCTGTGGTTCCATCGGTCCGCTGGTCCGGTGATAGAATGGCTCCAGGGTGCCCGTAGCTCAGTTGGATAGAGCGTCTGCCTTCTAAGCGGGAAACCAGATTTACTAAATCTTGCCGGAGCCGACGCAACCCGCTTGAAAATGGCAAGTTGTGACAAGACCCAGCAAGCCGTTTTTCTCCTTCTTATTCGCTTTCAGTTCGCAATTTAGCGCGATTTGCCGCGACTTGTTCTACGTTTTTACTACGTTCCCATGCCGCGCGCCGATGATCGTGCGGCAGGGGCTTGCACCGGTTCCGTCCGGGTTACGGAGGGAGAAGGAATGGTAACAGGGGGCGCACCCTCGCTTGATGGGAGGATCAGGGACCAGTCGGTGCAGGCTACAATGTGATCAATGACTCTTATCTAACCAACTCCTAATAAGTTGGGTTAAGCATCGACTATCCGGCGTTGACCCTCGAAGTCGATCACAAGGACGGTGATATCGTCCCCCTGGCCTTGACCGATCACCAACTCCGACCAGCGCCACAACTCCTCGAGCAGGGCATCGGCGAACTGGCCGACTGCAAGATTCCGTTTGGTTTGCAGAAACTCCTTGATGCGGTCTGTTCCGAACTGTTCCTGCGATGGGTTGCGAGCTTCTACAACTCCGTCGGTGTAAAGAACGGCCCGGTCGCCGGCTCCGAAGGGCAATTGAACGGTTTGGTAGATAGCCTCCGGGAACTGGCCCAGCACCAAGCCATTCTCGCAAACCTCTTCGACGCTCCCCGCGGAGTCTCGACGCAGCAGCATGGGCGGGTGGCCTGCGCCGGCGTAGCTGATGACATGTTTTTCGAGATCAACATACATATAGGCCGCCGTGACGAAGTTGGTCTTGAATTTTCCGCACAGCGCCTGGTTCAGTCCGCCCAGCACCCGCGCCGGATCCGAAGCGTGAGCGGATTGCCCTGCCAGGGCAACCTGAATCATTGAAGCGATCAGTGCGGCAGACAATCCGTGACCCGAAACATCCGCGATGAGTATCCCCAGGTGTTTGTCGTCTGCCGCGATAAAGTCGTAGAAGTCACCGGCTACAGCGCTCATGGGCACGTAACGGGCGGCAATCTCCAGCCCCTTGATGGCCGGAACGGCGCTGGGAAGAATGGACAACTGGATCTGCCGGGCCATTTCCAGTTCGTTGTTGATGGCCACAAGTTGCCGCGACAGTTGTTCCCGCGCCTCGCGAAGCATCAGTTGGGTCCGCACGCGCGCATTCACCACGGAAGGAGAAAATGGTTTGTGGATATAATCGACGGCGCCGACCTCAAACCCCCGAGTTTCGTCTTCGGCTTCCGTCTTTCCAGTCAGAAAAATCACCGGAATATCGCGGGTTGCCGGGTCTGCCTTTAGAAGAGCGCACACTTCGTACCCGTCCATTTCCGGCATCATCACGTCCAGCAGAATCAGATCCGGCGCCGGCGCTGCCTTGGTAAGTTCCAATGCCTTTACGCCGTTTGTGGCAATACGAAGTTTGTAGTCGTCCTTTAGTATCGACTGTGCCACCTGAATATTTGCCGGAGTGTCATCCACCAGCAGAATTGTTCTCTTATCTTGGGCGCTCATCGCTTCCTCCGTGTCTCATTCACACCGCACTCTGCCGCAATCTCGTCCAATTTCAGGAGCGCGCCTGCGAAATCGAAATCACTAATCGCGGTGTTCAGGGCGTCCAGCCGGGATTTGTCCCCCTTGTCCCCCAATGCCTCTGCCAAGGGATGAAACGCCTCTGCGGCGTCTCCATCGCTGGCTTTGAGCAGAACCCTCAGCCGCTCGACCGCCGAAGAAGCCGCATCGGCATCGAACCGGGTGCCGCGCGGTGACTCCGGCTGAACCGGTGTCACATCGCGGACCGCCTGCTGGATGAGCTGAATTTGTCGGGTCAACAGTGAGGCGAATTGGTTGAGTAACTCCGGCACGGTCGCATCCCCGTCGCGAATGCCACTTTCCAGCTTCGCCGCCGCGGCATATATGGACGCGATTCCGATGTTGCCGGCCACGCCCTTGACAGTATGGGCCAGCCGCTCCGCCAGTTTGCGGTCTCCGCTCTCGAGGGCGGCCGAAATCTGCGCAGCGGAATCGCCCTGCATCGCCCCAAATTTGGCCAGCAAGTCGAGGTACAGGCGTTTGTTGCCGACGACACGCTTCAGGCCGCCCGCTACGTCCACGCCCTCGATTTCGGGAACGATCACATCGGCAGCCACGATTTCCGGCTTGGGAGCAAGTGGAGTCCTGGCCTGCGCCGCTCCTGCCGCCTTCGCGCTGCCGACATTGCGCGGCTTAACCCAGCGCAGCAAGGCATCAAACAGTTCATCGGGATCGATGGGCTTGGCAATATGATCGTTCATTCCCGCTTCCGTGCACTTTTCGCGGTCGCTGGCCATCACGTTGGCGGTCATCGCGATGATCGGAAGCGAGCCGAACTGCGGCTTGGAGCGGATCGAGCGAGTTGCCGTGAGCCCATCCATCACCGGCATCTGCATGTCCATCAGCACGAGGTCGTACTCATGCTTGTCCACCATCTGAACGGCGACCTGGCCATTCTCGGCTAGATCAATGGTCATTCCTGCGTCCTTGAGCAGCTCGAGCGCGATCTCCTGGTTGAGTTCGTTGTCTTCCACCAGCAGCACCCGTGCGCCGTGCAGTGAGGCAAGGTCGTGAGCGGGAGCGGCTTGTGCCTCGCCAATCGTTTCCTGATCGCCTCCGAGGACTTGAATGGCCGAGTCGAACAGCATCGAGGGAGTGACGGGCTTTACCAGAACGTTGTCAAACGCGTTCTCTTCTGCCTGCTTCAAGACCTCTTCCCGGCCATAGGCAGTAACCATCACCAGATGGGGAGGGGCAGCGATATCCGGTAGCGCGCGAATTCGCCGGCCCGTTTCGATGCCATCGAGCCCCGGCATCTGCCAGTCGAGAAAGACAATTTCGTATGCCTGGCCGGCCTGAGCGGCCTGGTGAACCATTTCGATCGCTTCCTGGCCGGAGGGCGCCTCATGCACGACGAAGGTCATGCTTGTCAGCATGCTCGACAGCACGGCGCGGGCGTGCGAGCTGTCGTCGACGACCAAGACGCGCCGGCCGCGGAGGTCGGGGCTGGGAACACGCCGCGAAGACTTCTCGCTGTTGCCGAGACGCGCGGTGAACCAGAAGATGCTGCCCTTGCCCGGCTCGCTGCTGACCCCCACTTCGCCACCCATCAACTCCGCGAGGCGCTTGGAGATGGCCAGCCCCAGTCCGGTCCCGCCGTACTGCCTGGTGGTCGAGGCATCTGCCTGCTCAAACGCCCGGAACAGCCGCCCCATTTGCTCCTCGCTGAGGCCGACGCCCGTATCGCTGACCGAAAAGCGGACCAACTGGCCCCGCTCATCTTTCTCCTTGACCTGCGCTTTGACGGTGATCTCCCCGTGCTCGGTAAACTTGACCGCGTTGTTGCAGAAGTTGATCAGGATTTGCCCAAGCCGCAGCGGGTCGCCGCGGAGATGCGTGGAGATCGAAGGTTCAATGTCGAAGATGAGCTCCAATCCCTTGGCGGAGGCCTTCTCGGAGATCAAATTGCTGACGTTTTCCAGCACCTTCTCCATGGAAAAGTCGATGTCTTCCACCGACAACTTCCCGGCCTCGATCTTCGAGAAATCCAGGATGTCGTTGAGAATCCCCAGCAGATGCTGGCCTGAGAGTTGAATTTTTTTGACATAATCCTGCTGCCTGGGTTGGAGTTCCGTGCGCAACACCAGATGCGACATACCGATGATGGCATTCATCGGGGTACGAATCTCATGGCTCATATTGGCAAGGAAATCCGA
This sequence comes from Candidatus Acidiferrales bacterium, assembly GCA_035272605.1. Taxonomy (GTDB): domain Bacteria; phylum Acidobacteriota; class Terriglobia; order Acidiferrales; family UBA7541; genus JOPF136. The sequence continues at coordinate 6,708 of DATEQM010000075.1, read as the reverse complement.
CTTGACCTTCGTGGCTTCCTCGGCCAACTGTTTGGCATGAAGCAGCTTCTCCTCGGCCGCCCGTCGATCGGCGATATCCGTCACCGTGACAACGGCCCCAGTGATCTTTCCGTCCTCGAGAATGGGGAACGAGGAGTATTCGACCGGAATCGGTGTGCCATCGCGCTTCCACATGACCTCTGCGTCCACGCGGCATTGCACGCCTTGCTGGAAAGCCCGGTAGATCGGGCATTCCTCCACAGGGTAGGGAGAGCCGTCCAGCTTGTGGTGATGCACCAGGGCATGCATGTTCTGTCCGAGTGCTTGCTCGGACTGGCAACCGATCATCTCCGCCATGGCTCGATTCAAGAAAGTGCAGCGGCCCTGCAGATCGATTCCGTAGATGCCCTGGCCGGTAGATTCCAGGAGGAGCTGCATCTGGTGCGTGAGGCGCGATCGCTCCTCGGCTTGCGCCTGGGTCTGCTCGAGAAGCTTTCTGGTCTCGATGTTGCCCCACAAGATCTCAGCGCTCAGCGCCACGGAGGGAATGAGCGCATCGAGTAAAGCTTGCTGGCGCTCGACTATCGAGGATACCGGCGCCAGTTCGATGACCGCAGTAACGACGTCTTGATTGGTCACGGGCACAAATAGAATGCTGCCGGGCGTAACTGTTCCCATCCCCGCGCTGATTCGGACACGATCGCCGGAGGTGACCGCCAGCGGGCGCCGTTCAACAGCAGCTTGGCCTGCCAGTCCCTCGCCGAGCGCAAACTCGCGCGGAATTCCTTGATCATTGATTGCAAACGCGCCGGCACGGAAGAATCGCTTTTGACTCTTGTCTGCAACGTAGAAGGCGCCGTAAACCAGCGGGATGGATTCCGACAAGCGTGACAGCAAGGTGGTCGCGAACCCCGCAAAGTCCTGCGCGGCCTGCAGGCGTCGCAAGGTCGACGCCACCTCCGTCTTCACCCAGGCTTGCGTATCGCGTTCGCGCGCGGCACCCTGAAGGGTTTTCAGTGCGCGGCTCATGGCCCCGATTTCGTTCGGATAGTGTTCAAAGGGAATCGGCCGGTCGAGCTGGCCGCGCGCCAGGTCCTGGATGGTGGCGTTCAGGCTGTCCAGCTCTCCGACGACTTCCTTGTGAACAAGCGTCACGGTGACGAAGATGGACAAAACCAGCCCTAAGCCGATGCCCAGCCAGGCGGTCAGAATTGCGCGACGCATTTTGATGGTGAGGTCGTCGGACTGCTGATCGACGGAAGCCCTCATCTTGTCAATCAGGGGGATCAACGCTTGCCGGGCCTGCAGCAGTTCCGGGTCCACACTGGAGTGCAACAAGGAAATCGCCCGGGCGGTATCCCCGGACAAGGTGGCGCCGCGAACCGCGCGGCTTTCGGCCACCGCCCGGTCAAAGAAGATCTCCGCCGCCTGGATCTCCTCGGCCCCGAACGGAGTCCGTCGTTTAGCCTCCTCCAGGCTGGCCTTGGCCCCCGCGTAGTTCTTCTCCAGCTCCTCTTCGATCGCCCGGACCCGGCCTGGATCCGATTCGGCGGCTTCCTGATAGAGAAGCTGCCCGAACAAAATCTCCTTCGAGCGGGAATCGCCCAAGCGCCGAAGCGTGTACTCGTAGGTGGAGATTAGCCCGCTATACTCGGTGTCAATCCATTTGCTCTCCAGGGACGAGTAGAGCGCGGCGACCACCGCCATCAACATCAATGGCGCCATGGCGACCATCAGCTTGGGCCGCAACTTCAGATTTGCCAAAAGGCTCATAACCGATGCACTCCGATAGATGGAGGTCCGTCGCGGGGCATACGAGCCCACTGAACAGGCTGGACGGCCGGTCCGTGGGGGACAACTGTCAATTATTACAGAGTGACATTTCGCCCGAGTGGTGAGGCCGCGATTACCAAGAAGATGTTGGCGCCGGCACACCTCGCAGTTCCCGCCCCAGGGCCCCCGTAACATTCGGAAGGCATGTGACTTGTGCCAATGCAAAACCCCGAAAGCGTGGCTGCCGCATGGGAGCAGGTTCAGCGCCGCCAGTACAATTCGTCTCACGGCAGTCTGTGATTCTCGTCACAGCGAACCCTGCCGGAACAGATATTCTGGACCAGGGATGAGATTCACCTGTCAGTACTGACAGTATCTCGCCAGGCTGCCAGGCATGGGAAGATTCAGTGCGGAGTCGGAGCGCTTCGCTCCGAGTTTTGGGGCGGTTTGGGTTGCGTAGGCGTAGCGTGAGCCCGGTGTCGGCCGGGGAATTTAGCCGTGGGAAACGATATCAACGAAAAGGGCTATACTCCTCTGAGTCTATTGCGAGTCGCGAAGAGCAGTTTTCCAAAGTCGGATGCCTGCGACATGCCCAGAATCGTGCGAGATCGTTTGTGCCCCGCGCAACGGATTGCCCCGGTTGCGTGGGTTCTGGTCGTCACACTAACCCTCCTTAGCGTCCTCACTCTGAGTTCCGCCGCTGCCGGGCAGTCCAATCACCCGAAACGAATCCTCATCCTGATGGAAAATGACGCCACCTGGCCGGCCTTCCGGCGGATAGAGCAAAACGCCCGCACGACACTGCTCAGCAAGTTGCCCAGCGATACTCAGGTCTTCAACGAGGACATGGACCGAGGACTTTTTGATGAACCGCTCCTGCTGGAGGAGCAGGCAGCCTTGATTCAACACAAGTATTCGAAAATCGGGCTGGACCTGGTGATCGCTGTCGGCAACGTTCCCCTGGAGCTGTTTCCGGGCGTGCCGCTGGTGTACGTGGGCAGCGAACTGCGGCGCACCCTGCCCGGGCAGCCGGCGGCGTCCACACCGGTGGCGCGAATCTGGGGCACGTTCGAGGCGCAGAAGAATCTGGAGGCAGCGCTGAGGCTTCAGCCCGATGCGCACCAGATTGTGGTGATCGGAGGTACGTCTCTTATCGATCGGGAGATATTGGAACAGGTTCGCGACCAGCTCTCCCGATCGTCTAGCAAGCTGCCCATCACCTATTGGACCGATCTCGCGCTGCCTGCAATCTGCCAACGGGTGGCGGGCCTGGGGCCGAACAGCATCGTTCTTTTTGTCAGTTTGGCCAGGGACGGAGGCGGACACAACTTTATCCCCGCGGAGGCGGTAGCCAAGATCATCGAAAGCTCTGGGGCGCCCGTCTACGTTTTTTTCGATACGCTCGTCGGGTCCGGGGCGGTGGGAGGATACGTACTCAGTGCCGCCGCGTTGGGAAAGCAGGCCGGCCAAACCGGACTTCGCATGCTCGCGGGAGAACATCCGGCGGACGCCGAGGTCCCCGATGTTTGCATCTATGACTGGCGCCAGCTTCAGCGCTGGGGATTGAGCGCCAAGAAGTTGCCGGCGGGAAGCACGCTTCTCAACCAGCCCGCCACAATGTGGGAGCTGTACAAGTGGCCCATGGTGGGCGCCACGGCACTCCTGTTCATTCAAACTCTGCTGATCGTGGGCCTGCTGTTCCAGCGGAAGCGGCGCCGGCATGCGGAACAATCCCTGGCTCGGCAACTTCGCTTCGAGGCGCTGGTTCGAGAGTTCTCGGCGGACTTGACGGGTCTGCCTGGATCCCGCATCGATGAGGAGATCAAGAAAGCCCTCTCCCGGCTGCGGCTCTATCTTGCCCTCGACCGGATTAGCATCTATGAATTCGTCAACGAGGTCCCTTACCTGAAGCTACGTCTCTCCGAGCGAGCGGACGGCACGCCGGAAGCGCCCCGATTTCTGCACAAAGAAGTGTTGCCTCGGTTGTTCGAGCAATTGGACAGCGAGAAGATGATTTTTCTCAAGCAGCTCGAGGATCTTCCGGAAGATGCCGTGATGGAGCGCAGCCTCTTCCGGGAACTGGGCATCCAATCCGCCGTCCTTGTTCCTCTCAAAGCGCAGAACTCCATGACGGGGCTCCTGTGCTTCGTTCGGACCCAATCCTCGAGCACCTGGCCCGCCGATTTGCTCCCCCAATTTGAAGCGGTGGGACAGGTATTTGCCAACGCCATGTTACGGAAGCAGGGGGAAGAACAGTTGGAGGAGAGCCAGAACCAACTGGCCAGCATCGTTTCCTCAGCGATGGATGCGATCATCGCGGTCGACGAGGAACAGCGCATCGTGGTGTTCAACACCTCAGCCGAGCAAATGTTCGGCTGCTCCGTAAGTGAGGCCATTGGCAGCTCAATCGACCGGTTCATCCCGCAGCGCTTCCGTGTGGCACACGAATCGCATCTTCGCCAGTTCAGCGAGACGGGAGCTACCAATCGCGCGATGGGCACCCTGGGGGCCCTGTGGGCTCTCCGAACCAGCGGAGAGGAGTTTCCCATAGAGGCCACCATTTCTCAGACGACGGTGGGCGGCGCAAAGCTGTTTACGGTCATCATCCGCGACGTCGCCCAGCGCAGGCTGGCGGAGTCCGCTGTTCGAGAAAGCGAAGATCGTTTCCGCCTGGTCGCCGATGCCGCGCCCGTTTTGATCTGGATGTCGGGCCCGGACAAGCTGTGCACATTTTTTAACCAAGGCTGGCTGGACTTTACGGGCCAATCCCTGGAACACGAACTGGGCGAAGGATGGACGTCGGGGGTTCATCCGGACGACCTGGGGCATTGCCTCCGCGCCTACTCCGACTCGTTCGACGCTCGGACGGACTTCGAGATCGAGTACCGTCTACGCCGTCATGATGGAGAATATCGCTGGATTGTGGACTATGGGGTGCCGAGGTTTGAACCCGATGGGACGTTCTGTGGCTTTATTGGCTCCGCCATTGACATAACAGAGCGCAAGTCGTCGGAAGCAGCCCTGCATGAATTGAGCGGGCGGCTGATCCATGCCCAGGAGGAAGAACGCACCCGCATCGCGCGGGAACTCCACGATGATTTCAGCCAGCGGCTGGCCCTTCTGGGGATAGGACTGGGCCAGTTGTGGAAACACTTGCCGGAAGCCGACAACAGGGGACGGGTGCAAGTGGGGGAGATGTGGACAAGAACCAAAGAACTGTCCTCGGATGTCCATCGACTTTGCCATCAACTGCACTCCAGCAAGCTGGAACTCATCGGTTTGTCCTCCGCTCTGAGCGGCGTTTGCGGGGAAATTGGAGAGAAGTACGGGATCAAAGTCGAATTCGCCGATCTCGGAGCGCCGTCAAAGGTCCCAAAGGAGGTGGCCCTGTGTCTCTTCCGGGTGGCCCAGGAAGCGCTGAACAACGTGGTGAAACACAGCAAAGCGAAGCAGGCCCGTGTGGAGTTATCGGGTGCGAACGGCGATATTGTCCTCCGAGTCGCAGACGAGGGCTTGGGCTTTGAGCCCGCGCCGAACGACGCGAGTGGAGGAATCGGGCTCATCGGCATGCGCGAACGGCTTCGGCTGGTGGATGGGAAGCTGGAGGTGCGGACTGCACCGATGCGTGGGACGGAAATCGTCGCCGAGGTCCCGCTGCCTGCGGCTGCCACCAACGTGGAAGCAAAGTCACAGATTGCAGGAGGAAGCGTCCGATGAAACGCCCACGTGTGCTGCTGGCGGATGACCACCAGATGCTGGCCGACGCGCTCAAGGGAGTGCTGGAGCCCGCTTGCGAAGTTGTGGGCACAGTCGCTGATGGGCGCGCACTGCTGAAAGCGGCGGAAAAGTTGCAGCCAGACGTGATCGTCCTGGACATTGCCATGCCCCAACTGAACGGGCTGGATGCGGGACGACTGATCAAACAGACCATGCCCGGGGTGAAACTGGTCATTCTGACCATGAATGAAGACCCCTACATGGTCGGAGAAGCCTTTCGGGCCGGGGCCTCCGCCTACTTGCTCAAGCAGGGCGCAGCACTGGAGTTGACCAAGGCGGTCGAAAAAGTGCTCAAAGGCAGTACCTACGTGACGCCTCACATCCAGGGAGGCCTGGCCCAGATATCATTGCTCGACCCGAAATCGCGTGCGCGGGCTCCCGAACCGACCATCCGGCAACGGCAGGTGATTCAACTCCTGGCTGAAGGATACTCCATGAAGGAAACAGCGGATCGGCTGAACATCACCATGCGGACTGTGGCCTCGCATAAATATCGCGTCATGGAAATGCTTCAAATCAAGTCCAGCGCCGAACTCGTGCGTTATGCCGTGAAGCACCGAATCATCTCCGCCTGACAGGCTCCGCCTTTCCCGCTCAATTGCGTAAGTTTTGCCAATACCCCTCCGACCGCCCCGCGAGGAGCATAGGGGAGAAGCCTGATCTCCACGCAGCGCAAGCGCCTTGCGTGGGCGGAAAGTGCCGCGCAGACCGGTTCCGCCCTGCCCCTCCAGCGTGGATAACGGAGATGACCCAGGGGTCAGAGACGAGTTGCTATGAAAAGAAAACGTGTGGTCGTGGCTGACGATCTCGCCCCCGTGCTCAGCGAAGTTGCCGCTCTCTTGCGGAAGTCATTTGACGTTGTTGGCCAGGCCTCCGATGGGCGCGCCGCTCTGGAATTGACTCTCCAGCACGCGCCTGACCTGGTGGTTCTGGATATTACCATGCCGGAGATGAGCGGGATCGAGGTGGCCCGAGAGCTGAGAAACAGGGGCAACAACGCCGGAATTGTCTTCTTGACCGTGCACGAGGACACCGACATTCTGAAGGCCTGCCAGGACGCCGGGGGGCTGGGCTACGTGGTGAAACTATTCATGGCCAACGACCTGCTCCGGGCAATGGACGAAGTGCTGGCCGGGCGAACGTTTACTTCTTCTTTTCCTTCTCAGAAAACCAGCCCGG
>DATEQM010000074.1:0-20038 GCA_035272605.1 Candidatus Acidiferrales bacterium | reverse complement strand
AACTCGACCACGCCTGTCGCCCCGGAAGTGCTGCAGGCGATGCTGCCGTATTTCGCCCAGGAGCCGGGGAACGCCAGCTCGATCCATTCGTTTGGGCAGCGGGCACGTGCGGCCGTGGAGCGGGCCAGAGGAGTTGTTGCGGCGATCATTGGAGCGCGGCCGGCGGAGATCGTGTTCACGAGCGGCGGCACGGAATCCGACAACTTGGCAATTTTCGGAATTGTTGCGCCGTCGACGGGCGTGCCGAAGCACGTCATCACGACGCAGATCGAGCACCATGCCGTGCTGAACACCTGCCAGGCCCTCGAGCGCGATGGCGTGGCTGTGACCTACGTTCCGGTCAGCGCAGACGGCGTCGTGGACCCGGCCGATGTGCGCCGGGCGCTGCGGCCCGAAACCGTGCTCATTACCGTGATGCACGCAAACAACGAGCTGGGCACCGTGCAGCCGATCGAGGAGATCGGCCGCATCGCCCTGGAGGCCGACGTCTACTTCCACTCGGACGCGGTGCAGACCGTCGGCAAACTCCCCATCGCGGTTGCACGGCTGGGCGTGGATCTACTCTCGATTTCCGGCCACAAGCTGCGCGCGCCGAAGGGCGTGGGCGCGCTCTACGTGCGGCAGGGGACGCGGCTCCGTCCGCTGTTCTTCGGCGGCCACCACGAACGCGACCGGCGCCCGGGCACGGAAAATGTGACCGGAATTGTGGGATTGGGGCGCGCGGCCGAGCTGGCCGCCGCGAACCTCGCCGCCGACGGCGAACGCGTCGCGGCGCTGCGCGACCGCCTGGAGCGTGAACTCGTCGCGCGGGTGCCGCACGCCCGAGTGAACTGCGGCCGCGTGCTGCGCACTCCGAATACGACGAATATCACCTTTCCGTATGTCGAAGGCGAAGCGTTGGTCATTGCGCTGGATTTGAAGGGCGTGGCCTGCTCCACCGGCGCGGCATGCTCGGCGGGCGCGGTGGAACCCTCACACGTACTCACGGCCATCGGCCTGCCGCCGGAAGATGCGCGAGCCAGCCTGCGCTTCAGTCTGGGGCACGAGACCACCGTGGAAGAGATTGATTACGCCCTATCCGTTGTGCCGCGGGCTGTGGAGCAGTTGCGGGAGCTTTCCCCGGCGTATCAGAAGCCCGCGGTGGTGAAGTAGCGGCGGGCTTATCCCGCCACGCGCGCCGCGGGAACCGTCTAGCCGCGGTTGCACTCCAGGCGGCGTAAAGCTGCCTCTACAGTTTTATATGACCATTGCGGCCACAACTGAAACGATCGTCGTCGCCATGAGCGGCGGGGTGGACAGCTCCGCGGTGGCGGGCCTGTTGCACCGTCAGGGCCTGCGGGTCATCGGGCTCACCATGCAGCTCTGGAATCAGCGGCGCCTGCCGGAACTGGCCGGCGACGGCCCTGTGGCGCACCGCTGTTGCTCGCTGGACGACGTCTACGACGCACGGCGCGTGGCCGAACACTGCGGATTCCCCTACTACGTGGTGAACTTCGAGCGGCAATTTGAAGCCGCGGTGGTGCGGCCGTTTGTGCAGGATTACCTGGCGGGCCGCACCCCCATTCCCTGCGCGCAGTGCAATACGGCGGTAAAGTTCGACGAGCTGCTCGTGACCGCGCGGCAGATCGGGGCCGAGCGCCTGGCCACTGGCCATTACGCCCGCGTGCGCTGGAACAACTCCACGCGCCGATGGGAATTGTGGCGCGCGCACGACGCGGCGAAGGACCAGTCCTACTTCCTGTTCGGGCTGACGCAGCAGCAGCTCGCACGCACGCTGTTTCCGCTCGGCGATCTCACCAAGGCGGAGGTGCGTGACGCGGCGCGCAAGATGCGCCTGCCCGTGGCGGAAAAGCCCGAGAGCCAGGAAATCTGCTTCGTCCCGTCAGGCGATTACGCGCAGTTCATCTCCGCCTATCTCCAGGAGCAGGGCAGCGTCCCGGAAGAGACGGGCGGGGAGATCGTGACCACCGGGGGACAAGTGGTTGGCGCACATGCCGGTGTCCATCAATTCACCGTGGGGCAGCGGCGCGGCCTGGGCCTGGCCACCGGCCAGCCCATGTACGTCGTGCGCATCGAGCCGGAGGCGCGGCGCCTGGTGGTGGGCGATGACCGCGCGCTCTTCCGCGACACCTGCGAAGTGGACGATGTGAACTGGATTGCCGTGGGGCGGCTGGACTCGCCGGTCCGCGCCGACGTGAAGATTCGCCACCGGCACGAGCCGGCGGCGGCCTGGGTGGAACCCATCGCGGCCGGTGCGGCCGGCAGCGGTGGGGACGGTCGTTCCGGCGATGCCTCGCCCTCAAGCCGCGTGCGCCTGAGGTTCGACGCTCCCCAGCGCGCCATCACCCCTGGCCAGGCGGCTGTCTTCTACGACGGCGAATGCGTCCTCGGCGGCGGCTGGATTCAATGAATTAGTTCAGGCCTCCACCCGGACACACCCGGCCCTCACCGCAGACGGCACGCGGACAGATGCCGGTCCTGCGGCGCTTTTACTAAATGAACAGTTCTTCTTCGGAGGTTTGCTGGCGGGAACGCTCGCCCTTCGGGGTCTTCGCGCTGGTAAACATGTCGAGCCCGGCCTTCAGCCCGCGCAATACGGCGGCCATCTGCGAGACCGGGCCGGTCACGCTCTTGCGCACCTGCGTGTGCGCTTCTTCCACCGATTCGAGCACGCCGGTGATCACCTGGTCCGCGCGCACGATCTGGGTGCGCAGCAACTCGAGTCCCTCTTCCATCACGCGGTCAAAGCGGTTCGCCTGGTTGCGGGCAATGTGAACGATTTCCGCGGTGTCCGCCACCACGCTGGAGAACCGCATCCGCGAATCCTCCAGCAGAAAGTTGGTCTTCTCCAGGACCGGCAGCAGCTTGCTGTTGATTTCCGTGGAGACGCGGATCACGTGCTCGCTCGTCTTCTTCATGGCCAGGAACATCCCGGCCAGGATGAGCGCCTGCATGACGATGGCCAGGCAGGCGACAATCACGAAGAATGCGACCCAGTTCTCCATCGAAGTTTCCGGACCTGTTCCCGGGCGCGCCGCTGCCCACTTCCGGCGGCTATCGCCCCGTCATTCAGTTCTTGGACTTGGCCTGGCGATAGGCTCCCTTGCCGGCCTCGATCGCGTCGTTGATCGTGTCGCGCCCGGTATCCACGGCGTCGCGGCCGCGCTCCACTAGGTCGTCGGCGCGCTCGCGCAGTTCGCGCGCCTTGCGTTGCGCGTAGTCTTTGCCTTCGTCCGCGCGGCGCACCAGTAAGTCGCGCGTTTCCTCGCCGGACTTGGGCGCGAATAGGATTCCCAGCAGGGCGCCGATTCCCATCCCCACCAGGAAATAACTGACCTTGTTGCCGCTATTATCACTCATGAGAATCCCCCAGACAGGCACGCTAGCACGAGACCTCCGGTGATGCAAGCAAACGGGGTGGCGGCGTTCCACAGGGAAGAATAGAAAAGCAGGAATTGAGTACAAACATGACCGGTGGTCATACTTGGGCGAAGGCGGCGAAGCCGACGGAAAATGAAAGTCTGAGAAAACCCAGGTACAAAATGGCCCACGGTCCCGCCATGCCCGCAGGCGCGGGACGGGATCCTGGCTATCCCTGATGGAAATGCTTGGAGAGGCGCTCAGCCTGGGCGCGTGTAACTACGGCGCGCAGTTCATCTACAGAAGCCTGCTCGACGCGAGCAGGACTGCCGAAATGCCGCAGGAGTTTTTCCGCGGTGCGCTGGCCGATGCCGGGGACCTCGAGCAGCGCGCTGCGGCGCTGGCGCGTGCCGCGGCGCTGGCGATGGAAGGTGACGGCGAAGCGGTGAGTTTCGTCGCGGATCAGTTGGACCAGGTGCAGGATGGGCGAATGGCGGTCGAGGCGCACCGGGTCGTTCTCCTGGCCCAGGACGTAGAGAATCTCCTCGCGCTTCGCGATGCATGCCAGCGGCTGGTTGATGATGCCCAGCTCCTCGAGCGCCTGTGCCGCCGCGTGGAGCTGCCCGATCCCCCCGTCAATCAGGATAAGGCCCGGCAGGGATTTCTGCGCGTCGCGCAGCCGGCGGTAGCGGCGCAGCACTGCCTCGTGGATGCTGGCGAAATCGTCGTTGCCGGCCACCTCGCGGATGATGAATTTGCGGTACTCGCCTTTCCGCAGCTTGCCGTCTTCCCACACCACCAGCGAGGCCACCTTGTCCGTTCCCTGGATGTGCGAGACGTCGAAGCATTCAATGCGCCGCGGCTTTTCCGTGAGGTTCAGAGCGGCTTCCAGCGCTTCCACGATGGCCTTGGACGACGGCCGAAGCACCCGGAAGCGCTGGTCGAAGCACAGCTTGGCATTTTTCTCCACCAGCTCCACCAGGGCGCGTTTTGGCCCCCGCTGCGGCGCCAGGATTTCCAGGCGATGCCCGGCCCGTTCGGTCAGGATCTCTTCCAGCAGCCCGCGATCTTCGAAATCCATGGGCACGTGCAGAAATCGCGGCAGGTAGGCGGAATCGAGGTAAATCTGTTTGAGCAGCGCCGGCAGGAATTCTCCCGGCGAAAAGGCTTCCTGGTTCTCCCAGTAGAAATCCCGCCGGTCCACCACGCGGCCGCCGCGCAGGTGGAACAGGTTCACGCACACCAGCGGCGGCTCGGCATGCCAGGCGAGCACGTCGGTATCGTCCCCGGCGGCCGCGGCCATTTTCTGACGTTCTTCCACGTCCCCCAGCGTCGCCAGCAGGTCGCGGAGCGCGGCGGCCTCCTCGAATCGCTCCTCGCCGGAGGCGCGCTGCATGCGCTCCGTCAGGCCCGCGCGTAGCTCCGTCTTGCGACCTTCGAGGAACAGGCGCACGTCCCGGGCGGCATCGGCATAGCGCTCGTCCGTCACCAGCCCCGACACGCACGGGCCGTGGCAGCGGTGGATGTGATATTCCAGGCAAGGGCGCGGGTGCGCGCGCGTCAGGTCCACGGTGCAGGAGGGAACTTTGAACCATTTGTGGATCAGCCGCACGATGCGGTAGGCCAGGCTCGCCGGAAAATACGGGCCGAAATAGAGTGAGCCGTCCTTTTTCAACCGCCGAGTGACGTACACACGCGGGAATTTCTCCCCGGCCGTGAATTTGATGTAAGGATAGGTCTTATCGTCGCGGAGCAGGATGTTGAAGCGGGGCTGGTGCTGCTTGATCAGGTTGTTTTCCAGCGCCAGGGCTTCCCGCTCGTTGTCCACCACGATGTATTCCAGCCCGGCAGCCTCGCGCAGCAGCGCCGCATTTTTCGGATCGGAGGCGCGCGCGTCGGAGAAGTAGGACCGCACCCGGGAGCGCAGCGAGACGGACATGCCCACGTACAGCACGGTTCCCTGCGCGTCCTGGAAGAGGTAGACTCCGGGCTGGGCGGGCAGCGTCTCGGCTTTTTCCCTGAGGTCCACGGCGCGGGGCGAAGGCGCTCCGGCGGGCCGGAGCAACGACGATGATAGCAGAGCGCATCGAAAAACCACTGGAAGCATGAGACTCCCTGGCACAATCCTCGCCGCGGCATGTGTGGCGGCGTTGGTGTGGCCGGGCGCGGCGCGGGCGCAGAGCAGCAGTTCGCAGGATTCCAGTTCGCAGGAATCCAGCTCCAGTTCCAAGCCGGCGCAGAAAAATAAGGGGCAGGGGCCGCAGCCCGCTCCCCCGGCCGCTCCGGATGGCAGCGACAAGATTTCCCGCCGCATCAACAATTCGGCCCCGGCGCAGCACGACGTGGAAGTCGGCCAGTACTACATGAAGAAGGAGAAGTACGATGCCGCGATTGACCGCTTCAAGGATGCGGCACACCTCCTGCCCGACTACGCGGACGCCTACCGCCTGATGGGCGAGGCCTACGAAAAGAAGAAGTTCCTACCCGAGGCCATGGCCGCTTACCAGAAGTTCATCGAAGTGGCGCCGAAAGACAAGGACGCGGAAGACATGCGCAAACGCGTGGCGCGCCTCCAGAGCGAGATACAGGAAGAAGACCGGCGCCGCGCCGCTGCCACCAAGCCGTAAAGCAAATCCACATCCTCAGCTCTGGAGTGCGGCGGCTCGCCGCCGCTTTTTTTCGGCGTGGCTCGCGTCCGCGGCGGGGCCTCCGACCCTCTGTGGCAACGCCCCATTCCGTCAGGGCACGGTTTCAACCGTGCCGCAAGCGGCGCAAATGTCGCGCGGCTTCAGCCGCTGAGGTGCCTACGGGTGCGCGAAGGCAGTGGGCGGAAGCGCGGCGGCTTCCTTCAGGATGGCGTCGAGATTTCTGCGGACCGCGGCGGCCTCTCGTCCCAGGCGCGCTTCGCTCGCGGCGCGCAATTTGTTTACGGTTTCCTGTTCTTGGCCCGGCGTGTTCCGGAGGAGATTCTCCGCATGCTGGAAACACGCATAAGCGAGCCGCTCCGGTTGTCCGCTGCTGCGCAGAAACTGGCCGTACTCGGCCCAATCGGCGGCAACCGCCTCGGCGTCTTTGAGCCCGGCATCCAGAACCAAAGCCCGTTGAAATAGCTGCGCGGCGGTTTGGCGCCGTCCCTGGGAAAGCTCGAAATCGGCGTGATGCACCAGGGCGAGACTTTCCATCATCGCGTCGTGGTCTTTTTCGGCCAGCGCGACCGCGGAGTCGTATCCCATGGCGGCTTCCGCCGCGTGACGCGCGTGCGCGTCCGCGTCGGCGATTTTGATGATCGCGGCAAGCTGGATGCGGCCCTCGTTGGCATGCTGCTCGGGATGCTCGGCCGCCAATTTCAGGTAGGCACGGTAGTGGCGCGCGGCAGCCTGATCTTCGCCCTGGGCGGCGAGCGCGTCTCCCAGGTACAACTGCGCGTTCCCCTGCGAGGGATCGAGCTCCACGGCGCGGCGCCAATCGTCCATGGCTTCCTCTCGCCGTCCCAGCCGCTGCGCCAGAAGGCCGTCGTTCACCAGAGCGTCCACGTCGTTGGGATAATGCGCCAGGAGGTCGCGATAGATCCGGTCGGCATCCGCGTAGCGCCCGGAGGCCAGCAGGGCGCGCGCCAGCGCCAGCCGCAAGCTGCGCCGCTCGGGGCGCAACGCGACGGCTCGTGTGAGCATGGCAATGGCGTCCGGCGAATCGCCGCCTCGTTGGTCCGCGTGAGCGATGCGCGTCAGCAGAGCGCTGTCGTAGGGGTTCAGTCGCGCCGCACGTTCCAGCGGCGCAATGCCGCCCGCCACGTTGGCCCAGTAGAAGCGCGCCTGATCCATCAGGCCCCAGCCGCACAGCAGCAGCGCGGCGGCCACCCGGGTCGCGTGCGCGCCCCGCGAATAGCCGGCGAACCAGCGAACCGCGTCCAGCGCGCTGCGCCCGGCACGGACGCTCTGGGGAGTGGCGGACGGCGCCTTTTCTCCCGTGTCGATCAGCAGCGCGGCCACGCGCGAATCGCGCAGCTTCCAGATGGCGCCGTCCAGGATGAAGTGATGGATGTTGACCAGCGCCGTGAACGTCAAGAAGCTCGCTGCGAAATCGGCGTGCAGCAGCCGGCTCACGATCCACGGGCCGGGGATGAACAGGGCGATGCCGCCAGCAATCAGCGTGACGAAATAGCTGCTGAACCGCCAGCCCGCCTGGCCCGCCGCGCGCGCTTCCCGCCGCTGGTAATAGCTGGTGATCCAGATGTATTGCGTGGAGTGGAGCACGGCGAGTATGCCGGTGCTGTATCGCGTTTGCGGCACCTGCAAGTGGGTGGTGATTTCCAGTCCCACGGGGAGCACGAACCACAGGAATTGCGACGCGAAAAGAGTAGCCGGCGCGGCCATGGCGCGCCACCCGCCGCCCCGCCGTTGGAATCGTGCCAGCGCCCAGCCGCCGGCGGCCAGAAAAAACACGGCGCACGCTGCTTTCGGCCACAGCGCCCAGCGTGCCGGAATGTTCAGGGAGAGGATCATGTCGTCGGTGGACGGCCCGGTGTGGAAGCTCAGCATCAGCAGCACGTACGAGGCGATGAACGCAGCATAGAGAGCGTGGCGCTCCCGCGGCTCTGGCGCCAGGCCCTCGCGGCGCGAGAACATCATCAGCAGCCCGAAGTTCTGCCCGGAGTAATGCCAGGGACTCCAGCAGATGTAGAGCGTAAACAGCCAGGGAAGAAGGACGGGCAGTGCGTGGGTGAGAGCCCCGGCGAGCACGAGCAGCAGCGCGATGTGCACGGTGAAGATGCGGTATTTCTCAAACTGCTCCCGCGTGCGGTAAGCGCGGTACACCGTGGCCATGAAGTGGGGATAGTTGAACAGCAGCGCGAGGAAGTAGAAGGCAAACGACCACTGCTGGGCGTGCGATTGCGTGGCCAGGAAGGCCACCAGCAGCAGCGGCGCGGACCAGCCCCCGCACCCGATCAATAAATCAAGCCAGGGGCCCCAGATCCAGGATGCGGCGGGACGAACGGCGGCCGGCGAGGGCGAGAAGGAAGCCGGAGACAGAGGATGATCGGTGGCCGCCATCGGCGATCGTCGCTGGCTATGGTCGCGCGCTTCCGGAGAATCTTCAAGGACAGACTCTTCGGATCGCTTCCGCCGCAACATTCGCCTGCGAGAGTGGCTGCGCCACCTCTACCACAGGCCCGCGCGGAGCAGGAATCTGCGCGCGCGCGCGAAGTCGCGATACCGCCGCTCGGCGCGGCGGAATTCGGGAGTGTGCAGTCCCAGGTGGCAGGCGTCGCCAGCGGCGGCGGACAGCCCGGCGGCGGAGCCGAAGCGTTCCGGCGAGGCCCGCTCCAGGTGCAGCATTTCGTGATACACCACGTAGGCCACCACGTGATCCGGCACCTGCCGGTGGTCCAGCCTCCGGTTGATCACGATGTGGCGCATCCCCGGATCGAACACGCCGAGTTGCCGTCTCCAGGTTTCTGTGCTCCATCCGAGATCGGTCAATGGCAGGCGGTCTGAAAAATACTCGGCGTTCATCCTTTCAAAAATTCCTGCCAGGTTGTGCGCGTGTCCCTGTGGGCCGGTGTGCTTGCGGCGCCCCCGGCGGCGACGTGCGCGGGCCAGGCGGCGGCGGATGCGTGCGCTATCCGCGAACCGACGGTAAATCTCGCCGAGCGGCGCGGGCAGCCGCAGGCGGTAGAGCTTCGCAAGCAGAATGGCGGCGGCGGCTTCCAGCGCTTCGAGTGGCGCACCCCGCATCAGGTCGGAGAGGCGCGCCTCCGCCTCCTCGCCGCGCAGGCGGATGGTGTGGCTTAGACTCGCGTAGGGATAGAACGCCACGTTGAAGTGCGGCGCGCGGCCCCGGCATCCCAGTCGAGCGAACATTCTGCGGAAGATCGCGGCCCCGCCGGGGAAGGGAACCGCGGCGCGGCGCGAAATCTTTCTGGCTGGCTGGCGCGTCATGGGAGGGCAGCGCGGCCGCGGGACGCGCGGCGGATCACGGGCGCCTCCGCTCAGGAGCCGCGGAAAGTTCTTTCGCCACGCTTTCGGCGGTTGCCGCGGCATCCTGCGTCGCTTCGATGGCGTCGTCGAGATCGGATTTGAAATCGGCGAGCAGCGGATTCGCGCGAAGCTCGCGCACCCTGGGCAGAAACTCCTTCGTGCGTATATCGAGTTCCTTCGTGCCCGGGCGGAGATTCTCCTGTTTCTCAAGGCCCGATTCCAGGAAATCCGCGGCGTCGTCCACGCAACCCGTGTAGGCGTTAATCAGCCCCGCGACCCGCTCCGACCACAGGCGGTCCTTTTCCTTCCGTTGGAGTTCGTAGTCAAGCTTGCGCAGGCGGTCGGCGGCGAACCCCAAAAAAAGTTTCACGCGGTCGGAGACAGTCGGCGCGTCGCGGATCTGGTCGGCCTCCAGCGGACTGAGGTAGTCCTTTTTCGGCAGTTGCGATGACCCGGGCGCGCGGGCCGGCCGCGCGAGGGTGGGCAGCGTCCCTGCAACCAGCGTCGCCGCCACGCAGATCGCGCCGGCTTTTGCCATTCGCTTCATTTTCCCATTCCGCATTGCGCGCGCCCCCCTCAATCCTGTGGATGCGGTTTGGCCGCGGAGGGTGGCGTCTTGTCTGTCTCCGGCTCCCGGGGAAACAGCCCTTTCACCAGCCGGTTGTCCAAGTCTTCGATGTCTTTCTCCGGTTTGCGCAACGTCTTCCGTTCGTCGAAAGGCATCCCGAACACCACGTCGCTCAACTGGTGCAGCGATGTGCGCAGGTGCATTTCGAGTTCGCGAAAGCCCGCGGATTTCTTCCCCGGGTCGCGCCCGGTGGCGGCCAGGCCGGAAAAAGCGGCCTCGGCGCTATCGTGATACTCGAGAAACAGCGGGAGTACGCGGTCGTACTGCTTCGCCTCTTCCTGTTTCCTCATTTCGGCGAGCAGGGCCGAGCCGAGCTTGGGAAAGAGCTTTGCGCGCCGCACCGCGTCCGTCTCCTGCCGGAATTCTTCGCGCAAGCGGTCCAGGGGTTGGCCGGCCAGGGCGGGCGCGGCACAGATTGCCGCGGCAAGCAGCGCGGAGAACAGCCCGGCGGCGAAACGGACACATATGAGCTCGCGCGTCCCCGACCGGCGCATGGTCATCCACCCGCTCGTCTATCGTAGCAGATGCGGGTGGCGTGGGCACGGAGGGGCGAGGGGAGAGGGGAGGGGACACGCTCGGAAAAGCCGCGGGTCCCGCCGGGCAGGACCCCCGCGTTATACCGCCGGAGATCGGGGACGTTTGTTGCCGTTGTGGTTCAGCACCCGCTGGAGAAACTTTCCGGTGTAGGACTGCGCATTGCGCGCCACCTGCTCGGGGGTTCCCGCCGCCACCACGCGGCCCCCCCGCTCGCCGCCCTCGGGGCCCAGGTCAATCACCCAGTCGGCGGATTTAATCACGTCCAGATTGTGCTCGATCACCAGCAGCGAAGCGCCCCGCTCGATCAGTTTGCGCAGCGAAGTGAGCAGCTTCTGGATGTCCTCGAAGTGCAGCCCGGTGGTCGGCTCGTCCAGAATGTACAGCACGCCCTCGCTGGATTCCTGCGTGAGGTGCGCGGCCAGCTTCAGCCGCTGGGCCTCGCCGCCCGAGAGCGTGGTTGCGGACTGGCCCAGCCGTAAATAGCCCAGTCCCACTTCATCGAGCACGCGCAGTTTCGCCACCGCGCGCGGCACGCCGGAGAAAAACGCCACGGCCTCCCTCACCGTCAGTTGCAGTGCCTCGTGGATGTTTTTTTCGCGGTAGCGCACTTCCAGCACGCTGGATTTGAAGCGCGTCCCGTGGCACTCCTCGCACACCAGCTCCACATCGGCCAAAAATTGCATTTCCACGGTCACCGTGCCGTCGCCCTGGCAGGCCTCGCAGCGCCCCCCGGGGATGTTGAATGAAAAATTTCCCGACGAAAACCCGCGGCGCACCGCCTCGGGTGTAGCGGCATACACGTCGCGGATGCTGTCGAAAGCTTTCAGATAGGTCGCGGGATTCGAGCGCGGCGTGCGCCCGATCGGCGACTGGTCCACCAGCACGAAGTCCCGCAGCAGCGCGTCCCCTTCCATCCGCGCGCAGAATTCGCGGATGCTCCGGCCATTCCGCCGCGCTTCCAGCGCCCGCCAGATCACTTCGTGCACCAATGTGGATTTGCCGGAGCCGGATACCCCGGTCACGCAGGCCAGCAGACCCAGCGGAATGGCCAGATCAATGTCCTGCAGGTTGTTGCCGCGCGCGCCGTGCAGCCGCAGGAAGCCGCCGGAGGGTTTGCGCCGCACCGCGGGAACCGCCACCCGTGCCTCTCCGGTCAGATAGCGCGCCGTCAGGCTGCCGTTGCGGGCGTCGGCCAGCAGCCGCTCGCGCGTGCCGGAAAAAATCAGCCGGCCACCGTGTTCGCCAGCGCCCGGCCCCAGGTCTAGCACGTGATCCGCGGCCAGGATAAGGTCGCGGTCGTGCTCCACCACCAGGATGGTGTTGCCCAGGTCGCGCAGCGTTTTCAGGATTTCAATCAGCCGGTGCGTGTCACGCGGGTGCAGCCCGATGGAAGGCTCGTCCAGGATGTACAGCGCGCCCACCAGCCGCGAGCCCAGCGACGTCGCCAGTTGGATGCGCTGCGCTTCGCCCCCGGAGAGCGTCGAGGTGAGCCGCTCGAGCGTGATGTACTCCAGCCCCACGTCATCGAGAAAGCCCAACCGCTGGCTCACCCCTTCCAGGATTTTCTGGGCCACCCGCCTCTCCACGGGGCTCAACTGCAGCCCCCTGAAAAATTCGCGGGCGTGGGCCACGGTCAGTTTGCAGATATCGGTGATGGCCCGGCCTTCGATCTTCACCGCGCGAGCCTCCTGCCGCAGCCGCGTCCCGTGGCAGTCGGGGCAAATGGCGTAGCCGCGGTACCGGCTCAGGAACACGCGCACGTGCAGCTTGTATTTCTTCCGCTCCAGCCATGCGAAGAACCCCTTGATGCCGGAGTACTCCCGCTTTGCGGGATCCCCCTCGATCACCAGCTCCTGGTGGCGCGCGGAAAGTTCGCGAAAAGGCACATCCAGTGGGATCCCGTTGGCCTTCGCGTAGCGCTTCAGCTCGGCGAACGGCTGGCGGTACCGCGGCT
Source organism: Candidatus Acidiferrales bacterium (assembly GCA_035272605.1). Taxonomy (GTDB): domain Bacteria; phylum Acidobacteriota; class Terriglobia; order Acidiferrales; family UBA7541; genus JOPF136. The sequence continues at coordinate 7,581 of DATEQM010000074.1, read as the reverse complement.
TCGTCCACGGGTCAATCGCGCCCTGATTCAGCGTTTTGCTGCGGTCCGGGATCACCAGGTTCAAATCGAAATCAATCGTGTTGCCGAAGCCCTGGCAGCGCGGGCAGGCGCCGTAGGGGCTGTTGAAACTGAACAGGCTCGGCTCCGGCTCCTGGTAGGCGATGCCGCACCGTTTGCATTCAAACCGCTCGTTGAACACCAGGCGCTCGCCCGCCGTGGTGGGTTCACCCGCTGCGGCGCGCTCGCCCGCTGTCGCGGAATCCCCCGCCACGGCGCCGCCCGTGGCGGCCTCCGCGGGAAATTCAAGAATGGCCTCGCCGCGCCCCTCCCGGTAGCAGAGTTCCACGCCGTCAATCAGGCGCGAGCGCACCTCCGGGGAAACGCTCAGGCGGTCCGCCACCACGTACACCGGCTGCGCGAAATCCAGGTCCAGTAGCTCCTCCGGCGCCGTGAACTCGTAGACGCGCCCCGCCTGGTACAGCCGATTGAAGCCGCGCTTCTGCAGGTCGGCGAGCGCGCGGCGCAGGTCGTCTCTCGACGGCTTCGGCGCTTCCGGCGGGCCGGCGGCGCGGGCGCGCGTGCGCCGGGGAACGGCGGCAGGGGCAGCGGGGCTGGCCGCGGGCTCGAACCGGTACAGCATGTAGAACCGCTGCCCCGCCGGACGCGAGAGCACGCCGTCCGCGATCTGATCCACCGTGTCGCGTTGCACCTCCTGCCCGCAGTTGCCGCAAATCGTCCGGCCCACGCGCGCGTAGAGCAGCCGCAGGTAGTCGTAGATTTCCGTCGAGGTAGCCACGGTGGAGCGCGGGTTGCGCGTCGAGTTCCGCTGCCGGATGGCGATGGCCGGCGCGATTCCGGTGATGGAATCCACGTCCGGCTTCTCGATGCGCTCCAGGAATTGCCGCGCGTAGGCGGAGAGCGATTCGATGTAGCGCCGCTGGCCTTCGGCGTATACGGTGTCGAACGCCAGCGTGGATTTGCCGGAGCCGCTTACGCCGGTCACTACCGTCAGCGCGTTGTGCGGAATGTCGAAGCTGATGTTCTTCAGGTTGTGGACGCGCGCGCCCCGCACCTGGATGGCCTCGGGTGCGGTCCCGCCCGTGGTGGAAGCCTTCGAGTCAGCCAACGTGCCCTCTGTGACCCTTCAATCGCTGTAGCTAAACGCATCATTATACGACTCCCCGCGCGCCGCGCCAATCCTCTGCTTCTGGTTCGGCTCCCACCTGGCCGAAAAGCACCAGCGACCATCGAAAACCACCATCTTCCGCACTGGTTCAAAATGCATCGCTGGAAAGTGGGCGCCCGCATCGCATTGAAAATAAGCACCTTGCAAATCCCTCCGCCGACCTCGCCCTTTGGCAACGCTCTTGCTCCTCATAGCCTCGTAGTTCGATAGAGGCTTCGAGGATCTCATTAGAAAGGGGTCCAATCATGCGATACCTAAAACTTCTCCCTGCACTCGCTCTTTTCCTGATTCTGGTTCCTGCCGCACACGCGCAAGTGGTGGTCGGCGTCGGCGGTGGCCCGGCCTATTTGGGCCCTGCTCCCGCCTGTGTCTACGGCTACTACCCGTATGCCCCGTACGCCTGCGCGCCTTACGGCTATTACGGCCCTGACTGGTTTGTCGGCGGCGTATTTATCGGCGCCGGCCCGTGGTACCACGGCTGGGGCCATGGCTGGTACGGCCGCGGCGGCTATTACGGTCGCGGATATGGCTATGCCGGACGCGGTGCAGTTGCTGGCCGCGGCGCCTACGGCGGAGCATACGCTGGTCGCGGTGGTGCAGTTGCCCGCGGGCCGGTCAGCAATGGCTTCCGCGGTGGCGCAGTCGCTCGCGGACCGGTCGCCGGTGGTATGCGTGCCGGCGGCGGCTTCCATGGTGGTGGCGCCCGTGCGGGTGGTGGCGGCCATGGTGGTGGACGCAGGTAAGTTCCGCCGCAATTTGAGAAACCCTCACGGCCGGCAGCGCTCACTGCCGGCCGTTTCTTTTTCCCCCGGTCAGTCCCTCCCTGACCTTGGGTTTTCGTTCCGTGCCCTAAGGAACTGTCCCCCTGGCCAGTTGCGTTGCACGCAGTCAGCGCTATGCTGATTGCCGCGGGACAACGCACTTTGCTCCTCTCTCCGCAGCAATGAAACTCGATCGCATATTCGCCGCCCTAGCCCTCGCCGCCCTCGCTTGTATTTTGTGCCCCTCGGCAATGCAGGCCGCGCCCGGCACTCCCTCAGACGACCCTGCGCTATCTTCGGCCCTCTGTCCGATTGTCTACCCCGTGGATCCGTCTCCTTCCGACCGTGGCTATCGCTATCTTTTCTACGGCGACGGCTTCTTCATCAACGAGCAGGGCTACCTCGTCACCGCGGCGCACGTCCTCAGCCAGATTCGCGGAGGCCAGCCGTACATTCTGCTTCGTCCGCCCGCGGGGCCGCCCCAGTTCCTGCCGGCCACGCTCGTGGCCTTGGATCGCGATCACGATGTGGCCGTCCTGCGGGCCACGCCCAATCCCTTCGAACTCGGCTACAAAGTCGGATTCCTGCCGTTGTCCTCCGGCTGGCTCTCGCAGGGCCGCGCCGTGCTCGCCGCAGCTCTCTATCCTGCACAGCCCCTCGACGCGCACACCTTGGACGCGCCCGTTGACGACCGCACCTCCGGCCAGGTCTTCGATTTCCAGTTTTCTCAACTGTTCCGCGGACGCGGCGAAACCGAATTGTTCCTCTTCAACCATGAAGTGCGGCGCGGCCAGAGCGGTGCTCCCGTCGTTTCCGCCCAGTCCCGTGAGGTGGTTGGCTTTGTCGAAGGACAATGGCTGCGCTCCGGCCTCGTCCCGCCCGCCAATGCCCCGGATAGCGATCCGCAGGGCGTAGGCGCAGCCGTCCCCGTCCATTATGCGATTGCCCTATTGCAGCAGAAGGGCATTCCCTGGCACATCGCTTCGGGAGCTTTGGGGCCTGGCGACGGCCCCGCGGCGCCTGCCCAGGGCTACTCGCCTCCCGCTCCGCTTTCCTTGGTCGCCTCGCCCTATCCCTCGCAATCCCTTTTCGGCGGCGAAGTTTCGCTCGATGCCCTCATCGACGCCCGAGGCCGGCTCACGGACACCACGGTTGTTCGCGGCGCATCCCCTTTCCTCGAAAATGTCCTCAGCACCGTGCGCACCTGGAGCTTTTTCCCCGCGCGCCAGGACGGCCATCCGGTCGCCGCGCGAGTCGGCATCACCTTCCTGTTTTCGCAGTCCTATGAGCCTCTTCGAACCCCGCCGGTCCATGAGTACGACGAACCCTTGCCGTCTTCGCCCGACCGCGGCGCGCTTCCCGTCGTTACCGTCGAGCCGCAATACCCGCCCGCCGCCGTGCGCGATGGCAGCGTGATCCTCTACGGCCACGTCGGTCCGCAAGGCCAGCTCACATCCCTGCAAATCCTGCGCGACTCCGAACCGCTCACTCCCGCAGCCCTGGCTGCCGTCCACGAGTGGCGCTTCTCCCCCGGCCGGCGCTCGGGAACAGCCTCCGATTCCGCTGCCATCGTGGTCCTGGCCTTTCGCTATACCGGAACCACGCACTCACCCTCACCGGCGAAGTAGCCCCTGCAAACTACCCACCCGGTCCTCCGCCTCCTGCCCGATTTTCGATTTTCGATCTCTTCCAGTAAGGGCGCTGCTTGCTGCGCCCTCCCTGCTTGTTCTCGGATGCTCGGCGTTTTCTTCCTGCCTGGGTAGCCACGGTCAGTGTTTTTCTGACCGTGGGAATTTGGCGGCCGGCTCTTCCGGCAATTTCGTTGTGTCGACGGCAAGGGAAGCGTACGATGCCCAACCCAGAGGTCCAATTCGGAGATTCAGGTTACAAGTAATAAAAGGCGGGCAACCAGCCGTATCCTGGCCGTTCTTGCCCCCATTAACTCTTGCATGGAGAATCGAAAATGAGCCCGGATCTCAAAGTCGGCCTGCGCCACACTCAAAGCATCCGCGTTGACGAACGATTGACGGTCCCGGCGGTCCCGGCCGTCTCGCCGGCCTTCCTTGGTTTCGCCGACATGCCTCCCGTCTTCGCCACATCCTTGATGATTGGCTTCATCGAATGTACATGTCTCGAGGCCTTGCGGCCTTATCTTGACCCCGGTGAAAGGACCGTGGGGACTCACGTGGACGTCAGCCACGTCGCCGCAACCCCGGTCGGCATGACCGTCGTGGCGGAGGTCGAGCTCCTCGAGATCCAAGGCCGAAAACTGCGCTTCAAGGTGTCCTGCCGCGACGATGTGGATGTCATCAGCGCAGGTTTCCATGAGCGGGCGGTGATCGATTACGCCAAGTTCACCGCGCGCGTCGCCGAGAAAGCTGCCAAGGCCGGCCATCCCCATTAGGCTTCGGCCGCAGCGAGTCGCCCAGCCCTCCACAATGAACTGTCTATTCATCTTCAACGACTCTCCGTATGGAGATCAGCGAGCCTACAACGGGCTGCGCCTGGCGGCTGTGCTTTCGCGCACGGCGGCTGTCCGCGTTTTTCTGCTGGGGGACGGCGTCTTGTGCGGCATCGCCGGATTTGCTCCCGCCCATCCGGACTACAACCCGCAAGAGCTGTTGCGCGCCATTTCCGCCACCGGTGCGGCAGTCGCCGCTTGCGGCACCTGTATGGACGCTCGCGGGATTCCGCCCGAGTCCCTCATCCCCCAGGTGCGCCGCAGCAGCATGGACGAACTGGCGGCTTGGACGGAAGAATGCGACAAAGTAATCAGCTTCTGAACTCCTTGATTTCGAGGAATTCTCTCATCGGAAAAAGGAAACAAGTATCTAGCGGGAGCCGCCGCGTGCCCCAGCCGAATATCGCTTTTCGATCCTCAGCGCCCTCCCCCCTCCAGTAGGGGAACGGGATGACCGTGCCCTCTCCGGCCCCCCGGCAATTCATCGTCCTTGACAAGTGTTAAGTGACAGGCTACAGTTCGCCCGGTGAAGATACGGTCCTTCGCTCATAAGGGCCTGAAAAGGCTCTACGTTGAGGACAGCGCCAAAGGCGTCCCGCCCGATTCGGTGGACAAGCTCCGCAAGATGCTGGCATTCCTCGACGACATGCAGGACCCCGAGGAATTGCGCTCCCTCCCCGCGTGGAAGGTGCATACCCTGGCCGGGGAACGCAAGGGCACATGGAGTCTCAGCGTAACCCGGAACCGCCGCTTGACGTTCCGTATCGACACGGCAGAACGCGAAATCTACGACGTGAACTTGGAAGACTATCACTAGAAAAAAGGAACAAACGACATGCCGATAAAGAACCCGCCCCATCCTGGAGATTTCATCCGCACGGAGATCATCCGGCCCGCGGGCCTGTCCGTAACGGCTGCGGCTGCCGCTCTCCACGTTTCTCGGCCCGCGCTCTCCAGCCTCCTGAACGGCAAAGCGGACCTCTCCGGAGACATGGCGCTGCGCATCGAGAAAGCCTTTGGCGTGAAAATGGACACGCTCATGCGCATGCAGGCCTCCTACGACATCGCCCAAACCCGCAAGCGCGAGAACCAAATCCACGTCCGCCGCATTCGCCAGTCGGCCCCCGCGCACGCATAACGAATCCGCCGCGGAAGCCGGCGGCTTTCTCTCACAAGGGGACGGCCCCGCTCGCCCGGCCTTAGCCGAATTTCGAGTTTCGTCCCGCCGCGGCGGAATCGAGTTTCGTTCTTCGCCGGGAATCCGTGCCTACTCCCAATCCCAGCGCCAGCCCGCAGCACCTCCCGCCGCGGCCCTCTTTGGCCAATTGCCTTTGACAGAGTCCCGCGACGTCCTTACACTGAAACGCATGGAAGTACATTTCAAGCCCGAGACGGAATCGCGCCTCAACGAACTGGCCTCCAAGAGCGGCTGCCCGGCCGCAGACCTCGTGGAAGACGCCATGGCCGGATACCTCAGCGAAGTGGCTGAAGTCCGCGGCATGCTCGACAGCCGCTACGACGACGTCAAGACCGGCCGGGTGAAACCCATCGATGGGGAAGCCTTCTTTGCAGGCCTGCGCCTGCGCGAAGATGACCTCCTCAAGCGGCGCCCGCCGAAATGACCATGGACCAGGGTTTTGCACTTCACCCTGGCGCAGCGCAGGACATCACCGGCATCTGGGAATTCATCGTGTGGTATCCTTAACCCGTGGAAATCACCCTCAATATCCCGGACGAGCTTGCACGGCAAGTCACTTCCGAGGGCAAGGACCCGGCGCGGGTCGCGCTCGAAGCACTGGCCCTTGAGGGTTACCGTACAGAACGGTTGTCCGAATCGGCCGTTCGCCGGATGCTGGGCTTCGACACCAGGATCGAAGTGCATGCTTTTCTGAAGCAGCATGGCGTTTACCTCCAGTACGATGTCGCGGATTTAGAGCAAGATCAGGTAACCGCCGAAAAGTTGCGCGGAAGACTCCAGCACGAAAGGGCTTCCGGCTTCCACCGCGGCGGACGCTGCTAATTCCGCAGCTTAGGTGGCACAGACTTCAGTCTGTGAGCCTTTTCTTCCCTGAGCTAAGCGACAAACCCGAACGCCCGGTAGCGGCCCCTGGAAACCATCCTCCCCCGCTGGCACTTCCTGCACATTCCCAACCACGTCATTCCCGCCCCGCTCTGCCCGAATTTCGTCCCGATCTCGATTGTTCGGGATTCGGGATTCGTCCCGATCCCGATTGTTCGGGATTCGGGATTCGAGTTTCGATCTCCGCCGAGAACCCACGAGAGGTTTTCGAGAAGCAAGGCGCCTACTGATCCCGGTCATCCGGCGATTCGGTTGATTGGGTGTCCCAGTATTCTGTCACCCGCCGAGCCACTCCACGACGCGAGCACCAGGCTCATGGCTGGGCCGCGTCTCGCATTCGATCAGCGCACCAAACTCATATCCCAACTGCTCCCTGAATGCACGCACACGCGCCCTGTCGCAGTCACGAGGAGAAGGATTCGATGTCTTTTTCACTTCCAGGACGAGGATGTTCGGACCCTCCGGTCCCCGAAGGTGGACAAGGACATCCGGCACTACTAGGCTCTCACCGTGCTCATTGCGGTAACCCGCGCATTCCCTCGGAAGCTCGAGACGCTTCGGGATATCGCCCAGACGATTGTATTCGGCATCCGCCGCGTATTCACGAAACTCGGCCTGTAAATACATCGCCAACCGCGAAGCGATGCACCGCTCGCCGAGATCGTGAGTGAGCAAGTACGCATCGTTCGCAACCAGCATTCGTAATGCGGCCTCAAGCCGTGCCCGAACCTCATCACGCTGCATGCATTTTCATCCTCTGCGCAGACGCTATAACAGGGAGGCGTTCTTGATGGCGAAGACAACCATTAACGCGAACGCGACAATGATTGACAGCAAGGCCAGACCCCCTAGAACAGTTGAGACGTAGTACTGCCGCAAAATGTCTTTCTTACGTTCTTCGCCACCCTCGAACGACTTTTTGCTGAGCAGCTCAAGGCTTTGAGCAAAGCTGGCGGCTGTGTCCCGAATCCTGTTGAAAAGTTGATAGCGCATTTTTCCTGAGAAGTCATGGAAATCTTTTCTTCTAAGCCGCCTTTTCCTGTTTCTCTTCGATCTCCCGAAAGCCTTTGATCTTCCTCATCTTGATTTGCCC